>CAIXNB010000207.1 GCA_903920695.1 uncultured beta proteobacterium
CTTACCTGCTGTTCCTCAAGATGGCCGACGAGCGCAGCCGCCCGCCGTGGAGCCAGCCCAGCCCCATCGCCAAGGGTTTTGACTGGCCCGCATTGCTGGCCAAAGATGGCGACGAGTTGTTTGACCACTACCGCCACACGCTGGAGAAGCTCGGTGCCGAGAAGGGCACCATCGGCCTGATCTTTGGCAAGGCGCAAAACAAGTTTCAGGACCCGGCCAAGCTGCGCCGCCTGGTGGTGGACCTGATTGATTGCGAGAACTGGTCGGCTATGGGCGCCGATGTGAAGGGCGACGCCTACGAGGGTCTGCTGGAAAAGAATGCGCAGGACACCAAGAGCGGTGCCGGCCAGTACTTCACGCCACGCCCGCTGATTCAGGCCATGGTGGACTGCACTGCACCCAAGCCGGGCGAGACGATTTGCGACCCGGCCTGTGGCACTGGCGGCTTTTTGTTTGCTGCGCACAACCATGTGGCCGATCACAACCCGAACCTCACGCGCGAGCAAAAGAAGCACTTGAAGGAGCAAGCGTTGCGTGGCTGGGAGCTGGTGCAAAGCACGGCGCGCCTGGCGGCGATGAACATGATGCTGCACGGCATTGGTTCGGACAAGTCGGTGCCCATCGTGGTGGCTGATGCGCTGGCGGCAGACCCCGGCGAGCGCTTTGATGTGGTGTTGGCGAATCCGCCTTTTGGCAAGAAGAGCAGCACCATGATCACCGGCGCTGAGGGCAAAGTCAGCACCGAAAAAGATGTGATCGAGCGCGACGACTTCTGGGCCACCACGTCCAACAAGCAACTCAACTTTGTGCAGCACATCAAGACCCTGCTCAAGCAGCATGGTCGCGCCGCCGTAGTGCTGCCCGACAACGTGTTGTTTGAAGGCGGCGCAGGTGAGACCATCCGCAAAAAACTGCTGCACGAGTGCGATGTGCACACGCTGCTGCGTTTGCCCACCGGCCTGTTCTATGCGCAGGGCGTGAAGGCCAATGTGATTTTCTTCGAGCGCAAGCCCGCCAGCGAAATACCGTGGACGAAGAAGCTGTGGATATACGACCTGCGGACGAATCAGCATTTCACGCTCAAAACCAATCCGCTCAAGCGCGAGCATCTGGAGGAGTTCGTCAAGCTGTACAACCCGGCCAACCGGCATGAGCGCAAGGCGACGTGGAGTGCAGAGGCACCTGAAGGCCGCTGGCGTGTTTACGACTATGCCGAGCTGATCGCACGCGACAAGGCCAGTCTCGATATTTTCTGGCTCAAGGATGATTCACTGGCTGACAGCGACAACCTGCCGCCGCCGGATGTGATTGCGCAGGAAATTGTGGATGACCTTGAAGCAGCGCTGGAGCAGTTCCGTTTGATTGCGGGTGATTTGCAAAGCGGCTATTGAGATTCGTATGAATCATGACACGCACAGAGGAAGACGTTGTCAGGCCGGACTCGATCCGGCATCCATGGATTGCGGGGCAAGCCCGCAATGACAACTGTCCGCTACCTCAGCCGCACCGTCACCCCCGCCTAGCCCGCTCGAACAGCGGCAGCACCTTGGGCAGGTTGGCTTCGATTTCCTTGATGCGCGATTTGCTTGACGGGTGAGTGGAAAGAAATTGCGGCGGCGCGTTCTTGCTGACCGCGCTCATCTTTTGCCACAGGGTGATGCCGGCGCGCGGATCATAGCCGGCGCGGGCGGCCAGTTCCATGCCGACCAGATCGGCCTCGGATTCGTCCTCGCGGCTGTATTCCAGCGTCAGCAGATTGGCGCCGCCGCGTGCTACCGCATCGGTCAGGCGCGGGTCGATGCCAAAGACACCAGCGACAACGGCGCCGCCGATGCGTGCCGCGCCCTGGGTCAGCCCGCTCTTGCCCATGCGCTTGCGTGCGTGTTCACGCAGTGCGTGCGCCACCTCGTGGCCCATCACCATCGCCACTTCATCGTCGCTGAGCTGGAGCTGATTGAGGATGCCGGTGTAGAAGGCGATCTTGCCGCCCGGCATGCAAAAGGCATTGACCTGCTTGCTGCCGATCAGGTTGACTTCCCACTGCCAGTCGCGGGCGCGCGGGTTCCAGACTCCGGTAAAGGGAATGAGGCGCTGGGCGATCGCGCGCAGGCGCTTGACCTGCGGGTTGTCCTTCGGGCCGAGCGCGTGCTGGGATGCCGCCTGCTGCAGCAACTGGGCATATTGCTGCGTGGCCGAGCGTTCGACGCTCTCGGCCGGAACCAGTTTGCTGAAAGCCGAGTTGCCACCGACGTCCACGCCCTCTCGCGCCAGCGCTGGCAAGGATGTGGCGGCGCACAAGGTCAGCGCCAGCAGCAGATGGCGCAGGGTGGTGAGGGTCAGGTTCGGCATCGTAGACATTGTGAAATTTTGCGGGACAGACCGCAGCCACACAAAGTGGACAAGCTCTGTCGTCAACACGCTGGATCGACGCGTATTATTGACGCATGACTCCAAGTGCCTCCGACACCGTACAAATCAAGCCCACGTGGCTGGCCACGTTCAAGGTTTACCTGGAGCCGCCGAGCTTGCGTATGCTGTTGCTGGGTTTCTCCGCCGGGTTGCCGCTGCTGCTGGTGCTGGGCACGCTGAGTTTCTGGCTGCGCGAAGCCGGCATCGACCGCACCACCATCGGCTACCTGAGTTGGGTTGGTCTGGCCTACGCCTTCAAGTGGGTCTGGGCGCCGCTGGTGGACTGGCTGCCGATTCCGCTGCTGACGCGCTGGCTGGGCCGTCGCCGCAGCTGGCTGCTGTTGGCGCAACTGGCCGTCATGGCAGGCCTGGTGGCGATGTCTTTCAACGACCCGCGCGTGGCGCTGCAGCCGGTGATCTGGGGCGCGCTCTCGGTCGCCTTCGGTTCGGCCACGCAGGACATCGCGCTCGATGCCTTTCGCATCGAGTCGGCCAACACCGACCGGCAGGCGGCGCTGGCTGCGGCCTACCAGACCGGCTACCGGCTGGCCATGATCTGGTCCGGTGCCGGCGTGCTCTGGCTGGCGGCGCGCTCTGAAGTGGCCGGGCTCTCTACCTACCAGCACAGCGCCTGGCAGACGGCTTACCTGGTGATGGCGGCATCGATGTTGCTCGGCATGGTGACGGTGCTGGTGTCGCCCGAGCCCGGGCAGCGCGTCATGCCCAAGGCGAAGAACCTGGCCGAATGGCTGCGCGGCGCACTGATCGATCCGTTTGCCGATTTCTTGCGGCGCTATGGCAGTCAGGCCCTGCTGATCCTGGCCTTGATCGCGATCTACCGGATCAGCGATGTGGTGATGGGCATCATGGCCAATCCGTTTTATGTTGACATGGGTTACACCAAGGACGAGGTGGCGGCGGTAACGAAGATTTACGGCGTCATCATGACGCTGGCTGGTGCCTTCATCGGCGGCGCCATGTCATTGCGTGTGGGCGTGATGCGCGTGTTGATGCTGGGCGCGGTGCTGAGCGCGGCGAGCAACCTGCTGTTTGCCTGGCTCTTCACACGCGGCCATGATGTGACATCGCTGATCTTCGTGATCTCGGCCGACAACCTTTCCAGCGGCATCGCCTCGGCGGCGTTCATCGCGTATCTGTCGAGCCTGACAAACATCAACTACTCGGCCACACAATACGCCATATTCAGCTCGGTGATGCTGCTGGCCCCCAAATTTCTGGCGGGTTACTCGGGCCGCTATGTTGATGCCTTCGGTTATCAAAACTTCTTCTGTGCGACCGCTCTGCTGGGCGTTCCGGTGCTGCTGCTGGTGTGGCTGGCAGCCCGAAACAAGAAGACCTAGCGCCGCCTGGGCCGGCTCATTTACCTAACTTTACAGTCGCTGCAAGCGCTTGAGCGGGCGCTGCCGTAGACTGCCGCCATGAGCCAGCACTTGTTGATGATTGAAGACGATGCCCGCCTGGCGCAGATGGTGGGCGAGTACCTGGGGCAGTCCGGTTTCGAGGTCAGCCACGCCGGTGATGGGCACAGCGGCCTGGCGGCTGTGCAGGCCGGCGCGCCCGATCTGGTGATCCTGGACCTGATGCTGCCCGACATGGACGGACTCGAAGTCTGCCGGCGCATCCGCGCCCTGCCTGGTGCGCGCGCTCAGGTGCCGGTGCTGATGCTGACGGCCAAGGGTGATCCGATGGACCGCATCATTGGACTCGAAATCGGGGCCGATGACTATCTGCCCAAGCCGTTCGAGCCGCGCGAGTTATTGGCACGCATTCGGGCCGTCCTGCGCCGGCGCGTTGAGGGCGCCCCCGAGGTGGGCAAGCAACTGCGCTTTGGCTCGCTCGAAATTGACCGCGATGCGCGCATCGTCAGCGTCGCCGGCGAGCCCTGCGACCTGACGTCCTACCAGTTCGACCTGCTGGTGGCGCTGGCCGAGCGGGCTGGCCGGGTGCTCACGCGCGACCAGATCATGGAAGCGGTGCGCGGCCGTGAGCTGGACGCCTTTGACCGCTCCATCGATGTGCACATGGGGCGCATTCGCGCCGCCATCGAGGCCGATCCGAAGGAGCCGCGGCGCATCCTCACTGTGCGCGGTGTCGGCTACGTGTTTGCGCGCCAGCAAGACTGAGCGCAACTTTTTTCAAGACAAATTCCAGGCATGTTTCCACGCAAGCTGTACGCGCGCATCTGGCTGGCAGTCGTGCTGGCCGTGGCGGTGCTGACCTTTTTGGTGGGCTGGGCTTGGCGGCTGACCGTCGAGCCGCCGCTGCGCGACGTCGTCATGCGCAACGAGGCTGGCAAGATCATTGGCAATGGCCATAGCCGGCGTCGGCGTCCGCCCGGGGCCACCATCGGGGTCCAACCCTCTGGCGAGCCGCAGGCGCAGGCGCCTTCGTTCGGTCTTCAGGAAGACCCGAGCGGCTATGGCCCCGAGTTTGTGGTGTTGATGCGTGACGGCCAGATCGTGTACATGCAATTGCCGCGCCCGCCACGTTCACCCTGGAATCTGGCCCCGTTCGGGTTTTTCTGGACTCTGACGCTGGTGGCTGTGGCAGTGGCGCTGGCCACTTACCCGATCATTCGCAAACTCACGCGCCGACTTGAACTGCTGCAAAACGGCGTTGAAAAGTGGGGCGAAGGCGATCTCTCGGTTCGGGTCGCCGAGTCGGGTCAGGATGAAGTGGCTTTTCTGGCCCGGCGTTTTAACCATGCGGCCGAGCGCGTTGAGAACTTGGTCAAGTCGCATGAAACCCTGCTGGCCTCGCAAAAGTCCTTGCTGGCCAACGCCTCGCATGAGTTGCGCTCGCCCTTGACCCGTATCCGAATGGGGCTGGAACTGATGGGGCCGCAGTCTCCGGCGGTCGGCGGCGCGACGCCGGCCAAGCCGCTACCGAGCTTGAAGGCGGAGATTTCGCGCAATATTGCCGAACTCGACCAGTTGATCGAGGAAATTTTGCTGGCCAGCCGACTTGACGCGCGCGAAGCCGATCTGGGTACCGTCGAGTCAGTTGACCTGATCGGCCTGGCCGCCGAGGAATGTGCGCGTGCCGGTGCCGAACTGATTATTCAGGGGCTCGATGACGCGGCATCTGAGGCGGGTGCAGCCTTGCCGGTGCAGGGTGTGAGCAAGTTGTTGCGCCGCGTCATGCGCAATCTGCTGGAAAATGCGCGCCGCCATGCGGCGGGCGAAATCAGTGTGACGCTGGAAAAGACGGAGCGGCACGCCTTGATTCAGGTTTGCGATCGAGGCCCCGGGGTTCCGGCTGAGCTGCGCGAACGTATTTTTGAACCTTTTTACCGCCTGCCCGGTGCTACCGAGCGCGATGGTGGTGTCGGGCTCGGGCTGGCCCTGGTGAAATCGATTGCCGTGCGTCATGGGGGTAGCGTGAGCTGCGAAAACCGGCCCGAGGGCGGTGCCTGTTTTGTGGTCCAGTTGCCGCTGGGTGCTGCCAACACCGCCTGAATCAGGAAGATAAGTGTCATTTTGGACTCAATATCCCCCTTTCGGGGGATAGGCGATAGACCTTAGCTTGGCTAAAGTCAGCCTAGCTGCTGTCACACAGTGATTGAGCGCTGGAGGTAAGTCACACACAAATGGGTTGAAACCCGCCAGAATTGACGATTCCAGTGTTCTTGCCCTTTTGGGATGTTTCCTAGCCACCTTCGGGTGGCTTTTTTTTTGTGCGCCCAGCATGGGCCACACTGGCTGGGAATCCGCAGCTGCTGGGCGTTGGTTAATGTGCCACGCGCAACAGGTTTTGCAGCACCATCGTCGGCGTGATGGCGTTCAGGCAACGCGTATGGCCGAGCGGGCAGACGCGCTCGAAACAGGGTGCGCAATCAAGCGCCGGCAGGTAGTCGGGATCGTTCTTGAGCCATAGCACGGCCGCTTTGGCGTTCAGCGGTGGCGTGTGCAGTGGGCTGCTGGAGCCAAACAGCGCGACCTGTGGCACGCCAAAAGCGGCAGCCACATGCATCAGACCGGAATCATTGCTGATCACGCAGCGGGCCGCTGCAATGGCGGCGAAAGCCTGGGCGAGTGTCGTCGTTCCTGCCAGATTCAGGCACTTGCCCGGTGTCTGTGCGTTCACGGGTGCTGCGATTTCATCGCACAAGGCGGCTTCCTTGCTGGAGCCGAGTAGCACCACGGTTCGATCAAGTTGCTGCGCCAGTTCGGCAAAATGGCTTGCCGGCCAGCGTTTGGCGGGCCCGAATTCGGCCCCCGGTGCCAACACATCGTAGCCACCGCGTTGCAGGCCCATCTGCTGCAAGGCCGTTGCGAGTTCGTCGGCCTTGAGCTGCAATTGGGGCCGGTCGCCGGCAATGTCGTCGTCGCCGCTGAGCGCCGAGTAGAACGTGACCATGGCCGGGCGCTGATTCTTGGGCGGGTTTTTTAGCCGGTGCGTCAGCAGACCGACCCGTGCCTCACCCAGGTAGCCGATTCGTTTCGGGATGCTGGCCAGAAACGGCAGCAGTGCGCTTTTCAGGGAGTTGGGGCAGATGTAGGCGACATCAAAGTGGCCTTCGATCTGGCGCGCCAGGTTGCGGCGCGCCTTCAGTTGCAGGCCGCCATGCGCAAACGGAAACTCGATGACCTCGGCCACCTGCGGCATGGCCCGGTACACCGGCGCCACCCACGGCAGCGCACCGACCGTGAGGCGTTCACCGCGCGCAGCGAGCCGGCGCAGCAGTGGCTCGGTCATCACCGCATCCCCGATCCACTGGGGTGCGATGATCAGGCAGCGCGGGTCAGATGCCAAAGGGCTTCAATGTCCGGCGAAGTGCTCGCCGTCTTTGAGCTTGTAAACGGTGCCGCAATAAGGGCACTTGGCCTCACCGCTCTGGGCCACATCGAGGTAGACCTTGGGGTGGCTGTTCCACAGCTTCATATCGGCCTTGGGGTTGGGGCAGTAGACGCCGCCCTGATGGTTCAGGTCTGTGGCCAGTAGTTCGATGATCGCTTTGCTCATGATGTTCCTAAGGATATTTCGCTTTGCCAACGGCTTCAGACCTTGGTCAGCCAGTGGGCATACTTGGGGTTCTTGCCGTTGACGATGTCAAAGAAGGCGCTTTGAATCTTCTCGGTGATCGGGCCGCGCGAGCCGCTGCCGAGTTCGATGCGGTCGAGCTCGCGAATCGGTGTCACTTCGGCGGCCGTGCCGGAGAAGAAGGCCTCGTCGCTGATGTAGACCTCGTCGCGCGTGATGCGTTTCTGGATGACGTCGAGGCCGAGGTCCTTGCAGATGTGCAACACCGTGTTGCGCGTGATGCCGTTCAGGGCGCCGGCCGACAGGTCGGGTGTGTATACCACGCCGTCCTTCACGATGAACACGTTCTCGCCCGCCCCTTCGCTGACAAAACCGCTGGCATCAAGCAGCATGGCTTCGTCGTAACCTTCGTCGGTCACCTCCATGTTGGCGAGGATCGAGTTCGTGTAATTGCTCACCGCCTTGGCCTGCGTCATGGTGATGTTGACATGGTGGCGCGTGTAGCTCGAAATCTTGACCCGGATGCCGCGTTTCATGCCCTCTTCACCGAGGTAGGCGCCCCAAGGCCAGGCAGCCACCATCAGGTGAATGGTATTGCCACGCGGGCTCACGCCGAGCTTTTTGTCGCCAATCCAGGTCAGCGGGCGCAGGTAGCAGGATTCGAGCTTGTTCTCGCGTACCACCGCCTTTTGCGCTTCCATCACCTGCTCTTTGGTGAACGGAATTTGCATGCGCAAAATCTTGGCGCTGTTGAACAGACGCTCGGTGTGCTCTTCGAGCCGAAAAATGGCTGTGCCACCCACTGTGTTGTAGGCACGCACGCCCTCGAAGGCGCCGCAGCCGTAGTGCAAGGTGTGGGTCAGGACGTGGATCTTGGCGTCACGCCACTCCACCATCTGGCCGTCCATCCAGATTTTGCCGTCGCGGTCAGACATCGAAGGAGGTTGGGCGCTCATTGTGTTTCCTTTTATAAATGGTGAAGACGGCGCAGGCTCGGTTCAAGTGGCGGCGGCTCGTCCGGTAAAGCGCTGATTTTACGAGCCTTGGCCGGGGCCCGATCCGCTGGCCGCTTCGTCGTCCTGGGGTGGGCGGACCAGTTCCCATTTTTGCAGTTTGCCGTGGCGGAATTCGCAGGTCACGTGCGACTCGGTGGCGTCGGTCCAGCGGAACAATTCGGGCTGGCTGTCCTTGGCGCTCCTGGGTTCGCCCAGTGCGCGCGTCATGGCCACGACGTGCATCAGTGTTACGTCCGGACGCAGCTTGGCGTTGAGCATGACCGCGCTGTCAACAAAGCCGATCGGGCGGTTGGCGGCGCGCTTGAGAATCTGCATCATGCGGCTGAAATGCAGCAGCAGCCACATGACCAGAGCGCCGGCGGCGAACGCAACACCGCCCCAGCCGTAATAGCGATGGGCGGCGAGGAGCACAACGGTGCCAAACAGCGGGACCCCGAATTTTTGAAATTGCATGGCCTTATTTTGACCCAGGTCGCGGGTCCGAAAGCGCAAGGCTGCGTCGCTCAGGCTGCTGCCGTAGCCGGCCAGCGCACGGTTACGGCCAGACCGCCCAGCAGGGGTGCACGGCTGACCTGCACTTGCGCGCCGATGACGTCCGCAATTCTTCTGACAATCGACCAGCCCAGGCCGCTGCCTGGTTGCGCATGGCCAAGAACCCGGAAGAAGCGCTCACCCAGGCGCGCCATTTCCTGCTTCGACATGCCCGGGCCGCTGTCTTCGACCCGCAGCACGGTCTGCCCGGTCTCGTTGCTGACGCTGACGCAGACGCGGGCGCCGTCCGGGCTGTAACGCAGGGCGTTGTCGATCAGATTGCGCACCAGCACGGCGCTCAGCGATTCGTCACAGGCCACGGCGCAGGGAGTTGGGGCTTCGAGCTCCAGGATTTGTCGGCGCCCCAGCGACACCGGCGCTAGGTCGGCTGCGACGCGACGTGCCACAGCGCTCAGATCAACCGGAATGCTTGGAGTCGACGGCGCCACTTCCAGGCGTGCCAGCATCAGCAGTTGCTCGACCAGGCGGGTGGCGCGATCACAGCCGCTCAGGGTTGCTTGCAGTGCATGCTGGCGCTGAGTTGTGTCGGCTCCAGCGCCCATGGCCACTTGGGCTTGGGTGCGGATGGCGGCGATTGGCGTGCGCAGTTCATGCGCCGCGTCGGCCGTGAAGCGTCGCTCGAAGGCCAGCATCCGGGCAATGCGTTCGAGCAGGGCATTGAGGGCCTCCACCAGGGGCTGCATTTCGACTGGTATGTTGTCGGGCAGCACGGGTTCGAGGTCCTGTGGTTTGCGCGCGCCCAGCAACCGGCTGAGTTCGCGCAGGGGCGCCAGCCCCTGGCGCACCGCCCACAATGGCAGCAATGCCAGCAAAGGCAGCGCCAGCACCAGCGGTACCAGCATATTGCGCAGCACGACCCAGACAATGTCGCTGCGCGTTTCGGTCTGCTCGCCGACGAACACCTGGATATCGTTTTCGACATCGTGCGTTCCGAATACCCGCCACTCCGTACCATCCTTCAGGGTAACGGTGGCAAAACCAAGCGCAGCGCCGGACAGTGGCTCGATCTGGGTGTCGGCCGAGCGCGTCACCAATCGGCCCTTGCGAAATACCTGGAATGTCACGCGCGATGCGTCTTTGTTCAGCGCAGGCGCGTCGTTCATATTGGCGTTGGCGCTAACCCGGGCCTCCTGCACGACCAGCAAGGCCGCCGCCTGCGACAGGTGGCCATCGAGCAGTTCATCGAGTTCATGGCGCGCGTCAACCCAGGTCATCAGTGCGGCGCCCAGCCAGACCACCGTCAGCAGCCCCAACAGCATGGCCAGCAGGCGCGCCTGCAGGGACCGCAGTTTTAGATTCATGCTAACTCGGGACTGCGCAACAGGGTATAGCCAACGCCGCGCACGGTCTGGATCACATCGGCGCGCAGCTTGCGGCGCAGGTGGTGGATATGAACTTCGATGGCATTGCTTTCAACTTCATAGCCCCAGCTGTACAACTGCTGCTCGAGTTGTTCGCGTGACATGACGCGTCCAGCGTTGCGCATCAGGGCGTGCAGCAAGTCGAACTCGCGCGTGGACAATTGCACGGTCTCGCCGTCCAGCGTAACCTGGCGCGCCAGGGGGTCGAGCATCACCGGGCCGCTGCGCAGGATGTCCTGCAACTGGCCGATGGACCGGCGCACCAGGGAGCGCAGGCGCGCGCCCAGTTCGTGCAGGTCGACTGGTTTGACCACGTAGTCATCGGCGCCCAGGTCAAGGCCGCGGATGCGATCCGGTACCGCGTCGCGCGCCGTGAGGATCAGCACGGGCGTCGCGATTTTGCGGCTGCGCAGAGCGCGCAGCACATCGATCCCGTCCTTAAACGGCAAACCCAGATCGAGCACTGCCGCCGTGTAGTCACCTACCGCCAGTTCGCGCTCGGCCGCCACGCCGTCGCGAACCCAGTCCACCTGGAAACCAAGCTGGCGCAGACCAGCACGCAGGCCGTCACCCAGCAACAGATCGTCTTCCGCCAATAAAATACGCATTGATAAACTCCCTTTAGTTGTGAACGTCGAGGACGTTCGGCCTTATGCTGGCTTTTGTGACGTCATTCGGCAGCTTGTAATGACCTGATTTTGCATTTTTTGCATTCTTTACGCTAGCGTAGTTGGTGTGCGCATTGCGAGGCTTTGACGCACTCTGCCACTGCAGCCACCAGAACCCCAGCACGCTGATCAGAATGAGGACTGTCAGCGCATACCAGGGGCGAGTGATGCTGGCAGCAAGCGTGGTCTCTTTCTTGCCGTTGACCATCGCGCGCACCAGGTTTTCGCGATGCAAGCAGCTCGACACCATGACCCCAACGACGTGCAAACCAACGACCATGAAAATGAAGTTGGAGACGCCCTCGTGCAGTTCTTTCAGCCAGCGTCGGCCCAGCTGGTCATAGGCAGCCCAACCGGCGCCGACCACTGCAGCGCCGAGCAGCAGCAACAGTACGATGGAGGCGCCGCTGGCCGGATTGTGCCCGATATGACGTTGCGCCTTGCCGCGCACAAAGTTGGCAAAGCGCGCATAGCGGGTCCTGAGCAGCCCCCACAGAATGCGAAAGGCAAGCAGGCCAGCCATGGTGTAGCCCAGGCTCATATGGACTTGCTGCCAGCGTGCGCCTTCGGCCGTGACGCAGGCGCCAATAAAACTGAGCGCCAGCAGCCAGTGAAAGACCCGCACCGGCGCATCCCAAACCAGCGTGGCTGATTTTGCGGGCTCATGCGCTGCTACTTCGGAATCTTGACTTCGTGTTCATTGAAACTGCCCTGCGCCGCGCTGCGGTGGCAGGCTGCGCAGTTGGCCGGACTGCCCACGGCTGCACGTTTCCAGACGTCGGCCGGCAATTCACCAGGGCGGTGCTTCTGCAAGAACCAGGCTGATTTGCTGATGCGGTCCTGCGGCGGCTGTTCGCTCACCCGCTTGTAGCTGCCGGCGTGGGCCTTGAGCCAGACGCCGATTTCGCGTGTCGTGGCCTCATCGAGCGAAGCGTCGGCCCCGTAATGCTGGTTGAGCGCGCCCATGATGCGCTGCCACGATGCGGCCGGCAGCATGCCGGGCGGGTAGGCCAGGTGGCAGGCAGCGCATTCCTGCTGGTACTTCGGCAACAGCGGGCCGCTAATCCCTTTGGATTCGGCCTGGGCGCTAGCGGTCAGGCTTGCGCTCAGGGCAACAGCGAACGCCAATTTTTTCAGGCTGAAATAGGACATTGGTTTTCGGGGGGCAAAGGAAAGTTGGGCGTGCATGAAATCTCCAGCAGCGGCCATCCTAAGGACTGCAAATTAAGTCTTGCTTAACATGCGCTGGCTGCTGCACTGCGGCGTCACTGGGCGCGTTTTTCTTTATTCTCCGTGCCGACTCGCCCGCATGCAGGGCCGCAGTATGATGCTTTTGCCTCAGGAGTACGCAATGAAGACACGTTTATGGATGACGAGCACTGGTTTCTTGCTCGCGGGCCTAGCCTTGACGGCCGCGGCCCAGACGCCAGTGACGCCAAAAGCCCAGTACACAGCCGACAGCAAGGCGGCGCTGGCGCGCTACGAGGCGGACAAGAAGCTGTGCAACGACGAAACTTCTTCCGAGGCACGCCTGCAGTGTCGGCGCGATGCCAAATCCGAGTACGACAAGACGCTCGCGACAGCGAAAGCGCAGCTGGCGGCGGCTTCGCCGGCGGGTAGCGCGTCGGCACCCGAAGTGGTTTGCGCCGATTGCGGCAAGGTGACCGCCGTGCGCGTGATTGAAAAGAAAGGCGAAAGCAGTTCGGTCGGACTCATTGCCGGTGGCGTTGCCGGTGCCTTGCTGGGCAATCAGGTGGGTGGTGGAACGGGCAAGGGCCTGGCCACCATCGCTGGCGCGGCGGGTGGCGCCTACGCGGGCAAGAAGGTCCAGGAAAACATGAACACGCACAAGGTGTGGAAGGTCACGGTGCGCTATGGAGACGGGCGGACCCGGAGTGTCGAATTCAAAGAAAACCCGGGCCTGCGCGCCGGGGATCTGGTAAAAAAATCGGGTAACAGTTTTGTGCGCTACTGAGCTCGCAGCCGCCTGAGCGCCCGGCGCAGCGTCAGCTCAGACCGCGCACCACTTCCATCGCCTGCTCGACGCGCTCTACGGCGTGTATGGTCAGGCCTTCGATCGGTTTTTTCGGCGCATTGGCTTTGGGCACCAAGGCCACGCTAAAACCGAGCTTGGCCGCTTCTTTCAGTCGCTCCTGACCGCGCGGTGCCGGGCGCACTTCGCCAGCCAGCCCGACTTCGCCAAAGGCAAAGAAACCTTTGGGCAGCGGCTTGCCGCGCAAGCTCGATGTAATGGCCAACAGTACCGCCAGATCGGCCGCCGGCTCGCTGATGCGCACGCCACCCACGGCATTGACGAATACGTCCTGGTCCATGCAGGCCACACCGGCGTGGCGGTGCAGCACCGCCAGCAGCATGGCCAGGCGATCCCGGTCCAGGCCCACACTCAGGCGCCGCGGCGACGGGCCACCGCTGTCGACCAGTGCCTGAATCTCGACCAGCATCGGGCGCGTGCCTTCCAGCGTCACCATGACGCAACTGCCGGGTACCGGTTCGGCGTGCTGGCTCAGGAAGATGGCGCTCGGGTTCGAGACCCCCTTAAGGCCTTTTTCGGTCATCGCAAAGACGCCGATTTCGTTGACCGCGCCAAAGCGGTTCTTGATCGCGCGCACCAGGCGGAAACTGCTGTGCGTATCGCCCTCGAAGTACAGCACCGTATCGACCATGTGTTCCAGCACGCGCGGCCCGGCCAATGCGCCTTCCTTGGTGACGTGTCCCACCAAGACAATGCTGACACCGCTGGCCTTGGCGGCGCGCGTCAGGTGCGCCGCGCATTCGCGCACCTGCGCCACCGAGCCCGGTGCCGAGGTCAGTTGATCCGAGTAGACGGTCTGGATCGAGTCGATGACCGCGATGTCGGGTAGTTTTGCCTCCAGTGTGGCGAGGATCTTTTCGAGCTGGATCTCGGCCAGCACCTTGACCTGGCTGTTGTTTAAACCCAGGCGGCGCGCGCGCAGCGCCACCTGGGCGCCGCTCTCCTCACCGGTCACATACAAGGTGTTCTGGCCGCTGCGCTGCAACGAATCCAGCGCCTGCAGCAGCAGAGTCGATTTGCCGATGCCGGGGTCACCGCCGATCAGCACGACGCCGCCTTCGACCATGCCGCCGCCCAGTACACGGTCGAGCTCATCGTGGCCGGTTGGTGTGCGCGCCATGTCTACTGCGTCGATCTCGCCCAGAGTCGCCACCACGGCGGTTTTTGCCAATGAAGCGAAGCGGTTCCTGGTCGGTGCCGTGCTCTCGGGTAGCGACTCGATCAGTGTGTTCCAGGCATTGCAGGCCGGGCATTTGCCAAGCCACTTCGGACTGGTGCCGCCGCATTCGGAGCAGACGTAAATGGTTTTTTCCTTGGCCATGTTCAATCGTTCGAGATGCCGCTGGCGACGTGGCCGGATGGCACATGGCGCGAAGCGGAATCGACGTGGCCGGTCTGGTCGTCGAAAAAGAAATCGGGCTCGAACTCGCGCAAAAACTCGCCCTTGGGCAGGCCACCGAGAAACATCGCTTCATCAACCTCGATGTTCCAGTCCATCAGCGTGCGAATGGCGCGCTCGTGTGCCGGCGCGCTGCGTGCCGTCACCAGTGCGGTGCGGATGCGCATGCTGGGCGTGCCTTCAGTTTGCAGGCGCTGCAGCGCCGCCAGCAGTGGCTTGAAGGGGCCGGCCAGCAGCGGCTGGTGCGCTTTCTCGGATTCGTGTTTTTGAAACGCGCTCAAGCCCTCGCTCTGATAGACGCGCTCGGCCTCGTCGCTGAACAGAACGGCGTCGCCATCGAAGGCGATGCGCACTTCGTTCGGATAGGCGTCACTGGCGTGGACTGACTGCGGATAGACCTGGGCCGCCGGCACGCCAGCGTCGAGCGCCGCGCGCACGTCGCTCAAATGCGTGCTCAGGAACAGGTTGGCGTGCAGTGGCTTGAGGTAGCGCCAGGGCGACTGCCCGCGCGTGAAGCTGCCGCGCTGGATCGGCAGGCCGTAGTGCCGGGCCGAGCGGAATACGCGCATGCCCGAGACCGGGTCGTTGCGTGAAAGGATGACCACTTCCACCGGCTCGCGGCCGGCTGGCGCGTCCTGGTTGAAGGCCAGCAGCTTCTTCACCAGCGAAAACGCAACGCCGGGCTTGGCTGGCGTGTCGAGCCGTTCCAGTTGCAGTGCCATGTAGGCGCGGTCATCACTCTGCTCGAAGACCTCGTTTTCTTCCTCGAAGTCAAACAGCGCGCGCGAGGAAATCGCAACGACCAGTTTCCCGTCAAGCGAGACGCTCATGTCTGCAGAAACATCCGGTAGACCGGATTGCTGGTTTCTTCGACGCAGGGGTAACCGAGCGTTACCAGGAACTTGTCGAAGATGGCGTTGTCGGCCGGCGGCACCTGCAGCCCGACCAGGATGCGGCCGTAGTCGGCGCCCTGGTTGCGGTAGTGGAATAGGCTGATGTTCCAGCCTGGGCGCATCAGGTTCAGGAACTTGAGCAGGGCACCGGGCCGCTCGGGAAAGACGAAGCGCAGCAGGCGCTCGTCCTGCGCCAGCTTGGAAGCGCCGCCCACCATGTGGCGAATGTGCTCCTTGGCCAGTTCGTCGTGCGTCAGGTCCAGTGCGTCAAAGCCATGGCGCGCCAGATTGGAGGCGATCTTGCTGGACTCGCCCTTGCCGTGTGTGGTCAGGCCGACAAAGACATGGGCGCGCTGCTGGTCGCTGATGCGGTAGTTGAACTCCGTTACGTTGCGCGGTCCACCGGGCAGGTTGCCGATCAACTCGCACAGGCGCCGAAAGCTGCCGCGCTCCTCGGCCAGCGTGATGGCGAACAGCGCTTCGCGTTCCTCGCCCACCTCGGCGCGCTCGGCGACAAAGCGCAGGCGGTCGAAGTTCATGTTGGCGCCACACAGAATGGCGGCGTAGGTCTCGCCCTTGGTTTTGTGGAGTGCCACATACTGCTTGATCGCCGCCACGGCCAGCGCGCCAGCGGGCTCGACGATGCTGCGGGTATCGACGAACACGTCCTTGATCGCGGCGCAGACGGCGTCGGTGTCGACGCTGATGTACTCGTCAATGAGCCTGCGCGCGCTGCGAAAGGTCTCCTCGCCGACCAGCTTGACCGCCGTGCCGTCCGAGAATAGTCCGACGTCGGCGAGCGTTATGCGTTTCTTTGCTGTCACCGATTGCATGAAGGCGTCCGAGTCGTTCATCTGCACGCCGATGACCTTGATCTCCGGGCGCAGCGCTTTGATGTAGTTCGCCATCCCGGTGATCAGGCCGCCGCCGCCGATGGCCACGAAGACGGCGTCGAGCCGGTTCGAGCCCAAGCCCTGCAACTGGCGCAGCACCTCCATGGCAATCGTGCCCTGGCCCGCAATCACGTCCGGGTCGTCAAACGGATGGACAAAGGTCAGACCTTGTTTCTTCTCCAGCACGGTGGCGTGGGTGTAGGCGTCGGAATAGCTGTCGCCGTGCAGCACCACCTCAGCGCCGAGTGCGCGCACGGCGTCGATCTTGAGCTGCGGCGTCGTGGTCGGCATCACGATCACGGCGCGGCTGCCGAGCTTGTGCGCGCTCAGTGCCACACCCTGCGCATGGTTGCCGGCCGAGGCGCAGATCACGCCTTTCTTCAATTGCTCGGGGCTCAGCTGCGCCATCTTGTTGTAGGCGCCGCGCAGCTTGAAACTGTGTACCGGCTGCTGGTCTTCGCGCTTGAGCAGCACCGTGTTGTGCAGGCGCCGGCTCAGGGCCTTGGCCGGCTCCAGCGACGTCTCCACCGCCACGTCATAGACGCGGGCGGTCAGGATTTTTTTTAAGTAATCGGCGGGTTTGAGTTGGGGGGTTCGGGTCGTCATAAAAATTCAATCGGTGACAGCTCGGTTTTGCTAGCCATTACAAGCGCTCAAGCGCGCTGCGATAGACCTTGCTTTTGTCGCGTTTGCCAGTGGCGATGACGGTAACAAATATTTCTGTGTCGTCAACGCGGTAAATCAGTCGGTAGCCAACGCTCAGCAGCTTGATCTTGTAGCAGTCAGCCATGCCGTGCAGCGCTGCAGAGGGCACGCGCGGCACTTCCAGGCGCTCCGCGAGTTTCTTCTTCAGTGGCGTGCGAACGCTGCTGTCAAGTTGGCGCCACTCGCGCAAAGCCAGCTCATGAAAACGAAGCTTATAGGGCATCGAAATCGACTTCCACAAAGGGACCATCGGCGCGTTCGCGAACCAGCTTGACGTCTTCCAGGTCTTCAATGTGGGCCATCAGGCGCTCGTAATGGCCTGCTGGCAGCAGATAGGCCTCAGGGCGATTGTGATTGAGCACGGCAACCGGGGCGTCGTCGGCCTGTTTGAGGATGTCGGCGTAGTTGCGCTTAAGCTCGGTCACACTGACAGTGAAATGCGATAGGACGGGTTCCATGTGGTCTCCTGAAGACTAAAAAGAAGTCTTAATAAGCGCCAAAAATAGCGTCTATTAAAACATGTTTCGTTGCCGGATGCGGATTTCGACCACAATCGGTCGCCTGATTCGTCGAAGTCTCTGGGCTCGCCCGGACCATGGGCAAAATACCAGAGTGACGATGGAGATTCTTGAAAAGGACGTAAAACAAATGGAATGCACAGTGAGTTGGACCGGCGCCTTGGCGACGCGCTCGGGCATGGGGTTTGTGGCCGAGACTGGCAGTGGCCATGTTCTGGTGATGGATGGCGCGCCGGACGCCGACAAACCTGAAAACGGCGGCCTCAATCTGGCGCCGCGTCCGCTCGAAACCGTGCTGGCCGGCACCGGCGGCTGCACTGCTTACGACGTGGTGCTGATTCTCAAGCGCGGTCGGCACAAGGTGACGGGCTGCTCGGTCAAGCTCACGGCCGAGCGCGCCGAGGTCGATCCCAAGGTGTTCACCCGCATCAACATGCATTTCACCGTCACGGGCCAGGGCATCCCGGCTGCTGCGGTGGAGCGCGCCATCGCCATGAGTCACGAGAAATATTGCTCAGCCAGCATCATGCTGGCCAAGACGGCGAGGATCACGACCAGTTTCGAGTTGCTGGAGGCGTGAGTGTTGTCCCGGCCCCGGTAATGTCATCCCGGACCTGATCCGGGATCCAGTGCCACACGAAGCATGGATTGCGGATCGTGTCCGCAATGAGTGCAGTGTCTCTCAGATCCGATGTGCCACCGTCGTCATGACCTTGGCCGCCATTTTCATCAGCTTGCGCACGGGTGCCGGCAGTTCAACAGCGCCGGCCTTTTGTGCGTCGAGCGCATGGCGCGCTTCGTCATCCTTCATTTGCGCAACGATGGCGCGTGAGGCGTGGTCATTGGCCGGCAGCAGGCTCAGGTGGCTCTCCAGATGCGCTTCAACCTGGTTTTCAGTCTCCACCACAAAGCCCAGACTGATCGGGTCGCCGAGTCGGCCAGCCAGCAAGCCCAGCCCGAAGGCGGCGCCGTACCAGAGCGGATTGAGCAGTGATTTGCGCTGGCCCAACTCCTGCAGACGCTGCTCAGTCCAGGCCAGGTGATCGGTTTCTTCGTGGCTGGCGCGTGTGAAATGGGCGCGCAGGGCCTCATTGCGGGTCGCAAAAGCCTGCGCCGTATACAGCGCCTGGGCACACACTTCGCCGACATGGTTGACGCGCATCAGGGCGCCGGCCTGTGCCTTCTCGGTTTCTGATAGTTCGGTGCTTTGGCCGGCCAATGTCGGGCAGGCCTGGCTCGCGTGTGGTGCGGCAAACAGGGTGCGCAGGGCCGCGTCGGCGGTACGAAGAAAGAGGTCCATCACATAGTTTCCAATTCAATAATAGGTTTGATCAACACCCGTGCACGCGCAAGGTCCCGCTCGGGGTAGGCATCAATCGCCATCGACAGGGTCATCCGCAGCGGAAGTTTGTCACTTGGCCTTAACGAGGAATGGGTTGATGACACGGACACCCAAGGGGCGCTTCAAAGAACCTGCATCCTCGGAATACAAAATCCTGATGCCACGGTCAGCGCAAATCGCAATGATCAGCGCATCCCAAACCTGGTATTTGTGCTGAGCAACCAACTTCCAGGCTTGTGCGTAGGCTTGTCTCGACGTGTCCAGCACATCGGCCGCTTGTGACAACAAGCTAAGCGCGTCAAAGGCTTGCGCATGGGACATCGCATTTTTCCGGAGTACGACATTCATGTATTCATTCAGCACCTGTCCGACCAGTGAGGCATGCGGACTTAAAGTCAGGCGTGTGATGAGTTGTTTCGCAATTTCCCGCTTCGCCCGCGGGGCGTCGGGGTCGGTTGCATACACCAGAACGTTGGTGTCTATGGACCAGCGCTCTAACTCAATCATCGTAGGCGTCGCTGCGCTCAAACTTTTTGCCGATTGATCGCGTCATACGGATCGACAACAGCTTCTCAATCAGTGCTTCGCGTTCCTGCAAAGCAGGCTCAACCGCAGTCAAAGGCATCAATTTCAAGACCGGTTTGCCGTGTCGCGTAACCGTTAGCTCCTGCCCTGCAGTGACGCGCGCAGCGACCGCAGCAAAGTGATGAATGACTTCACGTGAGGTCACGGCATTCATGCTATCTCCCAAATGTTTGTTAAACAAATTGTATTACAAACGGCAATGACCAGTGGATCATGCGTGCTGCGTCAAACTGTGCGAATGTCTGGTTCAACCTGTTGCAGGCCCACAACGAAAACCACGCTTTGCCCAAGTTTACCGACTTTTTCTTTGCCAAGCCCGTCGCCCTCTGGTTCAATCTGCATAGCTTCCTGAAAAAGGAGGTTGGCCCGGGGTCCGAGACGATCAAACCGGAGCCCTACGTTTAACCTTGGAGAAAATTCGATATGAAGAAAACCCTCGTAGCTCTGGCTGCTCTGGCTGCCACCGGTGCTTTCGCACAATCCACCGTGTCCATCTGGGGAACGGTTGACGCTTCTTACAACTACGCCAGCGCTGACCTCGCTAGCGGCAATCAAACCAAGTCCTTCATGGGCAATTCGCAACTGGGTTCCAGCAAGCTGGGCTTCAGCGGTCTGGAAGATCTGGGCGGCGGCTTGAAGGGCAAGTTCTGGCTCGAAGCCGGCCTAGCCAATGACAATGGCGCCGGCAAAGGCACCAACACCAATAACCAAGCATCAGGCGCTGCAGCTCCAAATGCAATTCCCGGCTCACAAGGCATTGTGTTCCAACGCCGCGCTTACGTCGGTCTGGTTGGCAACTTTGGTGAACTGAAACTGGGTCGCGAATACGTCAACACCTTCCTGGGCGTGCAAGCTGCTGTGGATCCGTACGGCACCAACGGCCCTGCTGATTCGACACAACTGATGTTGACTCTGGGTGCGAAGGTTGGCGCTGCTACGATCACCAACGCCTCCAACATGATCACCTACATCACGCCGGACTTCAGCGGTTTCTCGGCCAACGTCCAGTATTTCATGGGTGAGAACACCAGCGGCGCTGCTAACAGCGACGACGGCAATGGTTACTCGGCGACGGCGCAGTATTCCAACGGTCCGATTTTCGTGTCCCTCGGTCAGCAACAAACCAAGTACGCTTCGACAGCCGCTCTCGGTGACTACACGCTGCGTTCGCTGTCTGCTTCGTACAACTTCGGTATGGCCAAAGTTGTCTACACCTATGCCCATGAAGAAGTGGCTCGCTTGGCTGATACGCCCAAGAACGACAGCAACCTGATCGGTGTGATCGTTCCGTTTGGCGCTTTCAACTTCAAGGCGGATTACATCCGCGCGACCAACAGCTATGTTGCTGGTGCTGCTGACGCAACCGGCGAACTGTTTGGTCTGGGTGTTGACTATGCCCTGTCCAAGCGCAGCAAGGTTTACGCAACCTATGCGAATGTGAAGAACAGCGACGGCGGCAATCTGTACAGCACCGGCGGTGTTGGTACCCTTGCTGCCAACGGCAGCTCGAACAACCTGGCCGTTGGTATTTTCCACACTTTCTAATCTGACGCTGACGCAAGTCAGTTAAGGACGTAAAGTTAAAACCCGCTGCGGTAACGCAGCGGGTTTTTTTTGGTGCACAAACAGGCCTGTGTTGGTGCATAAACGGCCTGTGTTGTCATCGCTTCGTCGTGCATTTGCCGGCATCTATATTCGTTCCGTTGCGAAGTGTTGTAAAGACGCGGATGTGCTCAGTTTTCCTTGTCAATTTATTGACGCTAACGCGTGCTTTGTTTATTCTCAAACCCAGCGAATAAAAATTCGCATCCCAAATTCCGATGATCGTGCCATCCAGGCTGCAGCAGCAAAAGAAGATGTTGTTTGGGTGCCTTTTGTCGGAAGGAATTCTCCAAACGCACTACCGAAAGCAATTAATGACTATCAAAAAACTGATTCCCGCTGCCGCCCTCCTCATGGTCATGGGCGCTGCCCAAGCCCAAGTCTCGATCTATGGTTTGATTGACGCCAGCTACGGCAAGAACGAAACTATCGGTGAAACCAAATACAACTTCCATTCCGGTGGCGACAACGGCAGTTCGGACGGCAATTCCACGACCAAGATTGGCATCAAGGGTAGCCAGGATGTCGGCTCGGGTTACAAAGCCAACTTCAAGCTCGAAACCGGTGGCATTACCAGCGATGGTCAAGTCAATCCGGGTGGCGCGTTCTTCAACCGCCAAGCCTGGGTTGGTTTCTCTGGCGCCTTCGGTGAACTGCGCCTCGGTCGCCAAGACTCCGTGCCGTTTCAAACCATGGTTGGCTTTGACCTGAATGGCGCCTCCAATGCCGCTTCGGCCCAGATGCTGTCCCTGGCTACGCCATGGTCGCTGGTAAATGGCCGTCAGTCGCGTTCGCTGCAGTACATCGCACCCGCCATGGGCGGTTTGACAGCGCAATTCGGTTTCCAGCCTGAAAGCGACAATTACACTGCCACGACCGGCAACAAGGCAAACTATTCGGTCGGTTTGACGTACACCGCCGGCAAGCTGGTTGTAGGCTTTGCTGCTGAATCGGCACGTATGGACGGCGATTCAAGCTTCTCCAGCATTGCTGCCAGCTATGACTTCGGCGTTGCCAAGGTCGAAGCGGGTTACGCCAATGGCGGCACCGGCTTGAAGGGTAGCAATGTCGGCGTCGTGGTACCGGTTGCTGGCTTCAATGTCGGCCTGACCTACGCCAAGAATAGCGAATCCAACGGCTCCGCTGCGACTGAATTCTTCGTTAATCGCGAAATCTTTAAGAACACCTACGCTTACTTTGACTATGGCAATCTGGACAAGGCCAATGCCATCTTCCTGAAGGGCAATACCACGGCTGTTGGCGTGATCTACGTATTCTGATCTGACGCTGACTTAAGTCAGCGAACAGTTTGAACCTGGCAAAAGCCCCGCAGCGGCAACGCAGCGGGGCTTTTTTGCGTTCTCCGTCAGCGTGGTGCCACGCCGCGTTGATAATGTGAACCTGATTCATGACCGAGGACATTGCCATGGGACAAGCCGCACAAAGGCCGGTTTTCAGCGCCGATGACTATCTGGCCTGGGAGGCAGCACAGCCGCAGCGCCACGAGTACCTCGATGGCGAAGTCTTTGCCATGGCCGGTGCCGAAGACCGGCACGTGACGGTAGTCATGAATTTGGCCTTTGCGCTGCGCCAGCATTTGACAGCCAGTCCGTGCCGCACCTACATGAGCGATATGCGGCTGCACGTTGCCAGCGCCAACAGCTACTTTTATCCCGATGTGCTGGTGACCTGCAGCGCACTTGATCTGAGCAACTCCCTGCTCAAGAGCGAACCCAAACTGCTGGCCGAAGTGCTCTCGCCCAGTACCGCCGCCTATGACCGAGGCGTCAAATTCAGTCATTACCGCAGCTTGCCGAGCCTGGAGGGTTATGTGCTGATTGACCTCGACACGCGCAGCACCGACTGCTATCGCAAAGGTGCCGACGGCCTGTGGGTATTGCATCCGTTTGCCCGTGGCGAGTCGGTTGCGCTGGCCAGTGTGGCGCTGGAACTCAGCGCGGCGCAGTTGTTTGCCGAAGTGCCGGAGGTCAGGGATGACACTATCGATTTGTCATTGCGGGCTTGACCCGCAATCCATGGTGCAGAAGGCATGGATGCCGGATCAGGTCCGGCATGACACTATCGGTTTGTCATTGCGGGCTCCGACCCGCAATCCATGGTGTGCGTGGCGCTGGATCCAGGGTCGAGCCCGGGACGACAACGGCGGAGGCCGGTATGACAATCTCGTCATCTGTGCTTATCGTGATTATTGGAAAGCGCAGTAACTGATGCTGGTTTTCATTCTGCGCCGACTGCTCCAGGCCCTGATCGTGATGGTGGCCGTGGCTTTCATCGCCTTCATGTTGTTCCAGTACGTCGGCGATCCGGTCGTGTTCCTGCTCGGCCAGGATGCGCGGCCCGATCAGATCCAGAAGCTGCGCACCGACCTTGGGCTGGATCAGCCCTTCTTTGTCCAGTTCTGGCATTTCCTGTTGAACGCAGTGCAGGGCGAGTTCGGCCTGAGCCTGCGCCAAGGCGCCAAGGTATCGCGCCTGATCGGTGAGCGCCTGCCGGCGACGATTGAACTGGCTCTGGTTGCTGCCGTGCTGTCGCTGTTGATCGGTGTGCCGCTGGGCGTTTATGCCGCGCTCAAGCGCGGCAGTTTTCTGAGTCAACTCGCCATGACGGTTTCCCTGCTCGGCGTGTCCTTGCCGACTTTCCTGATTGGCATCCTGTTGATCCTGGCCTTTTCCGTCGGTCTGGGCTGGTTTCCGAGTTTCGGACGCGGTGAGGTGGTGCAACTGGGCTGGTGGAGCAGCGGTTTGCTCACGCTCGACGGTTGGCATCATCTGGTGCTCCCCGCCATCACGCTGGCGGTGTTTCAGCTCGCGCTCATCATGCGCCTGGTGCGCGCCGAAATGCTGGAAGTCCTGCGCACCGATTACATCCGCTTTGCCCGCGCACGGGGTTTGAGCAACCGTGCGATTCACTTCGGCCATGCGTTGCAAAATACGCTGGTGCCAGTGATCACCATCACCGGCCTGCAACTCGGGCAACTGATCGCCTTTGCCATCATCACCGAGACCGTCTTCCAGTGGCCCGGCATGGGCTTGTTGTTCATTCAGGCTGTGACCTATGCCGATATTCCCATTATGGCCGCCTACCTGTGCCTGATTGCGCTGATCTTCGTCGGGATCAACCTGGTGGTTGACCTGCTTTATTTTGTTGTCGATCCGCGCCTGCGGGTCGGCCAGTCCGGAGGACATTGATGCCACACACAGGTCTTGGCGTAAGTCTGCGCGTCCATGGACGCGCCTTTGCGCATATTGCCGCGTTTCATCCCGAGATCACGGCCCTGCGGCGTGATCTGCATGCGCATCCTGAGCTTGGTTTTGAAGAGCGTTACACGGCAGAGCGCGTGCAGCAGGCGCTCAGGCTTTGCGGCGTTGAAGAGATTCACCCCGGCATCGGCAAGACCGGTGTCGTGGCCGTCATTCGCGGCCGCGCCGGCAAAGGCGCTGGCAGCGGCAGGATGATCGGCTTGCGTGCCGACATGGACGCCTTGCCGATGACCGAGCACAACGATTTCGCCTGGAAGTCAACGCACACCGGCCGCATGCATGGCTGCGGCCATGATGGCCACACGGCGATGCTGGTGGGCGCGGCGCGTTACCTGGCCGAGACGCGCAATTTCGATGGCACGGCGGTGCTGATTTTTCAACCGGGTGAAGAAGGTCACGCTGGCGCCAAAGCGATGATTGAAGACGGCCTGTTTGAGCGTTTTCCGGTGCAGTCGGTCTTTGGCATGCACAACTGGCCGGCCATGCGATCTGGCACGATCGGCATCAACCCGGGCCCGATGATGGCGGCGGCGGATCGCATCACGATCGAGATCAGCGGTCGCGGCGGCCATGGGGCCCATGCCTACCAGACGGTTGACCCGGTGCTGGTGGCAGGCCACATCATCACCGCCGTGCAAAGCATTGTTTCGCGCAACGTCAAACCGGTGGACAGCGCCGTGATCAGCCTGTGCGGCATGCGTGCCGGTGAACTCGCAGCCATGAGCGTGATACCGGGCAGCGCCACTTTAAGCGGCACGGTGCGCAGCTTCAAGCCCGAGGTGCAGGACCTCCTGGAGCGGCGCTTGCAGGAGCTGTGCAGTGCCGTGGCGCTGGCTTTCGGTGCCACGGCCAGCGTCCATTACGAACGCATGTACCCGGCCACCGTCAACAGCGAGGCCGAGGCCCGCTTTGCCGGCGACGTGGCGCAAAGCCTGGTCGGGCGCGAGCACGTGGTGCGTGATTTGGAGCCGAGCATGGGCGCGGAGGATTTTTCCTTTATGCTCCAAGTCAAGCCTGGCGCCTACCTGCGCATTGGCCAGGGCGCCGAGAATGGTGTCGGCAGCTGTGGCTTGCACAACAGCCGCTACGACTTCAACGACGAGATCCTGCCTTTGGGCGCGGCTTTGCACGCCAGTCTGGTCGAGCAGGCCATGCCGCTGATGACACTTTGATTTTTGCTTCTTCAACAGGAATGACCATGAAACTCAAGAGAACGATGACTTTGGCCCCGCTTGCTGTCGCTTTGACGGCGGTGAGTTTTGCCGCAGCTGCGGTCACCCTGCGCATCGGCAACCAGGGCGACGCCTTGTCGATGGACCCGCACTCGCTCAACGAGTCGTTGCAGTTGACGGTGGTCGGCAATGTCTACGAGCCGTTGGTCACGCGCGGCCGTGACTACAAACTCACGCCGGCACTGGCGACCGACTGGAAGCAGACTGCGCCCACGGTGTGGCGTTTCAATCTGCGCAAGAACGTGCAGTTTCATGATGGCACGCCGTTTACCGCAGACGATGTGATCTTCAATTATGAGCGTGCCAAAGACGACGGCTCGGACATGAAGACCTATGTCGGTCAGGTCAAGGAGATCAAGAAGATCAATGACCACGCGATTGATGTCATCACCACGGGGCCATTCCCGATCCTGCCTGAGTTGTTCACCGGTTGGCTCATCATGAGCAAGAAATGGTGCGAAACCAATCAGGCCACGAAGCCGGTGGATCGGCGCAAGGGCATCGAGAACGCGGCGTCGTTCCGCGCCAACGGCACCGGCCCGTACCGGCTGCGCGAACGGCAACCCAGCGTGCGCAGCTCGTTCGTGCGCAACGGCAATTACTGGGGCAAGATTGACGGCAACGTCGATGAGGTGATCTTCACCCCGATCGGCAATGATGCAACGCGCGTGGCGGCACTCTTGTCAGGTGAGATCGACGTCATGGAGCCGGTGCCGGTGCAGGACGTGGACCGCGTCAAGGGCAATGCCAAGCTCAAGGTGCTGCAAGGGCCTGAGTTGCGCGTGGTGTTCCTGGGCATGGACCAGAAGCGTGACGAGCTGCTGTTCTCCAACGTCAAGGGCAAGAACCCGTTCAAGGACAAGCGCGTGCGCCAGGCCTTCTACCAGGCGATTGACATCGATGGCATCGATAAGACAGTGATGCGTGGCGCTGCAACGCCGGTGGCCTTGCTGCTGCCGCCGCAGGTCAACGGCTATGACGCGAGCCTGGGCAAGCGCCTGCCCTACAACGTTGACGTCGCCAAAAAGCTGATGGTTGAAGCCGGTTACCCGGCGGGTTTCGAGGTCAAGATGAATTGCCCGAACGACCGCTATGTCAATGACGAGCGGATCTGCCAGGCGGTGGCGGCCAACCTGTCCAAGATTGGCGTCAAGATCAATCTGGAAGCCGAAACCAAGGGCACTTATTTTCCGAAAATTCTGAGCCGCAACACCAGCTTCTACATGCTGGGCTGGGTTGCCAGCACGGTCGATGTGCACAGCATTCTCTACCCCATCATGTCCTCGCCGGGTGAAGCCGGGCGTGGCCAGTTCAACCTCGGTGCCTATAGCAATGCCAAGGTCGACGAACTGACGCAGAAGATTGGTTCCGAGACCGATATGAAGAAGCGCAATGAGATGATTCACGAGGCGCTCAAGCTGCATCAGGACGATGTCGGACACATTCCGCTGCATCAGCAGGCGTTGAACTGGGGCATGAAGAAGAACATTGAACTGGTGCAGTTGCCGGGCAACGAGATGCCCTGGAAGTTCATCAAGGTCAATCCGTAAGCGCTGGCCGCTGCCCAGATGAAGCAATGGTTGGCCCGTCTGGGCGACAGCGATATTGGTCACAGCTTTCGCAACTCGCCGGTGGCGATGGCGGCGGCGGCCGTGGCCCTGATCTGCATCTTCTGCTCGCTGTTTGCCAATGGTGTGGCACCGCACAACCCGTTTGACCTCAGCACGCTGGAGCTGAGCGACGCGCGGCTGCCGCCAGCCTGGGATGCCCTCGGCAGCGCCAAGTACTTGCTGGGTACGGACGACCAGGGGCGCGATATTCTCTCGGCCCTGATGTTTGGCGCCCGCATTTCGCTGGCGGTCGGTTTTGCCTCGGTCATCCTGTCGGTGCTGATTGGCGTCACGCTCGGTCTGCTGGCTGGCTTTCTGGGTGGCTGGGTCGATGCCGTGTTGATGCGTTTGTGCGATGTGATGCTGTCGTTTCCGGCGATTCTGGTGGCGCTCTTGATTGCCGGCGTCGGGCGCGCGCTGTTTCCCAATGCGCAGGAGGGCTTGGCTTTCTTCGTGCTGATTGTCTCGATCACGCTGACCGGTTGGGTCCAGTACGCGCGCACGGTACGTGGCTCGACTTTGGTCGAGCGCAACAAGGAGTACGTGCAGGCGGCTCGCGTCACCGGTGTCTCGGGCCTGCGCATCATGCGCCGCCATGTGCTGCCCAATGTGCTTGGGCCGGTGTTGGTGCTGGCGACGATCCAGGTCGCGAGCGCCATCATCATCGAAGCCACGCTGTCGTTTCTCGGGGTTGGGGCGCCACCTACCTCACCGTCGCTCGGCACACTGATCCGCGTTGGCAACAACTACCTGTTTTCCGGCGAATGGTGGATCACCGTGTTCCCCGGTCTGATGCTGGTGCTGATTTCACTGAGCGTGAACCTGCTCGGTGACTGGCTGCGCGATGCTTTGAATCCAAAGTTGCGATAGAGATGGAAATCATGCAGCAAGCTTTTTGTGCGCGTGAGGCGCAAGGCCGTGGCCTGTTTGTCATCCCGGACTTGATCCGGGATCCAGTGCCACACGAAGCATGGATTGCGGATCAAGTCCGCAATGACGAGTGTGAGAATGCGATGACGAATTCCTGGACGCACGCATGAGCCTTCTGCAAGTCAAAAACCTGGTTGTCGAGTTTCCGAATCGGCGCGGCACCTTGCGTGCGCTAGACGATATTTCGTTCGAGATTGCACCGGGTGAAATCCTCGGTGTCGTCGGCGAGTCGGGTGCTGGCAAGTCGATCACGGGTGCGGCCATCATCGGTCTGCTGGAGCCACCGGGACGCATTGCCGGCGGGCAGATCCTGCTAGAGGGCGAGCGCATCGACCAATACGGTTTCGAGCAGATGCGCCATATCCGGGGCAAGCGCATCGGTGCGATTTTTCAGGATCCGCTGACATCGCTCAACCCGCTGCACACGATCGGCCACCAGTTGATCGAGACGATCCAGACCCATCTGCCGCTTAGTGACCGGCAAGCGCGGGAGCGCGCCATCTCCCTGCTCAAGGACACCGGCATCCCGGCGCCCGAGCAGCGCATTGACCACTACCCGCATCAGTTCTCCGGCGGCATGCGCCAGCGGGTCGTGATCGCCCTGGCGCTGGCGGCTGAGCCGAAACTGATCGTGGCCGATGAGCCAACGACTGCGCTCGATGTTTCGATTCAGGCGCAAATCATCACGCTGCTCAAGAGCATTTGTCGGCAGCATCAGGCAGCCGTCATGCTGATCACGCACGACATGGGCGTGATCGCCGAAACCTGCGACCGCGTGGCTGTCTTGTATGCGGGGCGGATTGTGGAAATCGGCCCGGTGCATGAACTGATTAATCGCCCCGCCCACCCCTACACCGCCGGTTTGATGGCGGCGATTCCCGACATCAGCCAGGACCGGGAGCGCCTCAACCAGATCGATGGTGCCATGCCGCGCCTGAATGCGATTCCGGTTGGTTGTGCCTACAACCCGCGCTGTCCGCAGGCCTTTGATAAGTGCCGCAGCCAGCGTCCAGAACTCATGCCCGCTGGCCTCACGCGTGCCGCCTGCTGGCTGCATGAAACACAAGCACAGCGAGAGCCAGCATGACAGCCCTGGTTCAAGCCAATGACCTGGCTATGACGTTTGACGTTTCGGCGCCCTGGCTCAACCGTGTGCTGGAGCGCAAGCCGCGCACGCTTCTGCACGCAGTCGATGGTGTGAGTTTTGAGATCGAGAAGGGCAAGACGCTGGCACTGGTTGGTGAATCGGGTTGTGGCAAGAGCACGGTGGCGCGCCTGCTGGTGGGGCTGTATGAGCCGAGCCGCGGCAATCTGCAGTTTGACGGGCTCGATGCCCATGCCATCTTCAAGACGCGCCAGGGCCTGCAATTGCGCAGCCGCATTCAGATGATTTTTCAAGACCCCTATGCGTCGCTGAACCCGCGCTGGCTGGTGCAGGACATCGTGGCCGAACCGCTGATCGAGCATGGTCTGGTGCACACTGCCGCGACGCTAAGGAAACGCGGATCAAATCAACTTTGATCCGCATGATGACGTGGCGCACACTTTTTTGTTCGCGTTACGCCGAATTTCGCGATCTCTTTCGCAATCGTGTCCGATTTTTCAGTTTCTACGCC
>CAIXNB010000208.1 GCA_903920695.1 uncultured beta proteobacterium
AGGTCGCCGTCGAGCACCTTCTGCGTCGCCGAGGTCTCGTAGTTGGTGCGCAGGTCCTTGATCCGGCTGTTGTCGAGCACGTAGCTGCGAATCTGGTGGCCCCAGCCGACGTCGGTCTTGGAGTCTTCGAGTTTTTGCTGCTCGGCCTGGCGCTTGCGCATCTCATGGTCGTACAGGCGGCTGCGCAGGCGCTTCCAGGCGACGTCGCGGTTGCCGTGCTGGCTGCGGCCGTCCTGGCACTGCACCACGATGCCGGTCGGGAGGTGCGTCAGGCGCACGGCCGAGTCGGTTTTGTTGATGTGCTGGCCGCCGGCGCCGCTGGCGCGGAAGGTGTCGACGCGCACGTCGGACGGGTTGATGTCGATTTCGATCGAGTCGTCCACCTCGGGGTAGACGAAGACCGAGGCAAACGAGGTATGGCGCCCGCCCGACGAATCGAACGGCGACTTGCGCACCAGGCGGTGCACGCCGGTTTCGGTGCGCAGCAGGCCGAATGCGTATTCACCTTCGACCTTGATCGTCGCGCCTTTGATGCCCGCGGTGTCGCCTGCGGTCTCGTCCTCGATCGTGACAGTGAAGCCCTTGCGTTCGGCGTAGCGCAGGTACTGGCGCAGCAGCATGCTGGCCCAGTCGCAGGCCTCGGTGCCGCCGGCACCGGCCTGGATATCGACAAAGGCGTTCATCGGGTCAGCCGGGTTGTTGAACATGCGGCGGAACTCCAGCCCCTCGATGATGGCGGCGAGCTTGGCGGTGTCGGCTTCGATGGTGAGCAGACCGGCTTCGTCGTTGTCGTCCTTGCTCATCTCGAACAACTCGCTGTTGTCGGAGAGTTCACTGGTGAGTTGGTCGAGCGTGACCACGACGCCATCAAGCGCCTTCTTTTCGCGTCCCAGGTCCTGGGCGCGCTTGGGGTCATTCCAGACGCTGGGGTCTTCGAGCGAGGCGTTGACCGTTCTCAGTCGTTCCGATTTGGCAGCGTAGTCAAAGATACCCCCGTAACTCGTGCGTGCGTGCGCTTAAGTCGGCGAGTTTTGTACCGATGAGGTTGATGCGTTCTGCTTCCATGATGGATATCCTTGATGGGTGTGAATTGACGGGGAGGGCAGCGTGTGCTGCCTGGCTGCCGAAACTGCGCCTGAGCCCGAATGTGGGCGTATTTTCTCATGCCGGCGCGCTGGCGCCCGGCGTGGTCGCAGCAAGCCCCTGAAAGATCAGGCAATAAAGCGTTCGATCAGTGCCGCCAACTGTTCCGGCTGGTCATGGTGCAGCATATGGCCGGCGTCCTGAATGTGACCGATTTCAACCTGCGGTACGGCCTTAAGGCGCTCATGGAACTGTGCCAGCGTGAACTTGCCTTTCCACCATAGTTCCATGCTGTTGTCGCTGGCTTCCACCATCAGCACCGGCAGGTTGATGCGCTTGTAGATTTCCAGTACTTCGTCGACCCGGTAGAGCTGGCCGTTGTGAACCTTGTGCGCCGGGTCCCCCAGCACGTGCCACTGGCCTTGCGCGTCCTGCCGTGCCCAGTGCTGCGCCAGCCAGCGGGCCTTGTCCATTCCCAGGCGCCGATTCGTCTTCATCAGGCGGGTCGCGACGCCATCCAGACTGTCGTAGCCTCGCAGGGCAAGCGCTCCGCCGTGCAATTCCTTGAGGTGGTCGAACCACTGGGCGTAGCGGTCCGGCGCCTCATC
>CAIXNB010000209.1 GCA_903920695.1 uncultured beta proteobacterium
CGGGTTATGGTCGCCCGAGGCGCCGGCGAACAGAGCCAGCGTTGTGCGGTCCACCGGCGGCAGTTGCAGCACCGGCAGTTGGTCGCCGACTTGAACGGTGTCGAAAGTAGGTGGGTTCATGCGGCTTTCCGGTCAGTGGCGTCTATCGTCGGTTTCCAGTAACAATGTCCCGGGTAATTGGCACTACCACGTCGTCGTGACCGTAGGTATGCCACGCGGTCTCGGCACCAGGTGCGAAACGCCACTCAGTGACGATTACGCGTTCGTTGTCAATCTGTACGGTGGGTACGGCTTGAGCGCGCATGTCAACTCCTTGAAATTCAGAGAGATGCCGATTCGGTGCCTGTCGCACCGGTGAAGAACTGCTCGACATTGTGCGCGAGACTGTCGAGATGGTAGCCGCCCTCCTGCACAAATAGCGTGGGCAGATTGAGGCTCGCAACCGCCTGGCCCAGACGTTTGAAGCCGGCGCTGGTGACGCCGACTAAGGATTGGGGGTCGTCCTTGTAGATGTCAAAGCCCAGTGCGAACACGATCGCTTCGGGCTGGAAGCTGCGAATGGCGTTTAGGGCCTGCTCCACCTTTTCGAAAAACAGTGATTCGGGTGCACCATGAGGCATTGGCAGATTGAGGTTAAAGCCCTGACCAGCACCGGATCCCGTTTCTTCGCTGAACCCGGCAACCGCTGGATAAAAGTTGGTCGGGTCGCCGTGGATGGACACGTAAAAGACGTCGGCTCTGTCGTAAAAAATTTCCTGCACACCCTGGCCGTGGTGCATGTCCGCATCGAACACCGCTACCCGCGAATACTTTTTCCGCAGTTCCTGGGCTGCGATGGCCGCGTTGTTGAGATAGCAGAAGCCACCGGCGGCGGCGGCACGTGCGTGGTGGCCGGGCGGGCGGCACAGTGCATAGGCCTGATGGCCACCCTGGATTAGTTCCTGCGCACCAGACAGCGCGCACTGCGCCGCCCAGTAGGCCGAGTGCCAAGTAGCCGCCCCCACAGGGCAGCTGCCATCGGCCAGATAGGCCGACGCCTGCGCGAGGATGCCGCGTAGGGCATTGGGTTCCCGTACGAAGATGTTGGATATTACTTCGTCACCCCAGTCGGGGGGCATCTGCTTCCACTGGGCATGGGCGGTTTTCAGAAAGTGCAGGTAGGCCTGACTGTGCACAGCCTGTAGTCCTGACATTCCATGGTCTCCCGGCGTGCATACCTCAAAGCCCACGGCTTCGACTCCGCGCAGGATTCGGACCGCGCGTTCGGGCACCTCTTGAGGCGTGCGCATCTGGCCACGCGATAGGTAGGTCCGTGGATGGTGCAAAAGTTGGTCGGGATGGAAAAAAGTCTTCATGTGATTCTCCTGAATATTCGGTTCTGCCTCAGTAGCCGCTGGCGCGCTTGATGGCGTGCAACAAGGGCTGGCCTTGCACGGTACGGCGGATGTTTTCGATCACCATGGCAGCTGATTGCACAGGATCGCTGAGCAACGCGACATGGGGTGTAAGGCGCAATTGCGGGTGGGCCCAGAAGGGGTGGTCGGCAGGCAGCGGTTCGACTGCGAAGACGTCGAGGAAGGCGCCTCCCAAGCGCCCGTCGGCGAGCGCTTCCAGCAGATCGTCTTCGACTAGATGGCCGCCACGTCCGACCTGCACGAGACAGGCGCCGGTCTTCAGCCACTCAAACAGTCGGTGGTCAAGAAGGCCGCGCGTCTGTGCTGTCAGCGGCAGCAGGTTAATGAGAATGTCGCAGCCGCCCAGCGCTTTTTGCAGCGCAACCTCGCCCTGCAAGCAGACGAAACCTGGCACCAGCTTTGCTGTGCGGCTCCAACCACTGACGTCGAATCCTTGGCGCGCCAGCGCCTTGGCCACCGCTGAGCCGAGTTCGCCCAGCCCCAGTACCAGAACACGACGCGCGCTGGCGTTAACTGGCGGGATGAAGTACCACTGCTGCCGTGCCTGCTGCGAGGCATGCAGATGCAGGTGACGGTGGAAATACAACGTGGTGGCCTGGCAGTATTCGACCATGCGCTGTGTCAGCGTCTGGTCAATCAGGCGTGCCACGGGTTCACCGGGGGGCAAGGCGTCCAAGCGCAATTGGTCCACCCCAGCGCCGAGCGAAAGCACGGCGCGAAGTCCTGTAAATGCCTGTAGGCCCTGTGGCGGCTGCGTCCAGAGCAGCGCGATGTCGACTTCCTCCGGAGCATCACACTTCGGACCGGTGATGAAGCAAAGCTGCGGCAGAGCCGCCTGCAGGGTAGCCTGCCAGGCCTGCGGATCGTCCAACTCGCTGTGAAAGAAGATGGTTGCCTGCTGCTTCATGGCAGCACCTTGCCGGGGTTGAGCAAACCCTTGGGATCGAGGGCCTGCTTGATCGTGCGCATCAGCGCAATTTCCGGCTCGGAACGCGAATGCCCGAGGTAGGCCTTCTTGTGCAGGCCGATGCCATGCTCCGCCGAAACCGAGCCGCCGTAGCTGCGCAGCAGGGTGTAGACGCAGTCATCGATCGCGTTTTCCGGAAAGCTCCCCGCGCTTCGGTCCAGGTGCACGCCGATATGCAGATTGCTGTCGCCAATATGGCCGAAGTGCACATGCTCGCATTGCGGAAAACGCGCACGCAAGCCAGCCTGAAGTTCGGCAACAAAGTCGCCAATACGACCAATGGGCAGACTGATGTCGTAGCCGCAGTAGGGTGACCACATCAGCGGAAATTCGGAAACGGCGTCGCGCAAGCGCCAGAAGCCTTCGCGCTCCTTGAGCGACTGCGCAATCGTTGCATCGCGTACCCAGCCTTTTTCCAGCGCATGTTCGAGCATGGCGGCAAACATGTCCGCATCGCGCTGCTGCTCACTGCCCTCCACTTCGAGCAGAACCTGCAGACTGGCGCGGCCCGGCAGCGGCGCGCGCATACCTGCAATGCGGGTCGTGACCAGTTCGTAGAAATCAGGCCACATGACCTCGAAGGCCGACAAGCTGCCCCCCAGCGCGGCCTGAGCGTGGCGCAGAAAGGCGATGACAGCGGAATAATCGGACAGCGCGCACCAGGCGGTGCAGCAGCTCGCAGGCAGCGGCTGCAAGCGCAGCACGGCACGCGTCACCACACCCAGGCAGCCCTCGGAACCGATAAAAAGATGCTTGAGATCGAAGCCGGCATTGTTCTTCAGCATCTTGTTCAGACTGCTGATCAGGGTGCCGTCGGCCAGCGCCACTTCCAGGCCCAGCACCTGCTCGCGCATCATGCCGTAGCGTATGACGCGGTTGCCGCCCGCATTGGTGGCAATGTTGCCGCCGATCTGGCAGGAGCCGCGTGCCCCCAGGTCCACCGCCAGCAGCAAGCCAGCCTCGCGCGCTGCCGCCTGAACTGTCTGCAGCGGCGTTCCGGCCAACACGGTCATGGTCGCCGCAGCGGTATCAATTTCCTCGACACCCGTGAGGCGTTCCAGTGACAGCGCCACGTCGCCGGTGGCAGGGCTGGCGCCGCCGACCAGACCGGTCAGGCCGCCTTGCGGGGTAACCGGCTGGTCGTATCGGTAACAGATGGCAAGTACCTGGGCTACCTGCGCCGGGCTGCCTGGGCGCACCAGGGCCAGCGGCTCGGAGCGATGAACCTGAAACCAGTCGCTGCGGTAGCGCTCGGGGATGGCAGCGCCGGTCAACACATGGCTTGGGCCGAGCAGCCCGACAAGATCATCTAGCAAGGAAGACATGGTCTGTGCCTGTAAAGCGTCAGTTGGCAGCTTGCCGGGCGGCCAAGGTGGCCTTGAGGTGCATGAGGAACACCGGCAGGGTGAGCGCCAGACCGGCGCCAGCGATGACGGTCATGCCCAGCAAAGCCCATGCGTCTGGCCGTTGCCCGAACACGAACACGCTGAACAGGAGCGCCAACAGCAGATGGAAATAGTTGAACGGCGCGAGCGAAGAAGCCGGCACCCGCAGGAACGCCTTGATCAAGAGGTACTGGCCGATACCACTGAGCAGGCCGACCAGAACCATCAGGAACAGATCAGCAGCGCCCGGCCAGTACAGGGGTCCGGCGCTGGGCAGTGACAGCAGCGTCATGACCGTGCAGACCACGGCGGTCCAGGCGTACTGCTGTTCCAGGCCGACCTTACCCGCGAGTCGGCGCGTGAGCAACTGCAGCATGGCATAGGCAGTGGCCGCCATCAGCATCAGCAGGCTGCCGAGCACGGGCAAGGCACTGCCCGGACGCACGATCAGCAACATGCCAGCAAACCCGGCCAGCACCGCCAGCACTTGGCCCCATGTGACCTTTTCGCCAAGCAGCCAGGGCGAGAGCGCGACGATCATCAATGGCGACAAAAAGTAGATGGCCGTGGCTTCGGCCAGCGGCATCGAGCGCAAGGCCTGCATGAAGCTCAGCCCGACCGTGCCCAGCATAACGCCGCGCAGCAACACCGTTTTGCGGTGCGCGCTGGGCAGACGCCAGGCAAGACGCTTGCGAAGCATCAGCACGATCGCCATCAACAGCACCACGCCATAGCGAACCAGGTTCACCATCGGCGCTGGATGACGCATGACGACGTTTTTTGCCAGCATGTCGAGCGTGGCCAGAGCCAGCAGGGCGCAAAGAAAAATGGCGCAACCCTCAAGCCAGATGGCCTGTGGTGAGCGCGGTGGGCGTTGCGTGTCTGGCATGCGATGCTCAATGCGATGGCGGCGGAGCCGTCTCAGCCAGCCTGACGCTGCAGGGCGCGCGCGCGGATTGCCGACAAGGTCTCGCCCGGTGCGATGCCGTCCGGGTCGTAGCGGATCTCGATCAGTGCGGGCAACTGCTCCTTCTCGGAAAACGCCAGGGCACGGGCGAAAGCGTCTTCGAACTGGCGGTTGTCGGTGACCACCTCGCCATGGCCCCGGTAAGCTTCGACCAAGTGGGCGAAGTCGGGGTTGTCAAAGCTCAGGGCAATCGTGCGCTCAGGGAACTCGCGCTCCTGGTGGGCGCGAATCGTGCCCCACATGCCGTTGTTGAAAACCAGCACGACGATGCCCAAGCGGTACTGCATGGCCACACCCAGCTCCTGCATGTTCATTTGAAAGCAGCCGTCGCCGGCGTAGCAGACCACGGTGCGCTGGCGATCTTCCAGTTTGGCTGCAATCGCCGCCGGCAGGCCATAGCCCATGCTGCCGAGTGTTGGCGCCAGCGAGCTGCCGATGCCGCCAAAGCGGCGGTAGCGGTGCGGATACAGGGCGTAGTTGCCAGCCCCTACCGTGATGCAGGAATCGGCCGGCAGCACGGCAGCGACATGGCAAGCGGCCTGGTCCAGGCTCATGGCGCTGGGCGAGCTTAGCGGCTGCAGGCTGCGCAGGTAGTGGTCGTGCGCCGCGCGCGTTGATTGACGCCACGGCGGCGGACGCTGGGGACGCAGTTCGGCCACCGCTTCAGCGAAGCCGACCGTGCTGGCGCAAATGCCTTGTGTGGCCTGGAACACCCGGCCGAGTTCGTTCGGATCAGGATGCACATGGATCAGCTGCTGGCGCGGCTGCGGGCACTCGACCAGCGTGTAGCCTTCGGTGGTGGGCTCGTTCAGGCGCGCGCCCACGGCTAGCAGCAGGTCGGCCTCGCGCACGCATTGGCGCAACTCCGGTGTCATGCCCCAGCCGACGTGGCCGGCGAAGTTCGGGTGGCGCTGGTCGAAGCACTCAAGCCGGCGCCAGGAAACGCCCACCGGCAGATCGAATTGCTCGGCAAAGCCGCGCAACTGGGCCAGCGCTGGCGGCGTCCAGCCACTGCCCCCGAGCAGCAGGAACGGCTTGCGCGCCGCCTCCAGGCGCTCGCGCAACTGTTCGATTTCCTGCGCCGCTGGCCGGGCGATCACACGCTGATAACGCGGCAGATCGGCCACCTGCGCCGTACCCCACAGCGTGTCTTCCGGCAGTGCCAGCACGACCGGGCCGGGGCGGCCGCTGGTGGCGACGGAAAAGGCACGCGCGATGAACTCGGGAATGCGCTCGGTGCGGTCGATCTGCGCCACCCACTTGGCCATTTGACCAAACATGCGGCGATAGTCGATCTCCTGGAAGGCCTCGCGCTCGCAGAAATCGTTGCCGACCTGACCGATGAACAGGATCAGTGGCGTGGAATCCTGGAACGCCGTGTGCACGCCAATGCTGGCGTTGGTAGCACCTGGGCCGCGCGTGACGAAACAGATGCCGGGCTCGCCCGTGAGCTTGCCATGGGCCTCGGCCATGTAGGCCGCGCCGCTTTCCTGGCGACAGACGATGGCCTGCAGTTCCGCCTGGTGGTCATACAGGGCATCAATGCAGGGCAGATAGCTTTCGCCGGGCACCAGGAACACCCGGCGGGCGCCGTGATTGCACAGTTGCTGCACCAGAATCTGGCCGCCGTTTCGCGTCGGCAGCAGCGCTTGATTGACTGTCATGGACTGAACTTTCTTAAGAATGGGCGGGCACTGCAGTGGTCGCGATCGGGCTCCAGTGCTGCCCGGGAATGGCGGCAATGAGGTTTTGTGTATAGGTATCGCGGGGCTTGTCAAAGACCTCGGCCGGCGTGCCGTGCTCGACGATGCGGCCCTTGTGCATGACGACGATCTGGTGGCAGACCTGCGCGGCCACGCGCAGGTCGTGGGTGATGAAGATCATGGCCAGGTTCAGGCGCTTTTGAATGTCTTGCAGCAGGGTCAGCACCTGGGCCTGGACCGAGACGTCGAGCGCCGAGACGGACTCGTCTGCGACCAACAGTTGCGGCTCCAGCGCCAGCGCGCGGGCGATGCCGATGCGCTGACGCTGGCCACCCGAAAACGCATTCGGATAGCGGTCGAATGCCGATTCATCGAGTTCAACCAGCCGCAACAGTTCGCGTGCCTTGCGCTCGGCATCGGCATACGACACCCCATTGGCCAAGGGGCCATCGATGATGCTGCGGCCCACGGTGTGGCGCGGGTTCAGGGACGCGAAGGGGTCCTGGAAGATCATCTGCAGATGCTGTCGCATCGGACGGAACTGCGCCGGCGTCAGTTGTGCGATGTCCTGACCCTGAAAGAAAAGCTGGCCACCGTCGATTTCGATGAGACGCAGCAGGCATTTGCCGATGGTCGACTTGCCGGAGCCCGATTCGCCGACGATGCCCAGGGTTTCGCCGCGACGCACGCTGAAGCTGACGTCGTCCACCGCATTCACAACCCGTTTCTTGACGAAGAAGCCACGTGCAGTCACATAGGTCTTGCGCAGATTTCTGACCTCAAGAATCGCTGGCTCGGAATCGGTCGCCGTCAAGCCCTGCTTGCGGTGCGGCACGGCGGCGATCAGGCGCTGGGTGTAGGGATGCTGGGGTCGGTTCAGCACCTGCTCAACCGGACCCTGCTCGACCAGAATGCCTTTTTCCATGACGGCGACGCGGTCCGCGATGTCGGCGACGACGCCGAAGTCATGGGTGATGAACATCACACCCATGCCGATGTCGCCCTGTATGCGCTTGATCAGTGCCAGGATTTGGGCCTGTGTCGTTACATCGAGCGCGGTTGTGGGTTCATCAGCGATCAGGATCGAGGGCTCCAGTGCCAATGCCATGGCGATCATGACGCGCTGGCGCTGACCACCGGAGAGACGAAAGGGGTAGGCGTCCTTGAGCGTGAGCGGATCGGGTAGACCGACGAACTCGAGCAGTTCGAGCACCCGAGCGGCGCGCGCCGCGCCGGGGTAAGCCCCATGCACCGCCAGCACTTCGCTGATCTGCTCGCCCACGCGCATCAGCGGGTTCAAGGCTGACATCGGTTCCTGAAACACCATGCTGATGTCCTTGCCGCGTACCTTCAGGAGTTCATCCTCGCTCAGCTGCAGCAGATCGCGGCCCTTGAACACGATGCGGCCGGTCTCTGGTTTCAGGTAGTCCGGCAGCAGTCCCATGATGGCATTGGCGCTGATCGATTTGCCAGAACCGGACTCTCCAACAATGCAGAGAATTTCACCGCTTCTGAGCTCCAGCGACAGGTCCTTGATGGCATGCGCGCGGTCGCTGCCCGGTGGCAGGGCCACACTGAGCTGCTCGATGCTCAGCAGGTGGGCGACGGGATCCTTGTGATGAATGTGCATGGCCTAGTCCGCCCGTTTTCGCAGTTGGGGATTCATCGCGTCGTTCAGGCCCTCGCCGATCAGGTTGATCGCCAGCACCGTGAGCAGGATGGCAATGCCGGGCAGCACGCTCATCAGCGGCGCCTCGCGCAGCATGGTGCGCGAGGCACCGATCATGAAACCCCAACTCATCATGTTGCGGTCGCCCAGGCCGAGGAAAGACAGCGAGGACTCGGTCAGGATCGCCGTGGCGATCATGAGCGAGGCGGTGACGATGATCGGCGATATCGCGTTGGGCAGGATCTGCGTCAGGATGATGCGCGACGGTCTCTGGCCGATCACCACCGCCGCCTGCACAAACTCGCGCTGGCGCAGGGTCAGGAATTCGCTTCGAACCAGGCGCGCCACAGGTGGCCAGGAGACGATGGCGATGGCGCCAACGATTGAGTAGAGCGAGGGCGTGAAAATTGCGACCAGCACAACCGCCATGGCGAGCTGCGGGATGGTCTGGAAGAACTCGGTAAAGCGCATCAGCAGGTCATCGGTACGGCCGCCGTAGTAGCCGGCCAGTGCCCCCACCAGGATGCCGAACAGAACCGCCACCAGCGTCGACACCACGCCGACCAGCAGCGAGACCCGAGCGCCATAGGCGATCCCGGCACCGAGGTCACGCCCGAGCATGTCGGTGCCAAACGGATAGTCAGGATTTTCCAGTGGCTTGAGCAGCGGTTGGGCGACCATGGCCCAGGGCGATTCCGCGTAAATGGCCGAGCAGAACAGGGCCAGCAACACCACCAGCATGAGAATGACCAAACCGGTCAGTGCGCCTTTGTTGGCCGCAAACCGGAGCATGAACTTCTTCATATCAGTTTCCCAATTCGATGCGGGGATCGACCACCCGATAAATCAGATCGGTGATGATGTTGAACAGCACCACCATGCTCGATGTGACCAGGAAGACACCAAGCAGCAATTGATAGTCGCGTTGCATCAGCGCGTCGAACATCAGACGGCCAATGCCGGGCCAGCCAAACACGGTCTCGGTCAGCACCGCGCCACCGGCCATCTGACCCAACTGGATGCCGGCAAAGGTTACGACCGGCAGCATGGCATTGCGAATGACGTGCTTGCGAATGACCTGCCCGGCCGGCACTCCCTTGGCGCGTGCCGTCTTGATGAAGTCCATGCCCATGACTTCGAGCATCGACGAGCGCGCCAGTCGTGCATAGATCGCCATGAAGAAGCACCCCAGGGAGATCACCGGCAGCACCAGATGCGCGGAGATATCGAGCACCCGGTCAAGGCCGCTCAGACCTGCTCCGACACTTTCCATGCCGAAGGCGGGCAACCAACCCAGGGTGACCGAAAACAGGATGATCAGGAGCAGAGAGAGCCAGAAAAGTGGCGTCGCATAAAACAGCAGAGAAACGGCCATGATGCTGCTGTCTACCCACTTTTTCCTGTTGGTGTAACGGCTGCGGGCCGCCAACACACCCAGCAATCCACCAACCAGAAAGGAGAATGCGAAGGCCAGCACCATCAACAACAGGGTGGCGGGCAGGCGGTCGAGAATCAGATCGAGTACCGGCAGTCGATTGCGGTAGGAGTAGCCCAAGTCAAACTGCAGGATGCCCTTGATGTAGAGCCACAACTGCTGCAGCAAGGGCTGGTCGAAGCCGAACTGCTGGCGCAACTGTTCGACATAAGCCGGGTCGGAGGAGGCAGCCTCGCCCGCCATGATGCTGGCCGGGTCGCCCGGCGCAAGTCGGATCAACAGGAAGTTCAGGACCACTACGCCGAGGATGACGAAGAAGGCCTTACCCAACCTGGCGAAGAGGAAGGAGATCAGTTTCATGTTGAACCGTATCAGTTGGCGCGCTGCAAATGGGCACGCTCGCACGCCATGCGCACGACCGTGTCCGGATTGGATCGGGAACCCGCCTGACGGCGGGTGGTCCTTCAGCTACTTCTTGTCGAAGTACACGTCGTCAAACGTTTCGTTCAGGCCAATGCCGGTCTTGACGAGATTCTTGATGTGCTTTTGATAGAAGGTCGCGTTCTCGATCTCGAACAAGGAGCCGTTCCCGACTTCTGCCGTCAGGATACTCTGGACTTCTGAGTAGAGCTTCTGGCGCAGTTCCGGCAGCCGGGCTGCTGCAGCTGAGGCGAACAGATCGTCGACTCGGGGGTTGTTATAGCCCTGGTTGTTGACGAAGGGTGAGCCCTTGACCGCATTGGTCGACAAGAAATGCCGGGCCACGCCGAGTGCAGGGTCGCCATATTGGTAGGTGAAGTTGAAGGTCAGGTCAAAGTCGAAGTCCCCCGACCGCTTGGACCAACCACCGGCGTCGACCGGGTCGATCTGCACCTTGAAGCCGATTTGCTCAAGATTTTGCTTGGTGTACTCGGCCAGGCGATCCCAGGCTGCACCATAGGGGAAGGACAGGATCTTGATGGGCGTTGCAGCAACGTTCACACCGGACTCCTGGATCAAGGTGCGCGCCTTCGCCAGGCTGTATTCGTATTGCGGAACGTTCTTGTCGTAGTACAGCGTGGTCGATGCGATCGGCCCGGTCGCCACTTTACCCATGCCAAAGAAGATGTTGTCAACGATGAACTTGCGGTTGATCGCATGCATGACGGCTTGGCGCACCTTCAGGTTGTTGAACGGTGGCTTGCGCTGGTTCATGCTGACAAAGGCCAGCGGTGCATACATCTCCCAACCCTTGGTCGTCATTTCAACGTTGGGCAGGGCCTTGATGCGCTTGACGTCGACATTGTCGATATCGCCACCGCGAAGCACTTGAACATCGCCTTTCTCAAAGGCCACGGCCCGCGAGGCGGCATCCGGAATCACCCGAAACACAATCTCGTCCAGATACGGCTGGCCCTTTTTCCAGTAATCATTGTTGCGCGTCAGCACAATGTGCGAGCCCTTCTTCCATTCCTTGAACTTGAAGGGGCCGGTGCCGATCGGTGTCTGATTGGCGGGGTTGTTCCGGTAGTCGGTGCCTTCGTAGATGTGTTTGGGCACCATGGGCATGTTGTCCACCACAAACATGCTCATGAAGGGCGAGAACGGCTCCTTGAGCTTGAACTCGACGGTGTAGTCGTTGAGCGCCTTGATCGAATCGATGTACTTGTTGATCAGCAAACGGCCGCGTGGATGCACTTCTCGCAGGAACTTGTCAACGCTGAACACCACGTCGGCGGCACCGAAAGCCACCCCATCGTGCCACTTGACGCCACGCTGCAACTCGAAGGTGTAGGTCAGGGAATCGGACGAAACCTTCCAGGACTTTGCCAATGAAGGCAGCGGCTTGAGTTGGAAGTCATAGGCCAGCAGCCCCTGGTAAATCTTGCCTGCCACGTATTGCGTTGGGCCCTGCTGATTGAGGCCCAGCATCAGTATCGGTGGTTCGGGTTGAACGATGGCGGTAAGCGTACCACCCCTGTTCTGGGCTTGCGCCGCAGCAGCACCAAACAGTAAACCGACTGCGAGCAGCGCGGCGCTGGCTTTGAGAATTTTCGTTCCAGTACACATGAGTTTCATCACATTCTCCAAGGGTTGAAATATTGGTGAGCCTGTAAAAGACTGTCTTAGGGGCCAGTCCCGTTAAGCGATTGCTGGAAGTTGGACATCAGCTTTCCCTGTCGTCGTTGGCGTCCAGACCCAGTCGCTGGCTGATCCCCATCAAATGCGCGTGCATGGCGACTCGGGCGGCCTTGGGACGGCGCTTTTGCAGGGCCGTCAACAATTCCAAATGCTCCACGTGAGCCTTTTCCCAGACTTCGTCATAAACGTAGTGCTGATTGAGTTTGGTGAAAATGGCGCTGGCTTCACTGAGCTTCCACAGGTGCTGCACGATGGAGGCCAGCGCGGCATTGCCGCTGGCCTCCGCGATCAGCAGGTGCAGCGTGTCGTTGTGCGCCGTGGGGCTCCCTGAATGCGGCAGGGTCATGATCGACACGTTCATCTGCTCAAGCTGCTCCTGCGTTGCATTTCTCGCGGCCAATTCGGCGCAGACCGGCTCGATCAACAGACGAGCCTGCAGCAGATCGTTGGCGCCAATGTCCGATGTCACGCTGCCAGCGTCTTCCCGTGCAACCGGCAACGCGCTTGCATTCATCCGAACCTCGGGGCCGGTGACGAAAACCCCGGTACCTACACGGACGTCCACCCAACCCTCAATCTCCAGTGCAATCAATGCCTCCCTGACCGAGGGCCGACTGACTGTCAGTTTCTCTGCCAGTTCTCTCTCTGACGGCAAACGTTCGCCCGCACGGTAACTGCCATCTTGGATCTTTTCCTTAATTTGAGCTGCAATCATTCTGTACAGCCGGGAAACGCTGATAGGGCGAAATGTGGACATGCGAACAGTTTTGTTTGATAGTCTGGTGGCCAGGTGGTAAGGCCACTGTAGTCATTAAACAAGATAAATATGAGGGGAACGTAAGATTAACAAAGCAATTATTGGGCCACCTGTTTCCCCCTGATCTCGTTGGCTATAGGGTGCGATATTCGAATTGCTCAGCGTAGATTCACCGAAATGGTGTTGTGATGTGTCACTTTGTTGTGCAGTGCGCACCGTCATCGGAGGATCTGTGTGCCTGGGGATGCCACGACCATGAACGTAACCCAAGCGTGGCGGTGGGATACCGGTGTCGACACGGATGCGCTGACCCAGCGCATGCTGGATGAAGCTTTCCTGCTAGCCCCTGGCAGACTGTTTCATGCCGCACGGCGCGCCACTGAGGGTGATTTCCAAGTGCAAATGTGGATGACTTGAGCCAGTGAAACGGGACGTCACCAAGGATTGATATATCTCAAGCGCCGGAGACACCCGGATTGGTGCGGGAGTTGGTCGAGAGTTGGGCGCGATGGGTTTCTGACTGGAGTCGAACTGGGCAACCGGACAGCTGCCTGTCGTGAACGACTCTTGGCGCTGCGGTCCCGACGACCAATCGGGAAAATTGGTTGCCGGAGTTGGATGACAGCTTCCCGGTTTTTGGGCTCGGCCGCGAACGGCTGGTTCCGGCGAACGCCGGCTATGTGTCTTCTGTTGCCCGCCACCAGAGTCGAACGCTGCGGACAAGAATTGAATGCCAAGAAACCCGCAAAGGTTAACGTCGTGTTGAAGGGCAACTAGTCACTTCATCCCACCGACCTGAACGAGGTGCCGGATCAGACTACGCAGTTTGGCGGGTCGTACCGGCTTTTGCAGTAGGCTCAGTCCGACAGCTTGCGCTTGACTCCTGATGTTCTCATCGGTGTCACCGCTGACCAGGCAGGCCGCAATCGGTCTGCCGGCGATGGCCCGCAGCAGACTCACCGCCTCCATGCCGTCGATCCCGCTGCCCAACCCGAAAGTCGCTGATGATGAGGTCTGGTGTTTGATCCTGCCGGCACGACTCGCAGGCCGCTTGCGCCCCGTCGGCCTCCTTCATACTGCAGCCCCAGCCTCTTAGCAGACTCGCCAGTCCCGTTCTGCCCAACTCGTCGTCCTCGATCAGCAATACGCACAGGCCGGTGAATTCGGCCTTGGCAGCCAATGGCCGGGCTTCCACGTAAGTCCCGGTTGCGCGCGTTGGCGCGAGCAGTACGGTTAGGGTGAAGCGTGTTCCGCGGCCCGGCGCTGAACGCAGCGCCAGCGGTTGGTTCAGAAGACGGCAGGCCCGCTCCACAATGCTCAGGCCTACGCCCAAACCCTGAGCCCGGTTGCGCTGGGAGTTGTCGATCTGAAAGAATTCCTGGAAGATATCCTCATGATGTTGCGCGGCGATGCCAACGCCGCTGTCTCGCACCTCGATGCGGACTCGGGTGCCATCGTGGGTCGGCCGACAGGCCACCAGGATACTTCCCTGCTGCGTGTACCTCACTGCGTTGCTGACCAGGTTGAGCAGGATCCGGTGCAGCAGGCCCGGGTCACTTTCGACCCAGGCCTTGGACGGACGAATCCGAAGGCGCAGGTTCTTGGCGTTCGCCGCTTCGGCAAAACTGTCGCGCAACTGAGCAAAAACCCCCTCGATCGGAATCGCAACCCGGCGGACCTGTATGTGCTCGAACTCCATCCGTGCGATGTCGAAGAATTGATCGAGCATGTCCTGCATGGCGTGCACGGAAGCCTGCACGCCCTCGATCAATGGCTTGGTCTATGCGTCAGTCGGCAATTCGACCAGCCTGGCCACAAACATGCCCAGAGCGTGGGCCGGTTGACGCAGGTCGTGGCTGGCCGATGCCAGGAAGCGCGACTTCGACCGGCTCGCATGCTCGCTCTCTAGTCGGGCCGCTTCGAGTGCCGCTGCAGTTACCTTGCGCTCGGTGATGTCGCGCATCGAGGCCTGGCGCGCGGGCTCGCCGTGGTAATCAATCGTCCGGATCATGATTTCAACGTCGATGACCGACCCATCCAGCCTGAGCAACTTTTCTTCCAGTCGCGGTGTGTGGACGTCCAGTTTGAGCTTGTGCGGGTTGGCGCGATGCTCGGGATGGACCCAGTCCAGCAGTGAAGTGTCCAGCAGAGCACTCGAAGCGCTCGCGCCCAGCATCTCCACTGCTGCCGGATTGACATAAAGAATGACGCCATTGCGATAGACAAGCAGCGCTTCCGGCGTTCATTCCACCAGGGAGCGGTAGCGTTGCTCGCTGTGCATCAGCGCCGCTTCAGCCTTGCAGCGCCGCACAATCTCCTGCTCGGCCAGTGCGAGCGCTTTCTCCGCCAGCGTGAGTGCCTTTCTTGTGCCCAGCGTGACGTAATAGGTCAGACCGCCGGTGAATCCGAATAAGGCAGTGAAGGTAATCCATTGTGTGGCAGCGACGCCCCGATAAGGCGCAGGCAACCAGGCCAGGTTCTCGGCCACGATCAATCCGAACGCCGCCAGCGAAGCGGCTACGACGCCGAACAAAATGCCGGGCAGGTCAAAGAGTAACCCGGTCATGAGCACCCAAAACACAAAGACCGATGTGGTCGGCGTGTTAATCGTTCCCAGGCTTGCATTAACGACCGTGATGTAAACCAGCCCGAAGATGCTCACCCCGAAACGCGCCAGCGCCACCCGGCCGCGACGCAGCCAGCGCACAAATTGCGCCATCACCAAGCAGGCCAAAAAGTCCAGCATCAGCGTGCTGGTCGGGGGTGTTCCTTTGCCGAGCAAAGAACCGACCACAATAAGCAGGATAAACGCGATGCTGCTGATGCCGATGAGGTTGATCAGGGCGGCCTGACGCGTCTTCTCCAGATCACCCGCAAAGACAGGTGCAGCCAGCCAGCGTTTGATTGCATCCATTCAAAATCCTTTGGATTTCGTGTTGGTCCTGCCGGCTTGTAGCCCGATCAAATTTGAGACAACATAAAGTGTCCCTGCCAACAAATGTACAGTAGTTTTCAAATTGCGATCGGAACGACCGGTCACCAGAACTCGAAGGGAATTCCTGGCCTGCAGAGAAGGGCCGGCAACGCTACCCTGCCGACCGACAAACGGAAAAACTGAATGTTGTCGATGGATATCCGCTTTGGTTGGCAATTTATTCGAACTTTTCCCGGTTTTCCTGGACCCAATTTTTGACTACCGCATCCAGTCCCATCATCATGACGGGCCGCGAGCCAACCCAAAAGCGCTTCAAAAAGCCAAAAGACCCGTTTTCCGAGTGCGCCCGGAAATGGGCAGCAAACGACAAGGAATGCAGAACCACCCCGCTGCAATCAATAATTAACAAAGCAAACGATCGTTTGGTATACTTCCGCCAACCGAAAATTCCAGCAAATGGCCACAGCCCGCAAACCCCACACCGACAGCCGCTTGCCCAAAGTGCTCGATGAGGCGGCGCGGCTGTTTCGCACGCAGGGTTTTGGTGGCACTTCGGTGCGCGACATCGCACGTGCGGTGGGCATGCTGCCGGGTTCGCTCTACTGCCACTTTGCCACCAAGGAAGAACTTCTGACTGCCGTCTACACCAAGGGCGTAGAGCAGATCAGCACGGCGGTTGAGACCGTGGTGGCGCGGCAAACCGACCCATGGCAGCGGCTCGAAGCCGCCTGCGTGGCCCACCTTGAATCGATTCTGCGCGACGACGACTACGCCCAGGTCGTGATCCGGGTGCACCCGGCCGACATTCCGGTAGCGAATCAGACCTTGATCGATTTGCGCAACCGGTACGAAGCCCTGTTCATTGAACTGGTCAAGGCCCTGCCCTTGCGCCGCGGCACCGACCGGCGCAGCTTTCGCCTGCTGCTGATCGGCGCCCTGAACTCATCCCAAACCTGGTACCGCGCCAGCGGAAAAAACACGCCCCGCGCAATCGCGCACAAGTTCATTGCCCTGCTGCGCCAGGGTCAGGAGGTTTCAACATGAATCAATCGCTCATTCCCAAAGTGCTGGTGACCAAGATCGGCTTCGACGGCCATGACCGCGGCAGCCGCGTCGTCGCCGCCGGCCTGCGCGATGCCGGCATGGAGGTGATCTACACGCCGCCCTGGCAGGAAATCGCCACCGTCGTCAAGCTCGCCATGGAAGAGGATGTCGACGTCATCGGCATTTCATCGCTGGCCACCGACCACCTGATCGTGCCCAAGCTGATGGACGCGCTGCGCGCAGCCGGCATGAACGATGTGGCGGTGATCGTCGGCGGTATCGTGCCGGATCAGGATGAGGCCATGCTGATCGAGGCCGGCGTGGCCCGCGTCTTTCACCCGGGCAGTTCGATGACCGAGATTGCCGCTTACGTGCGCGAGCTGACCGTTGCCGGGCGCGCACGCCGCGTCGCTGTCTGAACCCCACGCAACACAGGAGAACTGCCATGAACAAAGCCGTTGATTCCAGCTTGCTCTCACCCGCCGACGCCTATGCGCAGTGGCAAAAAGACTACGCCGCCGGCATTGGCGTCGACAAGGCCGTGCGCAACCGATCCGGTCTACCGATCCAGCCGATCTACACCGAGCGCGACTGGAACGCGGCTGAGCGCGGTGCCGAGCTCGGCTTGCCGGGCCAGGCGCCTTACACACGCGGCATCTATGCCACCATGCACCGCGGCAAGACCTGGTCGCAGCGCCAGCTCACCGGGCTGGGCACACCGGTCGAGTACAACGCGCGGCTGCGCGAAGTGCTGGCGCAAGGTGCGAACGCGATCTCTCTGCTGCCCTGCAACTCGGTGTTTCGCGGCTACGACATGGACGAATCACACATCGAACTGCTGGGCACCTGCGGCACCGTGATCAACACCACGGCGCACATGGACCAGGCTTTGCAAGGCGTCGATCTGGCGAAAATCTCCTGCGCCCAGAACGACCCGACGCCGTTCACGCTGCTGGCCTTCATGCTGGCCACGGCGCGCCGGCGCGGCACGGACTGGCGCGCCATCAGCGGCACCTCGAACCAGAGCGACTACCTGAGTCACTACGTCGCCAACCACATGTTCTTCCGCCTGGCGCTGCCCGGTGCGCGGCGCCTGCTGACCGACCACATCGAGTTCTGCACGCGCTTGCTGCCCAAATGGAATCCGATGTCGGTGGTGGGTCAGCATACGCAGCAGGCCGGCGCCACGCCGGCCGAGTCGATGGCCTTCACGCTGTGCACCGCGATCCAGAACGCCAAGGACTGCATGGCGCGCGGCCTCGACCCGGATGCGTTTCTGCCGCGCTTCACCTTTTTCTTCGACGTCTCGATCAGCTTCTTCGAGGAGATTGCCAAGTTCCGCGCGGCCCGGCGCATCTGGGCGCGCATCACGCGCGAACAACTCGGCGCCAAAGACCCGCGCTCCTGGCGCTTCAAGTTCCACGCCCAGACCTCGGGCGTCGATCTGACGCGCCAGCAGCCGCTCAACAACATCTCGCGCGTCACGGTGCAGGCCATGGCTGGCATCCTGGGCGGCTTGCAGTCGCTGCACACCGACGCCTACGACGAGGCCTTATCGTGTCCGAGTGAGTTCGGCGCGCGCATCGCCATTGCGACGCAGAACGTGCTGCGCGAAGAGGCGCACCTGACCGACGTCATCGACCCACTGGGCGGCAGCTACTACGTCGAAACCTTGACGGATCAGATGGAAGCCGAGATTGAACGCGTCATGAAAATCGTCGAAGACACCGGTGGCATGTACCAGGCTGTGCAGGACGGTCTGGTGCAAGCCATGATTGGTGAGTCGGCGCGCAAGTTCCAGCAACAGGTCGAGTCCGGCGCGCAGACGGTTGTCGGTGTCAACGCCTATGCCATCGAAGAAGACAGCAGCGCGCGGCCGATCAATGCGCGTCCGGACCGCGCCGGCATGCAAGCGCTGATTGACGACTTCAAGACCTTCAAGACCACGCGCTCGCAAGCCACAGTGCAGCAGGCGCTTGATGCGCTGGCGCGCTCGGCCAGCGATGCCAGGGACAACGTCTTTGCGCGCGTGGTCGAAGCCGCCGAATCCGGCTGCACGCACGGCGAGATCTGCCACACGCTGCGCCGTGAAATGGGCTTTGGCCACGTGCAGGCTGTCGTGTGAGCAAGCGGCCCCATCAACCTATCTGGACCGTCCCGCCGGCGCTGCTGGCCGGCGACCGGCGCGTGGTCGCGCGCGCCATCAGCCAGATCGAGCACGGGGAACTTGCGCCCGGCGTGGTATCCGCTGCGCTGCGCGCCCATCTGGGCCACGCCCACGTGCTGGGGATCACCGGCGCGCCGGGTGCCGGCAAATCGACACTGGTGCACGCCATGCTGGGCGAGTTGCTGGCGCGCGGTCAGCGCATTGCCGTCGTCGCGGTCGATCCGTCGAGTCCGGTCAGCGGCGGTGCCGTGCTGGGCGACCGCGTACGCATGGGCCAACACGGCGCGCATCCAGATGTCTTCATCCGCTCACTGGCCACGCGCGGGCACCTCGGCGGTCTCTCCAGCAGCACCGAGGAAATCGTTGATGTGCTCGATGCAGCGGGCTTCGATACCATCATCATCGAGACCGTCGGCGCCGGGCAGTCCGAGGTCGAGATCATGCGCGTCGCTGACACCCGCATCGTCGCCTGCCCGCCGGGCTTGGGCGACAGTGTGCAGGCAATCAAGGCCGGCATTCTGGAAATTGCCGATCTGCTGGTGGTAACCAAGTCGGATCTGCCAGGCGCCGACAGCACAGTGCGTGACCTCAAAGACATGCTGCATCTGCGCGCCAAACCGGTGGACGGTCAATGGCCGGTGCCGGTGCTCGGCACCTGTGCCGAGCACCCTGCAGATGTCGCCGCGTTGCTCGATTGCGTTGCCGAGCACCTGGCGCTTGCGGGTCGCGCCCAACGCCTGCGCGCACGTCCGGTGCCGAAAGCCGCCCCGGCACCCGGCGACGTCAAAGCCCGGGTGCTGGCGATGGCTGCAGCCGACCCCTTCGTGCGCTCATTGGGCATTACCTGCACCGAAGCCGGCGCCGGTACCGCCACGGTGGCGATGACGGTGGGCGCGCAGCACCTGAACTTCAACGGCACCTGCCATGGCGGTGCGATCTTCACGCTGGCCGATACGGCGTTTGGCTTGGCCTCGAACTCGCACGGCAAGATGGCCGCCGGCATCGATGCGCACATCACCTACCAGCAGGCAGCGCGCGCTGGTGACCATCTGCGGGCGCACGCAACAGAAATTTCACGATCACGCAAACTGGCGATCTACCGGATCGACGTCACGCGTGGCGACGGTGCTGTGATCTCAAGCTTTACCGGAACGGTTTACGTCACCGGTGTTGATATCACGCTACCCGTTCAAGAGACGATGTAGGCGGCGGTTCCGGTCGACATCAATTCGCCGTTGGCGCCGAGAAACTCCATGCGCGTGGAGGCCACGCGCGAGCCCAGGCGCATGACCTCGGCACGCAACTCGAAGTGTTCGCTGATGGCAGGGCGCAGGTAGTCAATGCGCAAATCAATCGTGCCGAGCTTGGCAAAACGGTGCAGGCGCTGCATCGGCGGCTCGTCCATGTGACGCGCGCCGATCGCAGCCATCACGGCAATGCCGGCCATGGCGTCGAGCCCGGCGCTGATGACGCCACCATGCAGGCGGTTGAAGGCGAAATGGCCGACCAGTTCCGGTCGCATGTCGATGCGCCCGATCACACGTGTCGGCTTCAGCGAGGTCACCTTCAAACCCAGCACCTGGTTGAAGACAATCATTTCCTCGAATATCTTCTTCAAGCCATTGACAAACTCGGGTTCAAATTCAATCGCTTCAGGGGGCACAGTCTTTTTGATCATGGTGGTATTGTCACAGAGAGCACGGCCACACAGCGAACACGCGCTCAGGGCGCAAGCAGCTTGGGCAAGCGGGCCCGGTGGAAACCGGCAAAGGGCTTGATGGCGTCGCGCTGCAGGACTTGGCCCGAGGCCACCCGCATTGGCCAGCCCATGCGGACCTGCGGCCGCGCACCATCAATGCGCAGCGTGCTGCCGCTGATGAAGGCCGCCGCCGGGCTCAGCAGAAAGACAATTCCAGCCGACACTTCAGCCTCGGTGCCGAAGCGCCCGAGCGGAATGGTCTGCGGGATTTCACGCAACATCGGCGCCAACTCGATTGGGTACTTGTCCATGCCGCTGGAGGCGACATAGCCCGGCGCCACGGCGTTGACGCGAACCCCTTTGCCGGCCCATTCGAGCGCCGCAGTCTCGGTGAAGCTGAGCATGCCGGCACGCGCCGCGCCGCTGTGTCCCATGCCCGGCATCGAACCCCAGATGTCGGCCAGCATGTTGACGATGGCGCCGCCATGCTTGCTCATGGACTGCAGATAGCACTCGCGCGCCATCAGGAAACCACCGGTCAGATTCGTGCTGAGCACCGACTCCCAACCCTTGGCGCTGATGGCTTCGAGCGGCATCAGGTACTGACCGCCGGCGTTGTTGACCAGACCGTCGATGCGACCCTGCGCGGCTACCACAGCAGCCACTGCCTGCTTGACCGCCTCTTCGTCGCGGATATCGCAGGCCTGGCAACTCATAACGCCGCCGTCTTGTTTGATTTCATCGGCCACCGCCTGCAGCTTCTCAAGCTTACGGCCGACCAGCACCACATGCGCGCCGAGCGCCGCCAGTTCGTGCGCAACACAGCGGCCGATACCGGAACCGCCGCCAGTGACGAGCACCACTTTGGCGGCGAATAATCCCTTGGCGAAAACTGAACCGTAGTTCATTGACGTTCCTTTAAAAACAGGGCCATGCAGGCATCGCTCAATTCCTCCAGCGAGGCCCCCTTCTTCGGATCAAACCATTGCACCGACCAGCTCAGTGCGCCCAGAATCAACAGGCGCGCGAGCTTGACCGGCGCACGCAACTGCCCGCTGGCGTGCAAGGCTTCGAGCACCGGCGTCCAGGCCGCCTCATAGGCGTCCTGCAACTTGGTCAGGGAGGCGCGCTGCGCGTCCGTCAGGGACCGGTGTTCGTACAGCATGACAGGAACAAAGTCATTGCCACGTCCGTGCAAGGTGTCGAAGTGGGCGCGGATCAAACGCCGCAACTGTTGCAGGGCCTGATCTGGCCCCGGTGGTACCGCTTGCAAGGCATGCGTCTGGCGCGCAATGGCGGCTTGCATGCCCTCCTCCATCACCGCGCAGAGCAAGGCGCTCTTGCTTTTGAAATGGTAGAAGGGCGAGCCGCTGTGCATGCCGACCGCCGCCGCGATGTCGCGCGTGCTGGTGGCGTCAAACCCCTGGCGCCGAAAGAGACGGGCAGCGGCGGCCAGCAAGGCAGGCCGACGATTGCCATCATCACGTTCTTCGTCGGTCTTGCGTGGGCGACCGCGTGCCCGCTTGGGCAATACGGGGAGCGACGTTTTGCGTGCCGGGTTGATTGATCGTTTGGGCGCAG
>CAIXNB010000210.1 GCA_903920695.1 uncultured beta proteobacterium
ACGAGCGAGTCAACCGCTGGGGCGGTGCGATTGCGCTCGGTCATCCGCTCGGTGCCTCCGGTGCCCGGCTCGCCACCACGGCGGTCAACCAGTTGCACCAGAGCGGTGGCCGCTACGCGTTGTGCACCATGTGCATTGGCGTCGGGCAGGGCATTGCGCTGATTCTGGAACGCGTTTGACCTTTCCCCTCATCACCGACCCCTACTTCTACGCCGTCGCCATTCCGGCGGTGCTGCTGATGGGTGTCAGCAAGAGCGGCTTTGGCGCTGGCTTTGGCTCGCTGGCCGTGCCCTTGATGGCGCTGGCGGTGAGCGTGCCGCAGGCGGGCGCCATCTTCATGCCAATCCTGTTCATGATGGACATTCTGGGCATGGCGGCGTTCCGCAAGGACTTCGACCTCAAGCTGCTGAAGTTCATCGTGCCCTGCGGCCTGGTCGGCATCGTGATCGGTGCCCTGCTATTCAAGCTGCTGACGGCGCACATGGTGACCGGCATTGTGGGTGTCTTCACGCTGCTGTTTCTGGCGCAGCGCCTGCTGTTCCCGCCCAAGCTTGACAGCGCGCCACCGCCGCGCTGGCTTGGTGCCATCCTGAGCGCCACCTCGGGTTTTACCAGCTTCATTGCGCACGCCGGCGGCCCGCCGATCAATGCCTATGTGATTCCGATGCGCCTGTCGCCGGTGCGGTTCACCGCCACCATGGCCTTCTTTTTCTTCGTCATCAACCTGGCCAAATGGATTCCCTATGCCTGGTTGGGCCTGCTTGACACGCGCAATATGGCGACCTCGCTGGTACTGCTGCCGGTGGCGCCGATTGGTGTCTGGACCGGCGTCTGGCTGGCACGGCGTATCGATCAGGTTTTGTTCTATCGCCTGATCTACGTCGGCATGTTTCTCACCGGCGTCAAACTGGTGTGGGACGCCCTGTCATAAGCAGCCGTGCCGCCCAGGCCAGTGACAGGATCATGACCAATGCACCCAGGCTGTGAGTCAAGCAGCCAATCAACTGAGCGCGCGGCAAGAGGCCGGTGCTGCTGAACAGAAAAATCCAGTCGTGACCACCGGCCTCACCGGTGGCGCCTGACAACAGCATCAGTTGTGGCTGCAGCGCGTCGTACATGTAGGGTGCCACATCGAGCAGCGATACGCCGACCAACCACAGGCCCACAGCCGCGCCAAAGCGGTCGCGGTTCTTGAGCAGCAGCGCCGCCGCCATGATGGCCGGCATCAGCAACTGCCCGAGCGTCCCGCCGAGTACGCTGAGCCAATGGCCCAGCGGCATGAAGATGACATGACCAGCCTCATGGAACACCAGCAGCGGGCGGTGCAAAAAACTCATCCCGATTTCGCCGCTGCGGTAATCCAGGCCGATCAGCTGCCAGCCCCAGACCGTCAGCAGCGCCAGCAGGGCCAGCCGAAACCAGAACCGCAGCGGCTCGGCCGTTGCGTCCGTGTCATCGTCCTGCCAGGGTGATTCACCGGTCAGCTCGCGCGCGGGCCGGAGCAGTTTTTGACCCACCTTAGCCAGTATCACGCCACAGGCCGGGCAGGCTGCCGGCAAGGTCTGCTCGGCAGGCAAAGGCTGGTGATGGCACTTGGGGCAGCGTGTGTAGGGGTTGGCCATGGGCAGAAGATACCGCAAAGAGGCGGCGCGCTCGCTTTGTCACTCACCTGACAAGGCTGGGGTCGGCGTTTCGCTACAGTGGTGGTATGAAAACCATTCAAACCCTATCCGAATTGACTGAACTCGTGGGCCAAGAGGTCGTGGTCAGTGACTGGACCACCATCACGCAAGAGCAGGTCAACCTGTTTGCCCAGGCCACCGGCGACCATCAGTGGATTCACGTCGATGTTGAGAAAGCCAAGGCCGGCCCATTCGGTGGCCCGATTGCGCACGGCTATCTGACGCTGTCGCTGCTGCCGCAGTTTTTTCAGTCATCGCTGGAGATCGTGGAAGCCCGCATGGGCGTCAATTACGGGCTCAACAAGGTTCGCTTCCCGGCGCCGGTGCCGGTCGACAGCCGTCTGCGCGCCCGCATGAAACTGCTCAAATACGAGCCAGTCGACAAGGGTGGTTTCCAGATGACCTGGGAGTCAACCATCGAGCGCGAAGGCGGAGCCAAGCCGGTTTGCGTCGCCGAGTCGATGGCGCGCTATTACCCCTGAGGTTGCCGTTGTAGCCTGTATGAAACCGAAGGCGTAATACGGGGACGGCTGTGCGGTGTCAACCCCGTAATGCGCTGCGTTCCATACGGGCTACGCGTCGCCATGCCGAGTCCAGCGGTTCATGGTCCATCTGCAGTTTCGGCCATCCGAAACAGGTCGCTCGCAATGACGAATGAGTTTGCAGTCATTGCAAGCCCAGCACGGCAATCGTGCGCCCGTGAAGGCGCCACATGAGCACGGTGAAAGTCCGTGTCAGGGTAAGCCAAGGCCCTGCAGTCGAAAGTAAATGCGTCGTCGCGAGGCTGCGCGGGTTGCTGGTTCAGCGTGCCATGAACCCGGCGCGCATGGCGGCAACAAAGGTCTGCGACTGTTCCACCATTTCGCGCGCATCACCCAGTTCAACCGAGTCGCCTCTGTAATCGGCGACCAGGCGGATTTCTTCGGCACGCTTTAAGAGTCGCCCCATTTCTCTTGTGACAGGCCCGTTTTTGATGAGGTGGTCGCTGAATGCATTGATAAGCCCGCTATGCGTTTTGCCGATGTCGGGTCTGACGGGAGCGCCCGATGCCAGCAACGCAGCTCGGGCGGCATCAAACATCGCGTAGTACGCGCGATTGCATGCGCCGTCCACATCGCCCAATTCAAGCAAGGCACGCGCGGATGAACAGGCTTGGTCGGCCTTTAGCATCAGTGCAAGCTGCGTTAGTTGCTGGCTCACAGCCGAATCCCCTCCCGGGCGATGTTCTGGAGCAGGGATGGATTGGAGTAGTTTTCCGGGTGCTCCCATTCATCAAGCCAGACCGGCAGCGGTGAGATGTTGATGCCGGTTTCAAGCAGCACGTCAAAAGCCACATCTGACATTGCCAGTTTGGTCGTCAGAAAACGTTGATGTTCCCCGCTCAGCAGCACGGCGACGTCGGCGTCGCTGTCGCGGCGATGCGTGCCACGCGCGCGGCTACCAAAGACGATTGCGCCTGCAGTGTCATACCGATCGGCGATCAAACCAAGGAAACGCCTGACGGCTTCCTCGGTGTCAGCGTCAATGCGACCGATATGCCCCATGTACCTCTCCTTGTCTAAACTCGTTGGCGGGTCCGGCAATGGTACACCGACGCAAGTTGGGGGGTGATAGCCGTGGCCGTCATTGCGTCCCCGGTTCCATCATTGCGAGCGCAGCGCGGCAATCCATGAATTCAAACTGCATGGTTTGCCGCGTCGCTACGCTCCTCGCAGAGACCAGATAATCAGGGCTTCTCCATGAGCCGCACCGCCACTTTTGTCATCCCGGCCCCAGATTAGGTCCGGGGTGACCGCGCCCGGGATCCAGTGCCACGCGAACCATGGATTGCGGAGCAGGTCCGCAATGACAATGCCTTGGTTCATTCGCCAAACCGGTTCTGCCGCCAGGCCTCGAACACCGTGACGGCCACGGCGTTGGATAAATTGAGGCTGCGCTGACCGACGATCATCGGCAGCTTGAGGTTTTGCGCAGCGCCGAATGATTGGCGCACCGCCTCGCTTAGGCCGCGCGTCTCGGCGCCGAACACCAGCCAGTCACCAGGAGCGAACCGTACTTCATGCACGAGGCGGCTGGCACGCGTGGTCAGCGCGAACATGCGCTCGGGCAGTGGCTGCTCAGAGACCAGAAAGGCCGGCCAGCTCGCGTGGCATTTGAGCTCGGCGTATTCGTGGTAATCGAGCCCGGCGCGGCGCATGTGCTTGTCGTCCATCGAAAACCCAAGGGGCTCGATCAGGTGCAGCGTGCAGCCGGTGTTGGCCGCCAGCCGGATGATATTGCCCGTGTTGGGTGGGATTTCGGGTTCGACCAGAACGATATGAAACATGGCCGGATTGTCGCAGCGTGGGGATCGCTGTGTTGTCATCGCGGTTGCCGCGTCGCCGTGCAGCGTGTTTGTCGGTTTGGGGCAGAATAGGCCAATCATGGCAGCCCGAAAGTTAGCCCACACCAAACGCCTTGCAGAAGACCGAGCGCGCCATGGGGTGGTACTACTACCTTGAGAATGAGATGAAGTTTCCGTTCGACGCACAGTGCGTATCGACGCGCATAATTTCATCCCTGAAGGTGGGGTAGGCGGCAAAAGTGGTGAGCCTCGCTTCGGAGGACGACTGCATGGCGGAAGTGTTTGTGGTGGTGAAGCTGGGCCGGTTAAAAGCGACGGTTCCGCCGGCTCAACTCGAATGCTTATCAGATGAAGAAGACACCCGACGGGCCGTGGAAGACTGGCACTATTGGGTCGGGCGCGGCTATCGGTATTGAAGCCCATGGCAACAACTAAACCAAAACGTCTGAAGCCCGGCGTCAAAGTCGTCCTCAAATTGAAGGTGGAACAGGTCGATTTTATTGTCGAGCGGATGTTGGTCGACGACGACATCCTTGCTCCCATCTATTCAGCCCGGGTTCGTGACGACATTGTTTCCATCGAGTGCACTCTCGGCGATCTTGAGGAACTTGCGGGCTACGTGGCCGCCGAGGCCAACAACACGAAAGATAGGACACTGCGCAAGGAACTGGACGCGATCTCGGACGAAATTGATCGCCTCAACCTGTCCTACGTTGAAACCGAAACATCAAAACAGGAAACTCCAGCGCCGCTACCGCGCCTACGGCTTGTGAAAGGATAGGGCGCCAAAGAGACCAAACAACACACGGACCTGGGCGATAGGACCTGTGTCGCAGCGATATTGCCAACATGAAGGTCAGCCATGGTGAAGATCTTAGACTTTCAAGGCGTAGCCTTCTGGTCACAATCACTTGCAAGATGTCAGGTAACGACCACTCAGCCGGCATAAGAATTGATTGCTTGTGTGGCAAGTCAAGACACATAGCCGCTGTTCGCGGAAATCGATATTTTTCGCATGACTTGCAAGAGCGGCCGTTCACCAATGGCTGCTTTAGGGCGCCCAGTTCGCGAGCATGAATACCGCAATTGATTTGCGAAATCGTCGAGAGC
>CAIXNB010000211.1 GCA_903920695.1 uncultured beta proteobacterium
CGTATCATTCCCACTGCTCGGTGCTGCTCCAAATTGGGGAGACTGCCCGGCACCTCCCCAATGAACAACAATTGTTCATCCCTTAACTATCAAAATCAACATCCCAATGCCATGCCGTCCCCAGATCAGGTCCGGGGCGATCCGGCATCCAGTGCCACGCATGTATCGATTGCGGATCAAGTCCGCAATGACAAATCAACGCCATGACGCATCCCTGACCCATGGCACGTTGCTTGCAGACAGCGGTAGCACCTGGCCACTGGAAGTCAACGCATGTCCGAAACCGGATCGAATTCCCCACCTTGCATCGGCGTCATCGCCAACCCGGTGTCAGCGCGCGACATCCGGCGCATTGTTGCCAATGCCGGCAACCTCCAGATCACGGATCGCGTCAGCATGCTGCTGCGCGTGCTCGGCGCCGCTGGCAGCATGGGTGTAAAGAAGGTGCTGATGATGCCCGATGCCGGCGGCGTCAGCGCCATGCTGCTGCGCAGTCTGCAACGCGAACTGCAGTTGCAGCACAATTTTCCGCAGCTTGAGTTCCTTGACCTGTCGCCCACAACCACCGTCAACGACACCTTTCTGGCCGCGCGCATGATGCGCGACGCTGGCGTCAAAGTGATCATCGTGCTCGGTGGCGACGGCACGCACCGCGCCGTCGTGCGCGAGTGCCGCGAGATCCCGATTGCCGGCATGTCAACAGGCACCAACAACGCCTTCCCCGACATGCGCGAGCCCACCATCACCGGCATGGCGGTCGGCCTCTACGCCAGCGGCAAGCTCAGTGCCACGCAGGCGATTGTGCGCAACAAGCTGATCGAGGTCTCCATCAACGAGGGCGAGCGGCGCGACATCGCCCTGGTTGACGCCGTGATCTCGAACGACCGCTTCATCGGCGCGCGCGCGCTGTGGAAGATGGAGAACCTGGCGGCCGTCTACCTGAGCTTTGCCGAGCCGCAGGCGATTGGCCTGTCGGCCATCGGCGGCCTGCTGCAACCGGTGGGCCGGCGCGAGCCCGGCGGTCTGGCGATTGCGCTCAGCGACGACCCGGCACTGCGCCGCCTGCAACTGCTGGCGCCGATCGCGCCCGGCATGGTGCGCCCGGTCGGCATCGCGCACTGGGAGCCGATGCCTGCCGACCAGCCCTTCACGGTGGCGCTCGGCGCCGGCGTGGTGGCGCTCGATGGCGAGCGCGAAATAACTTTCGATGCCGGCGACCGCGTGCAGATCACGCTGATTGAGAACGCATTCCCCACGGTGGACGTGGCCGCTTGCATGCAGATTGCTGCATGCGAAGGGCTGCTCCGCCTTTCTTCCCAGCCAACCTAAACAGGAGACAACAAGATGGCAGCTAGCAACCCCTTTCCTTTGAGCAAGGAGGCTCTGCTCACGTGCTACCGCACGATGCGCACGATCCGCGAATTCGAAGACCGGCTTCACGTCGACTTCAGCCGTGGTGATATCCCTGGCTTTGTTCACCTCTACGCCGGCGAGGAAGCCAGCGCGGTCGGCATCCTGACCCATCTGGGCGACGGTGACCGCATCGCCTCCACGCACCGCGGCCATGGCCACTGCATCGCCAAGGGCGTTGACGTGGTTGAGATGATGAAAGAGATCTACGGCAAGAAAGGCGGCTGCGGCAATGGCAAAGGCGGCTCCATGCACATCGCCGATCTGTCCAAGGGCATGATGGGCGCCAACGGCATCCTGGGTGCCGGCGCGCCGCTGATCTGCGGCGCCGCACTGGCAGCCAAGTTCCGCAAGAAAAACGAGGTCGGCATTTGCTTCGTCGGTGACGGCGCCTCGAACCAGGGCACCTTCCTGGAAAGCCTGAACCTGGCTGCCGTCTGGAATCTGCCGGTGATCTTCGTGGTCGAGAACAACGGCTACGCCGAGTCCACCTCGCGCGACTACGCCACCGCCGTCAACAGCTATGTGGACCGCGCTTCGGGGTTCGGCATCCCCGGCATCACGGTCGACGGCACCGATTTTCTGGCGGTCTATGAAGCGGCTGGCGAAGTCATCAAGCGCGCACGCGAAGGCGGCGGACCCTCGCTGCTGGAATGCAAGATGGTGCGCTTTCACGGCCACTTCGAAGGCGACGCCCAGACCTACAGGGCGCCGGGTGAACTCGAAGACGTTCGCATCAATCACGACTGCCTGAAGATATTCAGCGCCCACGTCCTCTCGGCTGGCGTCATTAGCAGTGATGAACTGGCGGCCATCGACAAAAGTGTGCTGGCGCTGATCGAGGACTCGGTGCAGCAAGCCAAAGCGGCACCGTTGCCGACGCTGGCCGACCTGACGACTGACGTCTATGTCGACTACTGAACCGAACAATTGAACAAAACCAGGAGCACATGATGGCAAGAAAAATCAGTATGAAACAGGCGGTCAACGAAGCGATCGACCAGGAAATGTCGCGTGACCCGACGGTGATCATGCTCGGCGAAGACATCGTCGGCGGCACCGGCTGCGACGGCGAGGAGGACGCCTGGGGCGGCGTGCTCGGCGTCACCAAGGGCCTCTACGCCAAGCACCCGAACCAGTTGATCGACACCCCGCTGTCGGAGAGCGCCTACGTCGGCGCAGCCGTCGGCGCAGCGGCCTGCGGCATGCGCCCGATTGCCGAGTTGATGTTCATCGACTTCATGGGTGTTTGCTTCGACCAGATCTTCAACCAGGCGGCCAAGTTCCGCTACATGTTTGGCGGCAAGGCCGAGACGCCGGTGGTGATCCGCGCCATGGTCGGCGCCGGTTTTCGCGCCGCCGCCCAGCACAGCCAGATGCTGACGCCGCTGTTCACGCACATCCCCGGCCTCAAGGTGGTGTGCCCGAGCACACCTTACGACACCAAGGGCCTGCTGATCCAGTCGATTCGCGACAACAACCCGGTGATCTTCTGCGAGCACAAGAACCTGTACGCCTTGGAGGGCGAAGTGCCCGAAGCCTCGTACGCGATCCCGCTCGGCGAAGCCAGCGTGGTGCGCGAAGGCAAGCACTGCTCCATCGTCACCTACGGCCTGATGGTGCACCGCGCCCTTGAGGCCGCTGCCACGCTGGCCAAGGAAGGCGTGGAGGTCGAGATCGTCGATCTGCGCACGCTCTCGCCGCTGGACATCGACACCGTGCTGGAAAGCGTCACCAAGACCGGCCGCCTGGTCTGCGTCGACGAGGCCAGCCCGCGCTGCAACATCGGCACCGACATCGCGGCCCAAGTCGCGATGCACGCCTTTGGCGCGCTCAAAGCGCAGATCGAGCAGGTCGCGCCGCCGCACGCGCCGGTGCCGTTCTCGCCAACGCTGGAAGACCTCTACATTCCGTCGGCGGCGCAAGTCGCTGATGCCGTGCGCCGCACCCTCAAGGGAGGAAAGCACTGATGGCCGGCATCACCCCCATCATCATGCCCAAGTGGGGCCTGTCGATGACCGAAGGCACGGTTGGCGCCTGGCTGGTCGAGGTCGGCACCGAGATCACGGTGGGCATGCCCATCCTCGATGTCGAGACCGACAAGATCGCCAACGCCGTCGAGGCCCCCGACCCCGGCCTGCTGCGGCGCAAAGTGGCCAATGAGGGTGAGCTGCTACCGGTCAAAGCGCTGCTCGGCGTGCTCGCCGACAGCAGCGTCAGCGAGGCCGAGATCGACGCCTACGTCGCCGCCTACGTCATGCCGGCGAGCGGCGCCGACGACCAAGAACAGGCCGGACCGGCCTACCTCTATGCCGACGTTGACGGCCTGCGCATCCGCTACGCGCGCCGCGGCGCGGTGCAGGGCACGCCGGTGCTGTTTGTGCATGGCTTTGGCGGCGATCTGGACAACTGGCTGTTCAACATTGATGCCATCGGCGAGAAGCATCCGGTGATCGCGCTCGATCTGCCCGGCCATGGGCAGTCCGAAGTCAAACTGCCGGGCGTCAGCGTCGAGGCCTTGGCTGACTTCGTGGCGCGTTTCATGGACGTCATCGAAGTGCAGCAGGCGCATCTGGTCGGGCACTCGGTGGGCGGCGCGATTGCGGCGCAACTGGCGCTGTCGCAGCCGCAGCGCGTGGCAACGCTGAGTCTGATTGCCAGCGCCGGCTTTGGTCCTGAGATCAACACCGGCTACACCGAGGGCTTCGCCACAGCGGCGTCGCGGCGCGATCTCAAACCGGTGCTCGAACTGCTGTTCAAAGACCCGGACCTGGTCAGTCGCAAGATGGTCGATGACGTGCTCAAGTACAAGCGCCTAGACGGCGTTGGCGAGCTGCTGCTCGCACTCAACGCTGGCCTGTTCGCCAATGGGCGCCAGTTGGCAAAACCCGGGCTGGCGCTGGCGGCCAGCGGCAAGCCGGTGCTCATGGTCTGGGGCCAGGACGACCAGATCGTGCCGGCGGCACATGCGGCACAAGCGCCAGCGGGGGCCACGGTGGAGATCTTCGACGGCGTCGGCCACATGGCGCAGATGGAACGCGCCAATGAAGTGAATCGCCTGATCCTGCGGCATATCGGTGACTGAAAGCTGCTTCGATCAAGCAACGCAAAGCCGTTGCATCCAGCCGGTCTGGACGCAGCTGCTTTGCCCCGAGCAAGCACTGGACGGAGAAATTGAAATGCAATGGCTGGAACAGGCGCTGCAGGGGCAAGCAATTGCCGCCCTGTGGCACGGCGCGCCGGCGCTGGTGGCGCCGCTGTCCTACCGGCGCTACGCCAATCTGGCCGAAGTGAGCGCCGCGTCGCTGCGACAGGGTTGGCCCGTCCGGCTGCGCCGCTCCGGTGGCGGCGTCGTGCCGCAAGGGCCGGGCATTCTGAATCTGAGTCTGGCCTACCCCTGCGTGGGCGCACCCGGTGCGCTGGCCGAGCCGGCTTATGCCCACTTGTGCGGCCTGCTTGGCAGCGCGCTGGCGTGCCTGGGCATCGCCTGCCAGCCCGCTGCTGTAGCAGGCTCATTTTGTGACGGCCGCTTCAACCTGGCGGTGCGCGCACAGGGCAGGCTGCGCAAGATTGCCGGCACCGCGCAGTACTGGCGCCGCGCCAACGGGCGCCAGGCGGTGCTGGCCCATGCGCTGCTGTTGATCGACGCCGACCCGGCGCTGCTGTGCGCGCAGGCGAATCGCTTCGAGGCCGCACTCGGCAGCCCACGCCAGTATGATGCCCAGGCCCTGACCAACGTCGCCCAATGCTGGTCAGCCGCCCACCCCGGCCAGAGGCTGCCGGCCGATCTTTCCCATGTAGTGACGCAGCACATCGCGGCGGCATTGCTGCACTAAACCACTAAGGAGAAAACCATGGTTTTGCTTGAATTTTCTATGGCGCCATCGGGCAAGGGCATCAGCCTGAGCCCGTTCGTGGCGCGCTCGCTCGACATCATCGACAAGAGCGGCCTGCCGTACCAGCTCACGCCCATGGGCACGATTCTGGAAGGCGAATGGGATGCGGTGATGGCGGTCGTCACGGCCTGCTACCAGGCGATGGCGGTGGACTGCGAACGCGTCGGCGTCAACATCAAGATCGACGCCCGCTCCGGCGCCGGTGGCAGGCTCAGGAGCAAGGTTGAGTCGGTGCAGAAAAAGGTCGGCCGCAAACTCTCGACCTGAGCGCCGTCGCGCCTACTGCCGGGTCGGCGACACAATCTTGAAGCGCTGCATCTGGCGGTAGACAGTGGCGCGGCAAATACCGAGTTCAGTGGCGACAGCGGTCACGTTCCAGTGCCGCCGGCGCAGCGCCAGCAGCAGCGTTTGCGCCTGCACCATGGCGCCCGAAACGTCCGATTGCAGCAGGGTCGTGACCGGTGGACCTGCCAGGCCCGCATCGGCGATGAGTTCCTCTTCACCCGACAGCTCGCTTGGCAGATGCAGCGGCTCAATGTAGCCGTTGTCACAGACCGCCAGCGCAAAGCGGATGACGTTGCGCAACTGACGGATATTGCCGGGCCAGGCGAAATTGAGCAGCAGTGCCAGCGCCGGCGCAGAAATCTCGGCATTGATCCCGAGTTGATCGCCCTCCTGCTGCAGCACGCGCTCGATCACAAACAGCTTGTCGCTGCGCTGGCGCAGCGCTGGCAGGTGCAGCGTGGCGCCGCACAGGCGGTAGTAAAGGTCTTCACGGAACACGCCGTCGGCAATCAGGCGGCGCAGGTCGCGGTGTGAGGCCGCCACCACATTCAAGTCCACCGGCACTGGCATGTCGGCGCCCAGCGGCATGATCTCGCCTTCGGACAGGACGCGCAGCAGGCGCGTCTGCAAATGCATCGGCATGTCGCCGATTTCATCGAGAAACAGCGTGCCGCCGCTGGATTGCAGAATCAGGCCGCGTGCGCCCTTGCCGCGCGCGCCGGTGAAACTGCCGGCGACGTAGCCGAACAGTTCACTCTCGATCAGCGACTCGGCAATCGACGCACAGTTAACCGCGACAAAGGACTTGCGAGCGCGCCGGCTTGAATCGTGCAGCGCCCGCGCAATCAGTTCCTTGCCGGTGCCGGTTTCGCCGTGCAGCAGGATGTTGACCTTTTTGTTGACAAGGCGCTTGGCCTGATCGAGCAGGCGCAGCATCTGTTTGTCGTCACCGCTGAGGCGGTCCAGCGCCGGACAGGCGATCGGCGCCGCAGCCCGCTGCGCCTGCGGCGCCAGCCGGGCCGGCGTCTGCCGTGGCGGTGTCGCCATGGCGTAGAACAGCTCGTGGCGGCGCGTACTGAGCACCGTGCGGTCGCTCGTCATGCCGGCACGCGCCACGTGCCAGATGTCGTCCATCGTGACCTTGAAGACCTCGGTCAGCAGGTGACCCAGCACCGGCTGTGCCGAGCCATCTTCGTTGATCGCCACCAGCAACTGGCGCGCGCCGCTGTTGGCGCCAACAATGCGGCCGTCGGCGTCAAAGGCCAGCATGCATTCACCGCTGACATCGACCAAGGCCCAGTCAACGCCCAGTCGCAGAATCCACTGGTCGCTGAAGTGGCGGATGAAATTGGCATCCTCCACCATCTTGGCAAACATCACCGTCATGTGGCGCGCCAGGTGCTGGCTCGGTTTTTCCGAGGGCGAGGACAGCGCCGAAATATCGAGCACGCCGATGAAGTCGCCGTTCGGGTCAAACAGCGGCGCGGTGGTGCAGGTCAGGCCGATATGGGTTGCATCAAAGTGGTCGCCCTGGTGGCAGGTCAGCGGCGTGCGCTCGACAATGCAGGTGCCGACGCCGCAAGTGCCGGCGTGCGACTCGTTCCAGTCGGCGCCCAGGCACAGGCCAGAGCGCTTGAGCTCGCGGTCCCACTGGTCGTTGCCGATGTAATCGACCGTTACGCCTTGCGCGTCGGTCAGCAGCAGCACATAGCCGAGCGGCGACACGCGCTTGTACAACTGCTCCATGCCGGCACGCGCCACGCGCAGAAACGATTCAATCTGCTCCTGGTGTTCGCGCAGTTGCCAATGCTCGATGACACGCGCCGGCTGGGCCCGCGTCGGGTCCAAACCGTGGTCGGTGACGCAGCGCGTCCAGGACCGGGTGATCAGGTCGTCGTCGGCAAAAGCGCCACCCAGGCGCTGCGAGGTGCGAGCGATCACCTCGTCGATATGACTGGCTGAAGAAGCTTTCATTGGTCTCGTCTCGTTAGGCCGGATCTTGTGGCTGATCCTGTAGGGGGAACTCTTGCCGGTTCCTGCGCCTGGCTGATGCCGCGCCGCCAAGCCGCGACGCCACTCAGTGAAACGAATGTAGCATCAATCAACGCCAAAGGGAATCTGGCGCCGAAACCGCAATCCAGGGCTCGCATGCCACTGGCAAAAAACGTGGATCCCGGAGCAGGTCCGGGATGACAACCATGGCTGTCGTTGCGGACTCAATCCGCAATCCAGGGTTCACAGCAAGCTCTCGTAGAGATCGTTCCACTCTGGGTTACCGGTTTCAATCAACTCGATCTTCCACTCCCGCTTCCAGTTCTTGAGCTGCTTTTCGCGTCGGATGGCGTCTTCGATAGAACTGCCGGATTCAAACCAGACCAGCTTGTGCACACCGTACTCTTTGGTAAAACCTTCGGCCAAATTATTCCTATGCTCATAGGCACGTCGCACCAGATCGTTCGTGACACCCACATACAAGGTGCAGTTTTTGTGGCTTGCCATGAGGTAGACGTAATAGGACATGCGGCGAATTGTGGCGCAGTGCTGGATCCCGGAGCAAGTCTGGGATGACAACCATGGCTGTCATTGCGGCTGTCATTGCGGACTCGATCCGCAATCCACCGCTCGCATGCCACTGGCAGAAGGCATGGATCCAGGAGCAGGTCCGGGATGACAACTTAATGGTCAGGATGACAACTTAATATTCAGGATGACAACCTAGGGGCTGGGATTACTTATGGAAATCTCATCAATTCGCCACTGACTTTGGTGTCCACCCCACCGCCGCTGCCTGGCACATGAGGGCGAGCTGCTGCAGCACATCCTGCACCGCCAGCCGGGCCGCCAGTGCGCCGGCTGCGGGATCGTCGGCGCCGGCCACGCGCACGGCATCGAGCTCACGCCAGGCAATCACCTCGCGCGTCGTGTTGTCCATCAGCGTTGCCTGCAGCGTGAAGCGCACGGTACTCGGGCTCTGACGGAAATCCTGCTGCAGCCGCACGATGGAGGTATCCAGGCGCAAATCGGCCTTGCCGGCGCTGGGCGCCAGTAGCACGGCACGGTAGCTGCCATCGGACTGCAAGGCCTGCACCAGCAGCGGCGCCAGCATGCGCGCCGGTGTATCGACCCAGGCGTTGTTGGCAAAGGCTTCGAGCCGCTGCGGCGCGCGCAGATAGACCATGCGCGCACTGTCAAAGCCGCTCGCCGCAGCGGTTGGATTGACGATGATGACCGGGCTTGCGGCGGCGGGTTGTCGCGCACTCGGGGCTGGTGCGACAGCGGCGCTGGCGTCGTCCAGCGCATAGTGGGTCAAGGCAGCAGGCGGCTTGGCGCCCAGCAGCGAGCAGCCCGAAAGCAGAGCCAGCAGCGCGCCCAGCGCAAGGGTGTGAATGCGAATGCCAGTCTTCATGGTTTTGCTTCCTCGGTTGCGGATTCGCCAGGGCCCGGGCGCACGACGGCCTGGCCGCGCAGCAGGCTGGCCGGGTCGCGCTGGGTTTGCTCGCTCAGGCGGCGCAGCGAACTGCTCAGCACATTGAGTTCAGACATCAGCCGTTCCAGTTCCGGCAGCGCATCAGCCGTGAATCGCTTGACGTCAGCGCCGACGGCGTTGACCGTTTCGCCCGCACCCTGGCTGGTTTGCGTCACGGAATCGCCCATGCGCTGCACGGCATCGGCGCCGCGCCCGACGCGCTCCAGTGCCGGTGCCAGTTGCGCAGACGCGCGCGCGGCATTGTCCAGCGTCTGGCCGGCATGATGGATAGCGCCGTCAATGGTGTCCTTGCGCGCAGCAAAGGTGCGCGTGACAACGGCGATGTCGGCCAGCGCGCTGCTGAAAGCGCGCTGATTGGCTTCGCTCAGAATGGCATTGATGTTGTTCGAAGTGCTGTCGAGTTTGGCCAGCACGCTGGTCAGCACATTTTCCAAGCGCGCCGAAAGCGAGGCCTTGGTCGCAATCACCGGATACTTCGCATCCTCCAGCGTGCGCAGCAAAGGCGCATCGAGCGCGCCACCGCTGAGTTCGACGTAGGCGATGCCGGTCAGGCCCTGGGTTCTGAGCACGGCCACCGTGTCCTGCTTGACCGGCGAGCCATGCTCAATGGCCAGGTAGAGATTGACGTGCTGCGGGTTCTGCGGATCGAGCTCGATGAACTTGACCTTGCCGATCTCAACCCCGTTGTACTTGACCGGCGCATTCAGATTGAGGCCGGCGACCGACTCCTCCTCGATCGCCAGGTAGATGTCAAATTTCTTCTGCCACAGGCCACCCGAGGCCAGCCACAGTACGACGGCAATCAGCGCCGCGCCCAGGGCCAGCACAAAGGCGCCGACCAGCGTGTAATTCACTTTGGTTTCGATGCTGCTTCTCCGGTTGTGGCCAGCGGCGAGCGCGCCGTGCGTTCACCTGCCAGCGCATGCTGAAAGGAAGCCGCTCTGGCGCGCGAGCCGGCAAAGAATTTCTGCACCGCTGGCACGTCCATGCGCGAGAGTTCGTCCATCGAGCCGACACCTTGCACGTGGCCGTCGGCCAGCACAGCGACCCGGTCCGTCACCTGCCACAGCAGATCGAGGTCGTGCGTGATCATGACGATGCTCAGGCCATAGAGTTCGCGCAGCTTTCGGATCAGCACGTCGATGCCGTCGGCACTGTCGGGATCAAGCCCGGCGGTGGGCTCGTCGAGGAACAGCAGTTCGGGGTCCAGCGCCAAGGCGCGGGCCAGCGAGGCGCGCTTGAGCATGCCGCCACTGAGTTGCGCCGGGTATTGCGCGCCGACCTCGGGCTGCAGGCCGCTGAGCGCGAGCTTCCAGGCGGCGATCTCGTCGATCAAGGGGCTCTCCAGCGTCGTGTGTTCGCGCAGCGGCAGACCGACATTTTCCAGCACCGTCAGCGCTGCAAACAGGCCACCGTGCTGGAACATCACGCCCCAGCGCTGGCGCAGCAGCAGAGCCTGCTCGTCGTTGACCGTGCCCAGGTCAACGTCCAACACCCGCACACTGCCGCTATCGGGACGTTGCAGCAGGATCATTTCGCGCAAGAGTGTGGACTTGCCCGATCCGCTGCCACCGACCAGGGCGAATATTTCACCCTGGCGCACCTGCAGGCTCAGGTCTTCGTGCACAACATGGGTGCCAAAGCGCGTGCCTACGTGGCTGAGTTCGATAACGGGTGCGCCGGCTACTGATGTCATATCACAGGTCCAGCGCGCTGAAGGCAACTGAGAACAGAGCGTCAGCCACGATCACGAGGAAGATTGACTGCACGACGCTGCGCGTGGTCTGGCGGCCCACGCTGTCGGCGCCGCCCTGGGTGCGAAAGCCCTGGAAGCAGCCGACCATGACGATGATGGCGGCAAAGACCGGCGCCTTGAGGACACCGATCAGGTAATCGGTCACGCTGACGGCCTTGACGAAGCGGTCCATGAACTCGCCATAGCCAACCCCGAGTTGCAAGCGCGCCATCATCATGCCGCCGAGCACACCGAGCCCATCGGCAAACACCGTCAGCAGCGGCATCGCGATCACCAGGGCAATGACCTTGGGCAGCACCAGCATTTCCTGCGGCGCAATGCCGACCGTGCGCATGGCGTCGATCTCCTCGGTCACCATCATCGTGCCGATTTGCGCGGCGTAGGCCGAGCCGGAGCGCCCGGCAATGATGATGGCTGTGATCAGGGGAGCGAACTCGCGCAGCATCGACAGGCCGATCAGATCAGCGACAAAAATGTTGGCGCCGTACTGGCGCAATTGGTTGGCGCCCTGGTAGGCCACGACCACACCGAGCAAGAGCGACAGCAGGCCAACGATGGGCAGGGCATCGAAGCCGGCGCTGCGCAAGTTGAACAAAATCGGGCGCCAGCGGATGCGCTGCGGATGGCGCAGGCAGCCGGCAAAGGCCGCAGCGCTTTCACCGACGAAGCCGAGCAAGGCCAGCGGCTGCGCCAGCCGCTCCAGCGTCGCGCGCCCGAGTCTCTCCAGCCGCGACCGCGGCTGGCGCTCGGTCGGCGCCGCGACTTTTGCGGTGACGCCAACCTCGCCCTGCACCGCCTGCAGCAGCCGGGCAAACTCAGGGCGCAGTCCGGTCACGGCCGCGGCTGTCTGTGTGCCACTGGCGCGCAGCAGCAGCTTCTGCAGAACCCAGGCACCGGCGCTGTCAAACGCATCAATGGCGGCACCGTTGATTTGCGCCATAGAAGTGGGCGGCAGTGACAAGCCGGCAATCGTCTGGCCAAGCCCTTGCATGCCGCGCGCAGTCCAACTGCCGGACAAGGTAAGAGCCTGGTCAGGCGATTGGGTGATGGCGGCATTGACCGCAGGCTGGGTTTGCATGGCAGTGGCCCAGACTACGCAAGCGAACGCCAAGCGTCTGTGCGACATCGCACAGACCCGCGCCGGCGTCCTTTCTAAGCTGTCGCCTGCCCCTTGCCACCATGGCATGCCAAGCCCTTTAACCCAACGGAGAATTTCATGAGCCAATACCAGATCGCCGTCATCGTCGGCAGCCTTCGACGTGATTCCTTCAACCGCAAACTGGCCGACGCCCTGGCCCTGCTGGCGCCCCCCGGCTTTAGCTTCAAGCAACTGGAAATCGGCGACCTGCCGCTGTACGACCAGGACGATGACGGCAAGCAGGCGCCATCGGTCAAGCGCATGAAAGAACAGATCAGCGCCGCGCAGGGCCTGCTCTTTGTCACGCCGGAATACAACCGATCCATCCCCGGTGTGCTCAAAAACGCAATCGACAACGGCTCGCGCCCGTATGGCCAGAGTGCCTGGGCCGGCAAACCGGCAGGCGTGCTGGGTGTGTCGGTTGGCGCCATCGGCACGGCACTGGCGCAACAGCATCTGCGCAATGTGCTGGCCTATCTCGATATGCCAACCCTGGGCCAGCCCGAAGTCTTCATCCAGGCGCGCGACGACCTGTTCAACGCCGACGGCAGCATTGGCGCGGCCAGCCAAAAATTCCTGCAAACCTGGATGGACGCCTACGTCGCCTGGGTCAAGCGGCACACCGCCTGAGCGTCACGGCGGCGCTTCATGCCCTTGTCCCTGCGCGCCATCTGGCGCCTGCTGCGCCAGACCGTGAACGCGTGGCTTGACGACTACGCGCCGAGCATGGGTGCAGCGCTGTCGTATTACACGCTGTTCTCGCTGGCGCCGCTGCTGCTGATCGTGATCGCCGTGGCCGGATTGGTCTTTGGCGAGGACGCGGCGCGCGGCCAGATCGAAGCGCAACTGCGCGACCTGATGGGCAACGCCGGTGCCCGCGCGATACAGGACTTGCTGACCAGCGTGCACAAACCGGTCCAGGGATCGTTCGCCACCGTGCTGGGCCTAGTGCTGCTGTTCGTGGGCGCCACCAGCGTGTTCGCCGAATTGCAGACCTCGCTCGACCGCATCTGGCACGTGCCGGCCCGGGTGCGCGACATCGGCTGGCTGACGCTGCTGCGCACGCGGCTGCTGTCCTTCGGCATGATTCTGGCCATTGGCTTTCTGCTGATCGTGTCACTGGTCGTCAGCGCCGTGCTCTCCTCCATGGGGCAGTGGCTGCAACCGGTGTTTGGCGGCTGGTATGCGCTGGCCGCCGCCACCAGTGCCATGGGCGGATTCCTGCTGGTGGCCGCCATGTTTGCGCTGATCTACAAGCTCATGCCGCGTGTGCGCGTGCAGTGGCGTGACGTCTGGACCGGCGCTGTCTTCACCGCCCTGCTGTTTAGCTTCGGCAAGTTCCTGATCGGCCTCTACATCGGCCGCAGCGGCATCGTCTCGGGCTTCGGCGCAGCCGGCTCGCTGGTGGTGGTCCTGCTGTGGGTTTATTACTCGGCGCAGATCTTCCTGATCGGCGCAGAATTCACCTGGGTCTATGCCAATACTTACGGCTCCAGGCGGGCCATCGACAAGGCGCCGATTGCCGACGCCCTGCCCGACGCCATCAACCGGAATACCCCATGAGCGTCAGACTGAAATTCTCAATCGAATTGAACTACACCGTCAGCGACGCCGGCAGCGATTTCATTTTCAGCATCCACGCCGCGCAAACACCGCATCAGTTCGTCGTCTGCGAGGCGCTTGACATCAGCCAGCCGCTGGCGCACACGCTCTACACCGATCCGGTCTCGCACAACCGCCTGCTGCGGCTCAGGGCCAACGCCGGTGCACTGCGCGTGCATTACGCAGCAACGGTGGACCTGAACCACGCCAGCGCGCAGCCGGATCAGATCAGCGAGGCAGCAGTGGCCAACTGGCCCGGAGCGGTATTGCCCTACATCTACCCGAGCCGCTATTGCCAGTCCGACCGGCTGATGCGCTTTGCCATCCATGAGTTTGGCCACCTGTGGCAGGGCTACAGCCGGGCGCAGGCAATCTGCGACTGGGTCACGAACCGCGTCACGTTCCGGTCCAACAGTTCCAACGGCAACACCACTGCGGTTGACACGCTGGTTGAAAAAGCCGGCGTTTGCCGCGACTTTGCGCACCTGATGATTGCCCTGTGCCGCGCCGTCAACATACCGGCACGCTTTGCCACCGGCATCGATTTCGGCGCAGCGCCGGAATTGGGGCCGACCGATTTTCACGCCTACGTCGAGGTCTATCTGGCCGACCGCTGGTACATCTTCGACCCCTCGGGCGTTGCCATTCCGATGGGCTTTTTGCGCCTGGCCACGGGTCGTGATGCGGCCGACGCCGCCTTTGCCACCATCTTCGGCGCCGTGCTGGGCAGCGCCCCGGTGATCACGATCGATGCGATCGCCAACGCGCAAGGCCTGCTTGTCGTGCCAACGCGCGTGCCCTATGCGCTCTCAACCGATGGTTAAACCGGTGCCTTCTGCAGCGCGTGGAACACACGCAGCGCCGCGTAGGCATCATTGGCTGCGTAAATCACTTGCGCCTGACTCAGATGGGGCGCCGCCCAGTTCGAGGTTGTGGCCTTCTTTGACTTGATGAAGCGCTGCTGAAACAGCACGGCCACCGCGCCTTTGACACCCATATCCTTGCGGTAGCCGCGTTGGTGAAAGATGGTGTTGAGGTCCAGCACGTCCTGCGCCTGCACCGCGAGCTTGGCCGCGATGCGCTTGCGATCATCACCCAGACCGAAGCCGGCCTTGGTGAAACCCGGCAGCGCCAACAACTGCGCCACGATGGCGCTGCAATCCGGGTCGTGCAACTGAAAGACCCAGGCCTGATCGAGGGTGGAGAGCTGCACGATGTGCGGGCCTTCCGAGACTTGGTCCTTGAAAAAGGTCGGTTTCGATTCCGTGTCAAAGCCCCAGACCGCCGTGTCACACAGTGCAGCATGCGCCTCCCGCGCCTGCGCCTTTGTTGCCACCAGCGCAATGCGCTCGGGGCCGAGGCGGTTGAACTCGGGCAACAGGGAAATTTCTTCTTTGCTGGGGGTGGAATAACGGGTGGGCATGGGGGTCATCGGCAATGGTGTTAGGGCCGATCATGCCTGACGGGCGTGCCGCTCGGGAATTACTGTCCCTGTTTCAACGCAAAATTAACCACTGTGTCGCTCAGCCAGATTCCGTGTTCACGCATTCTCCGAACTGCCTCCAACATTGACACGGAAAACCCAAGCCTTTGAGCTTTCAGCAACACACCAATCGTGCCCGTGACTTCCAACGAACAAAGCCGGGCGACCCGCCGCCCGACGGTTTCGTCAATACAAACCAGGGGCAAGCCAAGATTCAATGCGGTCTGGATGACGGACGCTTCGCCACGGTCCAAAGAATTTCGCAAAAAAGGCTGCAAACTGATCTCGTCCGTCTGAATATCCAGCCAATTTGCACCTTGGAATACATCAAACCCAAAAGACTGCTGGCCGCCAGCCCGAACTTCTGCCGCAACTTCAAAAGGCACAACAACGCGGCTGTACAGAAACTTGAATGCGTCCAAACCACCGGTAGCCGCCACCATCGAGATGATGGGTGTTGTATTGGTCACCAGTACCTTGTTGGCATCAGGCATGAACGATGTCCTGCGCCAAGTCATCGTCATCCAGATCGATCATGGGCACACCATGGCGATGAAGCTCGGCCAGGAAGGCGACTCGATCCATCCCGATCAGCCTGGCGGCCATGCCTGACGATAGCCGCTTCATTTCAAACAACTTGGCAGCCATTGCCAACTTGGCTTCCTGCGCAAAGTCGTCGGCAGACCGATGCAACGCATCAAGGTAGCTGTTGGGAACTTCAACAATGATCTGCATGGTATGGCTCAGGTTGCAAAAGTAATTGCTTCGATGGTAGCCCAAACCAATGGGCCGGGAGCGTTGCGGCTGTCGCCCCCGTATCCCACTACGCTGCATGCGGGCTATGGTCCTGACAAATTTCGGACCTACCCCGCACTCCATGCTTCAGAAGGCATGGATGCCAGACCTGATCCGGCATGACAGTTGGGGTCGGCAAAGTCTTTTCAGGACGCCATCAATCCTGCCGCAGACACTCAATCGGCAGCAGGCGCGAGGCGCGCCGGGCCGGGTAGAAACCGAAGAACAAGCCGACAGCGCTGGAGAACAGCACGGCCGTCAGCACATGGCGGGCGCCCAGCGCCATCTCGAACTTGCCGCTCAGGTTGACACCCCAGGCGCCGAGTGCGGCCAGCGCCACGCCGATCATGCCGCCCAGGATGCACATCACCACCGCCTCGCTCAAGAACTGCACCAGCACATGAACCGGCTTGGCGCCGATGGCCATGCGGATGCCGATTTCACGCACACGCTCGCTGACGCTCACCAGCATGATGTTCATGATGCCAATGCCGCCGACGATCAGCGAGATGGCGCCGATCACCCCGAGGCCGATAGAAACGCCGGCACCAATCGCCTCGCCGGTCTCGGCGATGCTGGCCAGGTTGGTGATCTGAAAATCATCCAGTTTGTCGCCCTGGATGCGGTGGCGATCGCGCAGCAGATCGGCAATGTCACGCTCTGCCTCTTTCATGCCGGCTTCGTTGACGGCCTGGGCGTTGATGTAATGCACGGTACCCGGGCGCGGCATGCGAACCGGGATGGCGGTAATGGGCACCACCAGCATATCCCCCAGATCGCTACCGTCGAGCGTGCGCCCGCTGCCAGCGAGCACACCGATGATGGTGAAGGGCCGACCCTCGACGCGCAGCGTCTGTCCAATTGGGTCGCGCCGGTAGTAGTAGGTCTTGGCCACGTTGGAGCCGATCACGGTGACGCGATTGGCCGAGCGCACGTCGCTGTCGGCCAGTGCCACGCCGCGCTCGACCTTCCAGTTGCGCAGGGTGAACATGTCGGGCGTCACGCCCAGCACCACCGAGTTGCTGTTGTCGTTGCCGTACAGAATCTGGAAATAGCCTTGCAGCGTGGGCGCTGCACCGCGCAGGCTGTGCAGGGTGCTCATGGCAACAGCGTCTTCAATCGTCAGCGTTGGCGCTTCATTCGTGCGTCGGCGTGCACCGTTCTCGGTCGGGATGCCGGGCTGCACGATCAATTGGTTGCTGCCCAAAACGGCGAGTTCCTTGTTGATGAAGGCGCGCACGCCATCGCCGACGCTGAGCATCAGCACCACCGAGGCGATGCCGATGATGATGCCCAGCATCGTCAAGCCGGTGCGCAGGCGATTGGCGGCCAGCGAACGAAACGCCTCCAGCAGGATCTGCGTCAGACTCATGCCGCCAGCTCCAGTCTTTCGTCCTGCGGCACGCCGTCGTAGACGATGACACCATCCTTGAGCCGAACCAGACGCTTGGCGTGGCCGGCCACATCGGGTTCGTGCGTGACGATGACAATCGTCAGCCCCTGTTCGCGGTTGAGCTGGCCGATAACGTCCAGCACTTCGCCGGTGGTCTTGCTGTCGAGATTGCCGGTGGGCTCGTCGGCCAGCAACAAGGGTGGGCGATTCACCAGCGCGCGCGCAATTGCCACGCGCTGCTGCTGGCCGCCGGAAAGCTGGTTCGGCATGCGCTGAGCGAACGCGCCCAGACCGACCTGCTCCAGCACTTCGAGCGCGCGCTGGCGGGCGCTGCCACGGCCCTGCCCGGCGTAGAGCAGTGGCAGCGCCACGTTCTCCAGAACGTTCATGCGCTTGAGCAAATTGAAACTCTGAAACACGAAACCGATGCTGCTGTTGCGCACCACCGCATGCTGGGCCGCGCTGAGGTCGGTCACGTCCTGATCATTGAGCCGGTAGTGGCCACTGTCGGCGCGGTCGAGCAAACCAAGCAGATTCATGAGCGTGCTTTTTCCCGAACCGCTCGGCCCCATCAGCGCCAGGTAGTCGCCCTCCTGCACGCTCAGGTCAATGTCAAACAGCACCGGCGTAACGACATCGCCGGTGCGGTAGCTCTTGCAGATGCCGCTGAGTTCGATCAGCTTCATTTCTTGGCAGACAAATCCGTCGTGCGCGTGATGACCTCGTCGCCTGGCTTGAGGTCGCCGCTGATGAGTTCGGTAAAGCGCGTGTTGGCAATGCCGATGGTGACATCGTGCAGCTTGGGGGTCTGCTTGTCCCCCTCGGTGTAGACGCGGTAGATGCGGCGTCCGCTGCGCGTGGCGATGAGCACACCATCGTCATCGGCGCGCGCCTTGTCCTCGGGCGCTGAAGCGGCCGATGCGGCGCTGGCCGCCGCCTTGGCGTCCTTGGCCTTCAGACTGTCTTCGTCCGGGCGAAAGCGCAGTGCTGCGGTCGGCAGGCGTGTGACTTTGGCCTTGCTCGAGACCACGATGCGGGTCTGTGCCGTCATGCCTGGTTTGAGCAGTTCTTCCGGATTTGCCACATCGACAATGATGGTGTAAGTCACCACGCCTTGCGCGCTGGCCGAATTGAGCCGGAACTGCTGCACCACGCCCTCGAACTCGCGCTCCGGGTAGGCATCGACCGTGAAGTGCACGGCCTGCCCGCTCTTGATGAGTCCGACGTCGGCTTCGCTGACGCTGGTCTGAATAACCATCTGGCGCAAATCACGCGCCAGCAAGTACATATCTGGCGTCTGAAAACTCGCGGCCACGGTTTGCCCGACATCGATATTGCGGCGTATCACGACGCCGTCAATCGGCGAGCGAATCACCGAATTTTCGAGATCGGTTTGCGCCGACTCGACCTGCGCACGCCCGAGCTCGACGTTGGCCAGCGCGGCGTCGACTTCACGCTTGCCCTGGTCCAGCGTCAGCGCCGAGATGAAGCCCTCGGTCACCAGTTTCTGGTTGCGTTCAAAGGTGGCGCGCGCCAGCACCAGCCCGGCCTCACTGGCGGCGAGTTGAGCCTGGGCCTGGCGTACACGGGCTTGCAGGTTGGCCGGGTCCAGGCGCAGCAGAACCTGCCCTTTCTTGACCGGGTCATTGAAGTCAGCGCGACGCTCCAACACGGTGCCGCTGACCTGGGAGCCAACATTGACCGTGATCACCGGCTGCAGCGTGCCGGTGGCCAGCACCACTTGCGTGATCGGACCTTCGTCAACCGCAGCGGTGCGGAACTTGGGCTCCTCCGGCTTGGTGTTGTGCTGCACATAGAACACGCCGCCAGCCACCAGCGCCAGCACGCCAGCAGCGATCAGGGTTCGCTGAGTCCACTTTTTCATGCTCTACCTTCCTCCCAGTAGGGGGAAAGTATATTGGCGATTCATTGTGGACCCAGTCCGCAATCCAGGGTGGGCGCGGCAGTGGCAGAAGGCATGGATCCCTGATCGGGTCCGGGATGACAGCCATAGACAAGGATGACTCCGGTGGCCGAGGTGGCAACCGGGGCAGGCTCAGTCAGCTAAACACGCCCCCATACTGCTTGCGCAGATCGTTCTTCTGGACTTTGCCGGTTCCGCCGACTGGCAGGGCGTCGAGGAAGATGACATCGTCGGGCACCCACCACTTGGCGACGCGCTCGGTAAGAAAGGCCAGAATCTCTTCGCGCTCGACCGTCTTGCCGGGCTTGCGCACGATGAAGAGCAAGGGGCGCTCGTCCCACTTCGGGTGCTTGACGCCGATGACGGCAGCCATCGCCACCGCCGGATGGCCAACGGCTGCGTTTTCAAGATCAATCGAACTGATCCACTCACCGCCGGTCTTGATGACGTCCTTGGCGCGGTCGCGGATCTGCATCACGCCATGGGCGTCAATGGTGGCGATGTCGCCGGTCGGGAACCAGCCGTCCACCAGCGGTGATGCTTCAACCTTGTAGTAGCTGCGCACAATCCACTGCCCGCGCACCATCAGCTCGCCTTGAGCGACGCCGTCGCGCGGCAGGGTGGCCCCGTATTCATCGACGATCTTGATCTCGGTGCCGAACACTGACTTGCCCTGGCGTGCAATCACCGCATGCTGCTCGGTGGCCGACAGCTCCCGGTTCTTCGGCGACAGGCAACTCATGGTGGCCACCGCCGTGGTCTCGGTCATGCCCCAGCCGTGGCGCACTTCAACACCGTAGTTGTCAACAAACTTGGCGATCAAGGCCGCCGGCATGGCCGAGCCACCCACTCCCGTGCGCTTCATGGTCGAGAAGCGCAGGCCGTGCTCCTCCACGTGCTGCATCAACGCGAGCCAGATCGTGGGCACGCCGGCGCTGACGGTCACGCGTTCGCCTTCCATCAACTCGTACAGGCTGGCGCCGTCCAGGCGCGGCCCCGGCAACACCAGGCGCGCACCGCCAATCGGCGCCGCATAGGGGATGCACCAGGCGTTGATGTGGAACATGGGCACCACTGGCAATATGGTGTCGCTCGGTGACAGCGACAGGATGCCCGGCAGGCAGCCCGACATGGCATTGATGACGATGGCGCGGTGTGAATACAGCGCACCCTTGGGATTGCCGGTGGTGCCCGAGGTGTAGCACAGGGCGGCGCCACTGCGTTCGTCAAACTCGGGCCAGTCAAACTGCTCGCTGTGCGGGGCGATCAGGTCTTCGTAGCACAGTGTGCTCACGCCATCGATCACCGGCATGTTCGCGGCATCGCTCAGGCAGACCCAGCTCTTGACCTTGGGGCAATAGGGTGCGATGCCCTTGATCAGCGGTGCGAAGGTACTGTCAAACAGCATCATGGCGTCTTCGGCGTGGTTGATGATGTAGATGAGTTGTTGCGCTTGCAAGCGCGGGTTGCAGGTGTGCATGACCATGCCGCTGCCCGACACCGCAAAGTAAGCCTCCAAGTGGCGATGGTTGTTCCAGGCAATCGAGCCGACCGCGCTGCCCGCCTCCAGGCCCAGGCCCTTGAGCGCGTTGGCCAACTTGTGCGAGCGCGCCGCACACTGGGCGTAGGTGTAGCGAAACAGCGGGCCGTGCGTCTCGCGCGAGACGACTTCCACGTCACCGAACTGCGCTGCCGCATGTTCGATGATTCCGGAAATAAGAAGGGGGCGGTCCATCATGAGGCCGGGTTGCAGCATGGGGTGAGTCTCCAGTTTAAAAATTGAGGGATACAAGAAAGGTTTCGATTGCGGCATTGACCGCCTGCGGGTGCGTCAGGTTCGAGGCGTGGCCGGCGCCGGGCACGACCACCAGCTGTGCGTTGGCAAGCGCGGCGGCCATGGCCTGGGCGCGGGGCAGTTCAATGGCGCGGTCGCGCTCGCCGTGGATCACCAGCACCGGCACTGTGATGCGCGCGAGCTGGTCGTTGATGTCATCACGCGCCAGCAGCGTCCGAAAGCATTGCCGCAGATCGCCGGGTGCGGTCTGCTGCCACTTGGCGCGCCAGGCCGCCGCACCGGCCCACTGCCCACCCAGGATGAAGTGTTCAAGAATGCTGGCACGCCGCTCCGTCAGGCCGTTGCGGGTCCAGTCCTGCAGCATGTCCTGGTAGCCGGGCAGCGTGGCCGGGTCTTCCTGCATGGCCTGGCTGTTGATGAGGATCAGCGCACGCACGATCACCGGGTGCCTCAGCGCGCAGCGCAGCGAGAGGTAACCGCCTTGCGACATGCCGACCAGAACGGCCTGCTTGACGCCCAGATGCGCGAGCACAGCAGCCAGATCATCGGCGCTGTCGTAGTAAGTGAAATGGGCGCACGCGCCAGTAGCGGTTTGGCCGTGACCGCGCTCGTCCCAGATGATGCAGCGGTAGCACGACTTCAAGGCTGCCACCTGCGGCGCAAACATGCTGCCATCCATCAGCAAGCCATGCGAAAAGATCACAGCGGGACCGCTGCCGCCGCTGTCTTCAAAGTAAATGTTTTGGCCGTTGACCTGGGCGTAAGGCATCGAGTCCCCTGTTGTACTTATTTTGTTCGAAGATGGTGTGGCGGCGATCTTAGGAGGTCCCTGTTTCGCGGTCAATCGACGCCGGTAACCTCAGGGACAAAAGTGACCCAAGCGCGCATCATCCGCCGCCGCGCTGCAGGTACAGATCAAAGCGCTTCATGAAGGCGTGGCGCTGCGCCTCATCGAGGCCGGCAAAGCGAAAGCTCACCAACAGGCGCGGCAACCGCACCAGCGCTATGACGCGCGGCTCGGCCACCTGCCACTTCAGGCCGAGCGCACCATCGCCGATGCGCACGCCGGCTGATTTATCCTGCAGCTTCCAGTGGTGCTCCCCAATGGCGTCGGGCAGCCAGCGCAGCCAATCCATCTCAGTGCAGGTCATCTCGCGCTCGAAGCGCTCAGGGTAGAACGACTGCATCAACCGCCGGCAATCGGGGGCCAGATCGCCAGCACATCGTCCTCGGCCAGCGCGTAGCTCGCGCGTTTCTCGGGCTCGATGTACTTGCCGTTGACCAGCACCAGATGCACCAGCTTCGGTGGCAAGTGGTAGGTGGCGATGATCTGTCCGATGCTCGCGTTCTCAAGCACATCGAGTTCGACGATGTTGGTGTAGCGCGAGGACTCGGGCAGGTAATCGGTGAGCGAGGCAAAGAGCTTGAGGGTGAGTTTCATGCGTGGCGAATTCTAGCGGCGCCGCTCGTCCTGTGCGCCCGACCAGTCGCCTTGACCCTGCGCAGTCGCCAGGTAAGCGGGCATCAGTTGCGTGGGGTCGTTCAACAGCACGTCCTTCCATTCGCCGAGCTTGACGCGCCCCTCAATCAAACCCCGCATGGCGCCAACGTGATGGGTCAAACCGATTGCCGTGGCACCGATAAGTCGGTCAGCACCGAATTGCAGGGACAGGTAGCGGTAGTTGGGTTCGTCGACGAGCTCAACGCCCTGCCCGCCCGTCTGGCCCTGCCACTGCCCAAAGGAGCAGGAGATCAGACCAAACGTGTCGAGCACATTCATCGGCATACTGCCGATGAAACGGGTGTCGCGACCGACCATGTTGAGCGCGGCAATGCGCCCCTGCTCCACGGCATTGGGCTGTATGGCGTTGATCTGGCGCTCACCCGTGAGGCAGTCGCGCGATAAGGCCACGTCACCGGCCGCATAGATTCCCGGCACGTTCGTGCGCAGGTTTTCATCGACCAGGATACCGCCCTCCATGTCGATGCCGCTGCCGGCCAGGAAGTCAATCTCCGGTTTGACACCAACAACGCTCAGATAGACATCGGCCGCCAGCGTCTCGCCCGTCGTCAACGTCACCTTGAGGGCGTCGCCATCACGCTCAATACGCGCCGCCTGGGTCTTGCCCATGACGCGCACACCTTGCGCTTCGCACCATTGGCCAATCATCTCGCTGGCCTTGACCGGCATCATGCGTGAGACCATGCGCCCGCTGCGTACCAAAATGGTCAACTGGGCGCCGCGCTCGATCAGCGCCTTGATGATGATGCAGCCGACAAAGCCGGCGCCCATTTGAACCACGCGCGCTCCGGGTTTGACAGACGCCTGGATGGCACGCGCATCAGCGAGCGTCCAGCACGTGTGTACGCCGGGCAGGTCAATGCCCTCAATCTTTTCCCGGCTCGGCACCGATCCCGTTGCAATCAGCAAGCGGTCGTAAGCCAGGCTGCGACCGTCAGCCAGCTGCACGGATGCCGCTGCAGTGTTGACGGCTGTGGCGCGTACTTTTTCCAGCGTGATTTGCAGCTTTTGGTAGTGCTCCGGGTCACTGCGCAAGCGCGTGCCGGCTTCTTCGATCTGATCGGCCAGCAGGTAAGGAATCGCCATGCGCGCGTATGGCGTCTCGCCCTCGCCATCGATGATGGTGATGCTGGCCTTGGGATCGAGCTTGCGTATGGCTTCCGCCGCCGTGATACCGGCCGGACCGGCGCCGAGGATGATGTGATGGGTCATGTGCGTCTCCAAAAATTGAAAAGCGGCCGTGGGACCGCTTGTTCGTTATTCAATTGCCTCTGGTCCGGCTTATCGGGGTCAGAGCACTCGCCCTGCACCGGTTTAACGGGGTCAGAGCACACACCCTGCGGGCGGTGATCCGACCCCATTAAACCTACAGGCTCAGCCGCTTGCGGGTCTCGGCGGTGGGGCGGCCTTCGGCATCCCAGCCGCGGACTTCATAGTACTTGGGCATCATCTCGGCCAGCATGTTGACCTTGCCCTTGGCCGGGCCGGTCTTGCAGGCTTCGGTCAGCAGGCGCTTGGGCAGGCTGTCGTCCTTGGCGGTAAAGCCGGCGCGGTTGTTGAACTCCCGCTCCATGTTCCAGATGCGCTCGCCGATCAGTGCCAGTTCCTCCAGCGTGAACTGCTCGCCGCAGGCACCCTGCATTTGCGGTGCCAGATCCTGCAGACCCCAGGCAAAGGTGGTGAAGATGCACAGACCCGACGAATCGAAAGCCGCCGTGGCATCCTGGAACGCCTTGACCAGATCGGGCTTGCCTTCATGCTCCAGCGGATCGGTCTTGACCGGAATGCCCAGCACTTCGGAGGCAATGGTGTAGCCGCGCAGATGGCAGCCGCCGCGGTTGCTGGTGGCATAGGCCAGGCCGATGCCCTGAATGGCGCGGCCGTC
>CAIXNB010000212.1 GCA_903920695.1 uncultured beta proteobacterium
CGCGTTTGCCTGTCAGCTCACTCATCAAGCTGGCAGCCAGCGAGCGTGACACGTAGACATCCCCGGCGGCAACCATGCGCACGATGTTGGCCAGATCGTGTGAGCCCACGCCCTTGACCACGTAACCCCGTGCGCCGTTCTTGAACGCGGTGAGTAAGCGGTCTTCGTCATCGAAAGCGGTCAGCATCACGACCTTTGTCGCCGGGCAGGCTTGCGACAACTTCTCCACCGTTACCAGCCCGCCCCAGCCGGGCATGCCGATGTCGAGCAGCACAACATCCGGGACCAGATCGATGGCGAGGCTCAGCGCCTCCTCGCCGCTCTCGGCCTTGCCTACAACGACGAGGTCGGGCTCGGCGGCAAGCGAGTGGTAAACACCCTCGCGGAACAGCGGATGATCGTCAGCGATAACGATGCGGATCGGTTCGGTCATGTCTCCTCGCTGCTTGTCAAGGGTATATCGGCACGCACCACCGTTCCCTGACCTACAGCGCTCCATATGTAAAACGTTCCCCCCAGAAGCTCGACGCGCTCACGCATGCCTTCGAGACCCAGGTGACCCTCAGTCTGCACGGTTTGCGGATCGAAACCTTTGCCGTCGTCGCGCACTGAAATCTGTAATCGCTTGTCCGAGACGCTCAGCACGATATGCTGTTTGAGAGCGCCGCCATGCCGGTAGCCATTGGCCAGGGACTCTTGCAGCAGACGAAACAAGGTGATCTTGACCGAAAGCGGAGCCTCATCGGGCATGTCGTTGACGGTCAGTTCAACCTCCGCTCCACAGGAGCGCTGGTAATCGCGCATCACGCGGTACGCGACGTCAACCAGTGTCAGCTCCTCGGTATCGGGCAGGTGCAGCCCTTTTGATAGAGACCGTACGTCTTGCTGCGCCGAATTAAGCGCAGCCTCAAGCTTCTTGAATTCCTCGGCCACCGGGGATCTTTCACCGGCGACCGGACTGCAGTTGCTGCACATCTTGGCCAATGCCTCCATGCGCATGGCCGCAAGGGCAATGCCCTGGACCGGGCCATCGTGCAGATCAATGGCAATGCGGTGCAGTCGGTGTTCGTTGCGCGCCGTCGTACCGCCTGCGGCGCGAGTCATCCGCTCAAGCGCCTGCGCCTTCTCCGCCAAGCGGTTCGTGAGTTGAGAAACTTTTTCCTCGAGTTGCTGCTTCTGGATGATGACGGTGTTGCTGGCCCGCTTGATCAGAAAGGCCAGCAGCAGATACAGGCTTGTCGCGGCGGCGATCACCAGCATCCAGCTTTGCAGCCGAACTGCACCGACGGCCTGGTCCAGGACATCGGTCGTCTGATGAATCTCTGCAACCGTCTGGATTGATCCGGTTTTCGCTTGATGGAGCGGCGCGAGAATTTCAATGAGATCCGACCCGTGCGCGCCCTGGCGTCCCAGCCCTTCATCTTTGAGCGTCAACATCCGCGATGGCGTTTCACCCCGAAACGCGGCGGCGAGGGCGGGTCTTATCTCGGATCGCGTACCAATCTGGGTGAGATCAGTGCTGTAGAGGACGCGTCCGTCACGTGACCACAACTTGAACGCCACGATACGCTCTGCGAGTCGGGTACCGTGAAGCAGCTTGTCCAGCGCAAGCATGTCGGCATCACTGAGCAAGCCGTCGCCGCTGCGTGCCGTCGCCTGATCAGACAGGACACTGTCCACATAGAGCGCGTACAACTCGCTTTCGTGATCGATCAGTTTCTTCTGCGCCGCACTGCTGAGCCAGATGCCCATCGCCAGCGTCCCGACCAACAGCACGGCGGAACTACCAACCAGCAGAGAGCGGGTGACGTTCAATCGGGAGGAAAAGCGCATGGCATTTGCCGGGTCGTGGTAGAGACAAATCAGTATAGAGCATCAAACTCCAGAGACGGTCGAGGAGATTGGTCCTATGAAAAAAAGGACCAAGGTCACATCAAGTCGTGACCATCGCCCGTTGGTTCCGCACTGGAATCTTTCAACAATGGTGTCCAAGGCAGTGCACCGGAGAATGCGGACCCGATGCAAGGCAAGTTCAACATAAGCCCTTCCGCAAAGGAGACTCGCGATGAAAAAGATTCTTGAAAAATCAGCAATCGTTATCGGCTTGGCACTGATTACCCCCTTGGCGTTTGCAGCCAATTTGGAGGAGGTTCAGACCTTTGTTGGGAAAGCGATACCGTCCGCGTTTGCGCTGGTGATGATCGTCATGGCCGCCTTTGTGTATTTTCAGCAATTGCCGAACAAGAGCGCAGACACTTTGCAAAGCGTGCTCAACAATGAAACCAACGCAACGCAGACCGTTCAAGCCGATGCGCTGGTCATCGAATGCGTGCGCAAGATGGCCGGTCAGAAGATCGGCGCCTTGATGGTGATGGACGGCGCAAAGCTGGTTGGCATCTTCACCGAGCGCGACGCACTGAGCCGAGTGCTGGCGGCCGGTCGCGATCCGCGCGACACACGCGTGGTCGAGGTCATGACGACCGATCCGTACTGCGCTTCGCCAGAAATGACCGTGGGTGCTGCGATGGATTTGGTCACCCAGAAGCAGTTCCGGCATCTGCCAGTTGTGCAGAACGGCAAGGTGCAGGCGCTTTTGTCGAGCCGGGATCTGACGCATTGGCTGGGCAAGAACCGGACCGGCGAACTTCAGGATATGGTCAAACTTTCCCAACAGGCTTGATGACAGGCGCCGCCGGCAATAGTGCTGGCCGCGGCGCCGCTCCCACAACCTAACCGCCGAGCCCAATCAGGAAACATGGTGCCAAAAAAAGAAGAATTGCCCCGCGTCGCTCAAGACAAGGTCGCACCATCGCAGCAGGAAAGCGGGTCGATGCCAACGGAGAAAGTCAGCGCCTCGCGGCGCGGCTTTCTGACCAAGGCGGCCACTGCCACCACACTCAGCGTCACCTCGCTGATGGGCACTGCGGCATTGGTGACCAATTCCGATGACGCAGCGGCCAACAGCACCTGGGCCGAGTGGTTTCAGGGTAACTACCGTTTGATGACCGAGGCGGAAAAAAAGCAGGCCCGGGCGCGTTTGGAAAAACGCTACTCGGCCGAATTTCACAAGAAGGTGACGGTCGATGGAACACCGGCTGCCGAGGGCGTGCTGTTTGGCTATGCGTTGAATGTCCAAAAATGCATTGGTTGCCGCCGTTGCGTCAAAGCCTGCGTGCAGGAAAACAACCAGTCGCGCCGTGATGAGTCCCGCAAGGGAAAGGAAATTGAGTGGATTCAAGTCCTGAAAATGGAAAAAGCTGAATTCGCCCAGGAAAAGATGAACAAGGGCTACCCCAGCGACGCGGGGATCCAGGTGGGCGGCAATGCCTACAGCCCGGCTGGCGTGGTGCTGGAGGGTGAGTACCACTATCAGCCCGAGAAGGTTCCCGAGAAGAATGGCTTTTACATGCCGATTGCCTGCATGCAATGTGAAAAGCCGCCTTGCGTCAAGGTCTGTCCGGTGCGCACGACTTACCGCGAGCCGGACGGCATCGTGGTGATTGACTACAACTGGTGCATTGGCTGCAAGCAGTGCGTCGACGCCTGCCCCTACTGGGCACGCCGCTTCAACTTCACCACGCCGAATCTGCCCGAGGCGGAAATGAACCCGGTTACGCATTACCTGGGCAATCGCCCGCGTATGCGCGGTGTTGTCGAGAAGTGCACCTGGTGCGTTCAGCGCACCAGGCAGGGGCGCTATCCGGCTTGCGTTGAAGTGTGCCCGGTGGGCGCACGCAAGTTTGGCAATCTTCTTGATCCCGAAAGCGAAGTGAGTCGAATTTTGGCCCAGAAGAATGTCTTCAGACTAAAGGCTGAACTCAACACTTACCCAAAGTTCTTCTACTACTTTGACTAGGGAATGAAGTGATGCGTTCGATCATTCGATTTGTTATTGACTTCGTTGCCTATGTCATCAAAGGTGGCCCCAAGTTCTATGCCTGGCTTGCGTTTCTGGGGGTCTTTATCCTGGCCTTGTTGTACGGCACCTACCTGCAGGCCACGGAAGGTTTGATCGTCACCGGATTAACCAACCAAATTACTGACGGTTTGTACATTGCCAACTTCGTTTTTATGGTGGGTGTGGCGGCCGGTGCCGTCACGATTGTGTTCCCGGCTTATGTCTATCACCACCAGGGTTTGCACGATGTCACGGTCCTGGGTGAAATGCTTGCCGTCTCAGCCGTCATAACCTGCAACCTCTTCATCTTGTCGCATCTGGGGCGCCCGGAGCGGCTCTGGCACATGATGCCGCCCCTTGGCATCATCAACATTCCAAGTTCTGCCTTGGCGCTGGATGTCATCACGCTGTCAATCTATCTGGCGCTCAACCTGGTCGGCGGTTTCTATTTCATGTACACCCGTTACATGGGCACCGAGGTCAACCGCAAGTTCTACATGCCCTTGATCTATATCTCGATTGTTTGGGCCTTGAGCATTCACACCGTCACCGCGTTCTTCCTGAGCACCATGCCGGCGCGCCCGATGTGGAACACCAGCATGATGCCGATCCGCTTCATCGCCACGGCATTCGCAGCCGGTCCGTCGCTGATCATTCTGCTGTTCTTGTACATCCGGAAAAATACGCGACTGTGGATTGAAGACTCAGCCGTCAACACGCTTTCAACCATCGTCACTTTTTGCCTGGGCATCACGCTGTATTTGTCGATGTCCGAAATAGTGACCGAACTTTATGCCGTGACCGAACACTCCTTGGGTCTGCAATACCTGATGTTTGGACTCGACGGGCTTAACAAACTAGTGCCGTGGTTCTGGACCTCCCTGACGTTCAACATCGTTGCGTTTGCCATGCTGCTGACGCCCAGTGTGCGCAAGAATTATGGTCTGCTGCCTTTCGCCTGCGTTCTGGCCATCATCGGGATCTGGATCGAAAAAGGCATGGGAACCGTGGTCCCGGGCTTTATTCCCACCCCCATTGGTGAAGTCAGCGAGTACGCTCCGACGCTGATTGAAGTCCTCGTCACGATGGGCGATTGGGCCATGGGTATGCTCATCGCCACCGTGCTGTTGAAGGGTTCTATCGGCGTCTTGCTCGGAGACGTGAAGCGTGCCAGCCAGCCATGGCGCGTGATGAGCGACGATGCGCCCTCCTACCAAACCACCTTCGAGCCGGCCCGCATGGAGCCGTGGGCGCGTTCGAGTGATCCGGACGCAAAAGTGGACACCGGCTTCGGGACCCGGCGCGGCAACCGCCCGAGCCCCCAAGGCCGCGTCGCGCCAGAGTAAAGGCAAGCAAGCGTCTATGAACAAATATTCGTTCTGCAGCGTGGTTCTGGCGCTTTGCTGCCTCGCGACAGCACCTGTCGTGGCGGCCGATAAACCTTGTTTCGAAAGCCGAAAAGACGCTTCGGAAGTAATACCACACCAGATTCAGAACGGTCTGCCGAGCGTGAAGTGCTCGCCCAAGACCGGCGCCGTTCTGTGGTGGGGCGACCCCTTCGATGAAACGGTTGGCATGGGCGAGCTGCCTGCGGCAGGGGAACACCCTGGCGGCGTGGCTGTCGTCAAACCGCGTGAAGACAAACTCGAAATGATGCCGCTGTGCGGCGTGGCCTGCCATAACGGAATCACGCCGCCGCCGCCGAAAGACAAGAACCCGCGCGCGCTGAGCATGCACGACGATGTCGTGCCCGACGCGCTCAACCTTCAACACGGGCGCGGTGCCATCTGGTGTCTGGATTGCCATCATCCCACCACGCGCAACAAACTGATTGACCACTTCGGCAAACCGATCAGCTTCAATGAGCCGCAAAAATTGTGCGGCAAGTGCCATGGCGACGTTTACCGGAAGTGGCGCGAGGGCATTCACGGCAAGCGCATCGGTGAATGGGCGAGCAATGGCAAGAAGCGCTGGTTCGTGTGCACGGAATGCCACAACCCGCATGACGTTCAGCAGGGCACCCGGAACAGGGGTTTTGCTCAGCTTGAGCCGGAACGTGCACCCGAGGTGCCCAAGGGGCTGGCGAATGCCGACCACGAGCGCCATGACATGCACGGCGCGGCCCATCCCGGTGAAGTTGGATTTGCAGAGCGATTGATGCAATTCATGCAGCGAATTACCAACATGGTGCGGCCCGCTCCGCCTGTGCCCGCGCCACACGCCCAAGCCACGCAAACAGGCCAGGGTGCTGGGCATTCAGATCAAGCCCTCGGAGTCAAACCATGATTCCGAATACCAGAGTCCATTTCGGCCCACCGCTGGCATTGCTGACGGCGGAACTGACCAACACGCTGGCGATCAGCGGAAAGATCAATCGCACGGCGGAACGCTACCTGGAGATCATGCGCCATCGCGGCCTCAATTTGTCGCAGGCCGAGCGCGACTGCATCGCACATGTCTGCGACTTCGGTTTCGTGGCCCCGGAGGAAATCCACGAGCTGCCTTTCGAGGTGAGACTGACCGAATTCGAATGCGAAGGACTGAACAAGGAAGCTTTGGCGCAAAGGCTTGAAGCCGCCAGTTTTGAGGATCTGGTTGCCGTGGTCGAGGCGCTGGGCTTCTGAGAGTTGATTGTGTTTGCAAGTGCACCCACATCGGATGAGCCACAAACTGAATGGGTGAAAGTGAAGTGAGTAGTCTAAGGAGATAGTAATGGGTATCCATCCTGTAACGATAGTTGTGTTTGTTGTTGTGCTGCTTATTGGCCTCATGTTAGGCATTGGGTTTCAGAGCGCGATCATCGGAGGCGTTGTGTGCGCTTTCGCGGTCTTGCTTCTCATTTCCTTGCGCGTAGCACGGCAATGGCAAAAGGCGGTGGTTCTCAGGCTTGGGAAATACCAGGGTTTGAAGGGTCCGGGCCTGTTCGGCATCGTTCCCTTCGTTGACACCATTCCCTATTGGATCGACCTGAGAACGGTGACAACACCTTTTAACGCTGAAGAGACACTCACCAAAGACAGCGTGCCGGTGGACGTGGATGCGGTCCTCTTCTGGCGCGTGGTTGATCCCAAAAAGGCGGCTATCGAAGTTGAGAATTATCGCCACGCCATCGCATGGTCGAGTCAGACGGCCCTGCGCGACGTGATCGGCAGAACCGATCTTGCCGAGATGCTCAGGGGTCGGGAAAAGATCGACCATGACCTGTGCCAGATGATCGATCAAAGGACTGAAGCCTGGGGTATCAAGGCCCTTTCCGTGGAAATCCGTGACGTCAAGATTCCGGAGGGGCTTCAAAATGCGATGTCCATGCAGGCTCAAGCGGACCGGGAGCGCCAGGCGCGGGTGATTCTGGCCGATTCGGAGCGCCAGGTTTCCCGGGTCTTTGAAGAGTCCGCCAAAGCCTACACCGGCAACCCCGTCGCACTTCAATTACGGGGGATGAACATCCTGTTGGAAGGCATGCGGCAGAACTCCACCATCGTCATTGTCCCTTCCAGCGCCGTGGAAACCATGGGCCTGGGTTCAATGGCTGGCATGGCTTCACTGGCCAAGCAGTTGGAGCAGCCACAGGTTGCCAGGTCCGCTCCAACTCCGTCGAGCGGTGCGACCTCAGCAGCTCCCCACGCCTAAAATTTAACCATCCCACTCATTGTCATTAACCAACCTAAATAAGGAAAACCCCATGAAATTGTTTCACTTTGCATTGATCGCCACGGCGGCTGCCTTCGCTGTCAGTTCTCCTGCAATGGCTGATGAGGCGCTGGCCAAAGCAAAAAAATGCACGGTATGCCACGCCGTTGAAAAGACCAAAGTTGGACCGAGCTATCAAGCGGTTGCAAAGAAATACGCGGGTCAAAAAGATGCTGAAGCCAAATTGGCCGGATCCATCCTCAAAGGCAGCACTGGCGCTTTTGGAACTACGCCGATGCCTCCCAACGCTGGCGTTAGCGAAGCGGATGCCAAGACTTTGGCGGCCTGGATCTTGTCCCTGAAGTAAGCCCCGTTCCTTGAATTTTCTGTGAGCGCTACACCTCCTTGCTGGCCCGTTGACGAAACGGGCCAGCAAGGGTTTGTGACATCAAAGGCTACGACAGTTTGATCAAGCTTGTACCTGGATCGTTAAACGACCACCGTCAGTTTCCCTTGCCGTACAGCGTGACAACGCCTGCGCCGCCCAGCCCAAGGTTGTGTTGCAGGGCAAGGCGAGCACCATCGACTTGGCGCGCTTCTGCGCTCCCGCGCAGTTGGTGCGTTAACTCATAGCACTGGGCCAGCCCGGTCGCACCCAAGGGATGTCCTTTTGACAGCAGACCGCCAGACGGATTGGTGACAAGCTTGCCGCCATAGGTGTTGTCACCGTCCTCCACAAACTTCTCGGCGCCCCCTTGCGGGCAGAAACCAAGCGCCTCGTAGGTGATGAGTTCATTTTGGGCAAAGCAGTCATGCAGTTCGCAGACATCAATATCATCGGGGCCGATGCCAGCCATCTCATACACTTGCTTTGCGGCCGACTGGCTCATGCCAAAACCGACCAGGTCAATCATTGAGCGCGCCTCAAAGGTGCGTGCTGTATCGGTCGCCATCGCTTGGGCGAGAATGCGCACATCCGTGCGCAAGCCATGACGCCGCGCAAAATCATCTGACACCAGCACGGCAGCCGCTCCACCGCAGGTTGGGGGGCAGGCCATCAGGCGCGTCAACACATGGGGCCAGATCGTCGGGGCCTGCATCACATCCTCCTCCGACAGAACCTTGCGCAACAAGGCCAATGGATTGTTCGCTGCGTGACGACTGGCTTTGGCCCGCACCTTGGCAAAGGTTTCCATCTTTGTGCCGTAGCGCCGCATATGTTCTTCGCCCGCGCCACCAAAGTAGCGCAAGGCCAAAGGCATGCCCTCGCCGCCTGCAAGCTGATAGCACATGTCATCAAAGCGCGCAAAGGTATTGGGTCTATCATCCCAATGCGTTTTCAGGGCGCCGGCCTGCATCTGCTCGAACCCGAACGCCAGTGCGCAGTCCACCATGCCGCTCTCAACCGCCTGGCGCGCCAAAAACAAGGCAGTGGAACCGGTGGAGCAGTTGTTGTTGACATTGAATACCGGAACACCGCTCATTCCGACTTCGTAGACGGCACGTTGACCGCAGGTCGAGTCACCATAAACGTAGCCGGCATAGACCTGCCCAAGCGCGGCAAAGTCCAGACCGGCATCGCGTAAGGCCAGGCGAACCGCTTGCGCGCCCATCTCGTAATAAGGCAGGCTATCCCCTGGTTTTTTGAAAGGGATCATGCCGACCCCAGCCACAACAACATTCTTGCCCATGACGACGGTTCTCCTTGCTAAAGCAGTTGAAATTTTCGGACCCCAAACGGGTCCAAGGTGCTGGTCAATTCGCCGCGCCGCACCAGATGATGCAGATGGGCAAGACTTTCCCCCAGAGCAAGCACGTTCGTAATGCCCGTCATCGGCTGCGCAAAGAGCCTCTGGCTGACTTGGTACGCGCTGCATGACTGATGCGAACAAACCGACAGCGTTTTGCTCAGGGTCAGCGCGTGGTGTGCTTGAAGCTGTGCAATGCGCGCCCCGATACCCCTAAACGGCAGGCCGTGGACTGGCAAGACGAGCGTGTCATCCGGAATCGACAGCAGGCGCTTGAGCGAGGTCAACCACTCCGACAGCGGCTCGGCCGTTGGGTCGATCGCGGTCACGGAAATATTGGTCGAGATGGTCGGCAGCAGTTGGTCACCTGAAATCAGAACCGAGCGCTTTGCGCAGTAGAGCATCGCGTGTTCCGGCGAATGGCCGTGACCGATCAGTAGCTGCCAATCTTCACCGGACTTCAACAAAAACAGGTTGATGTGACCCAGCGCTATCGGAAAGGGCATTCGCAGGCACAGAATTCCGGGGGCAATTTCGGTCAGGACGCCGGCCTGTGGCTTGGGCCAGGGATAGACTGGCACTGCGGGTTTCGCAAGCGTGAAGTCGCCCTGATTCGGCGCCTCACTTTTCATATCCGTTGTTTTCACCCTTGGTCACTGATCAGCGTCAATCAAGCCTGGTGAGACCGGATACCGATCAAACGCTCATGCACCGGCAGCGGCATAAATTCCAACATGCGCTGAAGACTCTTCGATGCCCCAGATACCACCACCATTTTCCTGCATGGCAATGCGTGCGCCCTGGACTTGTCGCGCCCCGCACTCGCCACGCAGTTGTCCGGTCAATTCAAATATCTGCCCCAGCCCAGTGGCCCCGATGGGATGGCCTTTTGATTCCAGGCCACCGGATGGATTGACCGGAATGCTGCCTCCCAGTCGGGTGGCACCGGACTCGGCAAACACACCGCCTTCGCCTACGCCGCAAAAGCCAAGCATTTCGGTCTGCATCAGTTCGCCCATGGCGGTTGCATCGTGGACCTCGGCGACGTCAATGTCCTTGGGGCCGAGCGCAGCTTGTTCGTAGGCGGAATTCGCCGCCATGCGGGTAATATGGTGATCAAGATCGTCCACTTCGCGGGCGGATGCCGAGCGCATCACGCTGGCGAGCACGCGAACCGCGCGCCGACGGTCGAAACCATAACGCGCAAGGGCCGCCGCGTTGCAAACAATGGCAGCCGCTGAGCCGTCGGATATCGGCGAACACATGGCTATCGTCAAGGGGAAGGTGATCGGCGGGGCGGCCATCACGTCATCAGCCGTCATGGCCATCCGAAACTGCGCACGCGGATTGTCGACAGAGTGCGTGTGGTTTTTGGCTGCGATGACGGCCAGTTGTCGCTGCGTGATGCCGAAGCGACTGATGTAGCGTCGAGCGAAGCCCGCGTAGACATCCATGAACGGACTGTAAGGTTTCTGAGACGTCGAACCAACAGGTGGCTCGACGCCCTGGCCCATCGCCATCAGCCCATTGCGCGTCTCCTCGACCCGTTCCATATCCCACGCAGAATCAAACACGCCGAACATCTTTTCCCGGTCGGTCGAGTACATCTTCTCTGTACCAACGGCGAGTGCCACATCGGCGTTGCCGGCGCATACATAGTTGACGGCCATATGGAACGCAGTGCTTGCGGTGGCACAGGCGTTCTCGACATTCATAATCGGTATGCCCTGCAAGCCAAGCGGCAAGAGCGCGACCTGACCACGGATCATGTGTTGACCCCGCATGTAGCCCTGACCGCAGTTACCGAAAAATGCCGCGCCAATCGCCATGCGATCACACGCAGCGTCACGCAAGGCTTCTTCAACGGACTGCGCAGTCAACTGCTTTTCGCTCAGATCGAGGTGACGCCCGAAATGCGTCATCCCAACGCCAACGATGTATATGTCTTGCATCTTGTCTACTCCTGCGCAGTCATCACTAGCCGCCTACCACTTCGTCACGTTCGATGGGATCGTCAGCCAATTCGGCGTTGCCAGCTGGTACTTGCCATCCTTGACCCACTCGATCTTGACTTTGGCGTCCTGCATTGGAAATGGCGCTTCCTTCGAGTACTTGAGGGCTGGCAGCACACCCATGAATTCATCTTCGGTAAACGCGCCGCTGGTCAAGGCCTCGTACACCGCTGTGCCGGTGAGCTTATCCGCGCCAACTTTTTTCGCGGCGTGCTCAACCGCGCGAACCGCCAGCAAACCCTGGCTAATGCCCAGCATGTTCAGGGGATTCCACTCGGCCGGCAAGCCGTAGCCTTTTGCCAGAACCTGGTAAAACTGCCAGGCCTTGGTCGTCTTGTCGGTCGTCGGTGCGATCCCGGTCACAACCATGTGGCCTTCCCAGGGAACATAGCTCTTCATCGCCGTTGCGAGCGGCCAGATTGTGTGCCAGGTTGCGGCAATGGTCGGAATATTGACGCCATGCAGTTGCTCGGCGCGCAGCACGGCGGCGGCCATGGTGGTGTTGCCCGTGCCAATGATGACGTCGGCCTTGGCGTCAATCACCTTCTTGATTTGACTCGATACGTCCACCGGCTGCATATCGACCCATTCAGTGTCAACGACTGTTGCCAGGCCCTTGGGTTCGAGCACCGTCTTGATGTACTTGTCAACGCCTTTGACGAAATCGACAAAGGCCGGCGAGGCCTGCGTCGACACAAATGCAACCTTCACCGGGCGCTTGCCTGGATTCTGCTCGGCGTACCACGTCAACGCTGTTACCCACTCATGCACATAGGTGGCGCGAGGGGCAAAGACCCACTGGTTTGGCAACCAGCCAAAGCCGTAGCCGGGCGGCGCGTAGAGCATGGGCACCTTATCGTCACCCAAGCGCTGCTGGAGCGCGCTCAAATCGGCACCCCCCAGGCCCATGCCGACAATGGGTTTCATCTCACTCAAAATGCCAGGCCACATGCTGGCGACGACACTGCCGTCATAGCGCGTGTCATAGTTCTTGACGGTGAGCTTCACGCCAACTTTCTTGCCGTCGTTGTCGTTCCACCATTTGATCACCGCGTCGCGCGCCAGCAGGTGCTTGGTCAAGTCAGCATACGGACCCGAGAAATCGACCAGTCCCGGGATCTTGTATTCAACCTGCGCCATCGCGGCGTTCGCGCCCAGTCCGATGGCCAGTGTCAAGACCGCCTTCGAAAGTCCACGCCAAATCGTTTTCATACCTGTCTCCTTAATAAGATTGCTAACCGAGCCACCGCTTGCGACGTTTGTAATGCTTGACGTCTTTGAAACTCTTGTCCTGCCCTGAAATACTCATGCCCAGGTAGAACTCTTTGATGTCTTCGTTTTCGCGCAACTCTGGCCCTGTGCCATACAGCACGATGCGCCCGTTTTCCATCACGTAACCGTGATCGGCGATTGCCAGCGCCACGTTGGCGTTTTGCTCGACCACCAGGAAGGCAATGCCCTCCTGCTTGCGCAAACGGTCGACCAGCTCAAAGATCTCGGTCACGATCAAGGGCGCCAGGCCCAAGGACGGTTCGTCGAGCAGGATCAGCTTCGGCTTGGCCATCAGCGCGCGCCCGATCACCAACATCTGTTGCTCGCCGCCCGACAGATAGCCCGACACGCGCATGCGCATTTGAACCAGTTTCGGAAAATAGCCGTAGACTTTTTCGAGCATCTGCTTGCGCTCGGCGCTACTCTTGAGCACCTTGCTGCCGACCAGCAGATTCTGCTCAACCGTCATGTGCGGCAAGATCTTGCGGCCCTCGACGACCTGCACCAAGCCCCGGCGCACCAGGTTCTGCGGTTCCTCGGTATGAATCGGCACACCCTCGAACTGGATGCTGCCGCTGGTTACTTTGCCGTCCTCGGACCGAAGCAGCCCGGAGATCGCTTTCAGGGTCGTCGTCTTGCCAGCACCGTTTGCACCCAGCAGGGCAACAATGTTGCCGGCCTCGACCGACAGGTTGACGCCCTTGAGTACGAGGATGACGTCGCTGTAGACGACTTCGACATTAGTCAATTCAAGTAGCATTGCCCATCCTAGAACGTCGTGTAGCCATGTGTTGCCCGGTGCTGCTGCGCCTCAATGCGGAAACGGCCAAATGCGGTAGCTCTCTTTGATGATGTTCCATCGGTAGACCAGCCCGCGCGGCTCGAAGATCACAAAGACGATGATCAATCCACCCAGGAGCATGTTCATCGCCGCGAAGACGAACTGGCCCCCGAGCGAGGGCAGCAGGTCAGCGATCATGGGCCCCACCAGGGTGATCAGTTCCTGCATCAGGCGAATGACCACCGTGCCGATGACAGCACCCAGAATCGAGCCCATGCCGCCGACGATCAGCATGCCGAGGTACCAGACTGAGAGCCACAAGGTGAACTGTTCCGCCTGCACATAGCGCACGTAGTAGGCCCACAATGCCCCTGCCGTCCCGGCGTAGAAGGCGCCAATGAAAAAGGCCAGGGTCTTGTAGTAAAAGACGTTGATGCCGATCACCTCGGCCGCATTGTCGTTGTCACGCACGGCAATGAAGGCGCGACCGGTGCGGGTGCGCATCAAACCCCAGGCTCCGTAGGTCATCAAGGCCGCTGCGGCCAGGACCAAATAGTAAATGCGGGTGTCGCTGTCGAAGGTGAAAGAACCCAGCGCGGCTGGCTCAAGGCGCAAACCTTCCGATTGACCAAACCATTCCTTGGGCAGCTTGAGCATCGAAAACGTGAAAATGTACTGGGCGGCAATCGTCGTGAGCGCCAGATAGAAACCCTTGATGCGAAGCGCGGCCAGCCCGAAAACGGCACCAAAAATGGCGGCACTGATGCCACCGATGGGTATCGTCAACAGGAACGACCAGTGCAGGTGTACCGCCAGGGCGCCGGTGGCATAAGCGCCAACACCCATGAAGGCAGACTGCCCCATGTTGATCTGACCGGCACAACCTGAGGTGAGTTGCAAGCCCAGCGCCGCAATCAAGGTAATGCCGATGACCGTTGCGATGCCAACGGCGCCGCCAAAACCAAGGTAGGGCAGCAGTACCAGGCCAAGCATGAACGCAGCAAACCACAGCCACTGCCACGGTGTGCGGATCAGGGCCCGGTCCTGCTGGTAGGTTTCGGCGTGTACGCCGCCTGGTAGGGTCATGCTCTTATATCCTTTCGATGGTCTTCCAGCCGAACAAGCCGGTTGGCCGGATCAGCAGGATGATGACCATGATCACAAACGGGAACACGGCGGCGACACCGCCATGAAATATCGGATCAAGAAAATAAGCCGCCAGGCCGACCGCAATGCCAACAATGAGGCCACCCAGAATGACGCCGCCAATCGATTCAAGACCGGCCAGCAGGGCAACCGGCAAAGCGGCAAAGCCAATGTCCGAGGCCAGGAAAGTCATGCCCTTGCCGTTGAGAAAGATGATGGCAGCCAGCGTAGACAACAGTCCGCTGATAGCCCATGACACGGCGATGGAGCGCGTGACCGGAATGCCAAGCGACAGCGCAGTCTGGTGGTCTTCCGCCACCGCCGTCATCTCCAGGCCCAGCTGCGTGTGATTGAAGAACCAGGAGGCCAAGGCCGCGACCACCAGCGTCAAAACGCCACCGATGACCAAGGCCCGGTCGAACACCAAAGAGCCGACCTTGAGCGCCGCCATCGGCAGCACAGCCGGGAAGAACCGAACCTCCGGTCCCCATGCCACCAGCACGACCCCGCGGGTGAAAATCAGCAGTCCGATGGTCACCATGACAAAGGCGAACAATTCCTGCCCAACCAAGGGGCGCAGGACAAATCGCTCAATCAGCACGCCCAGCAACATATTCGAAAGTATTGCCAGTGGAACCGAAACCCATACCGGCAGGTCAAACGCCGACATAAAGGTCCAAACCAGGAAGGCGCCGACGACGACGATTTCGCCCTGTGCAAAATTGAACACGCGGGCCGAGCGATAGATGATCACAAAACTCATCGCAATCAGTGCGTACAGCAAACCGGTGAGTGCACCGTTGACAATGTACGAGATCAGGCTATCCATGACTGCCCTTTAAGAGTGACGTGGCCTTTGGAGCGCTGCTCGCGATTGGGTTTGCGTCCGGCCCGTCGACATCGTTGACATTGACGGTGGCGTTGAGCATGCCGGTACGCCCGTCCTGGTACTTGATCGGGACGGCCGCGCTGAACGCGTGGGCGCCGCTGTAGATCGCATCAATGAACATTGCGTATTTCTGTTCCAGGTGCTTTCGGCGCAGCTTTCGGGTACGGGTCAGCTCGTCCTCGTCCGGGTCGAGTTCCTTGGGCAGGTTGATAAAGCGGCGTACCCGCGAACCCTCGGGCAAGAGCGCGTTGACCGCGCTCAACTCCTGTCTGATCAACTCCCGGATTTGGGCGTTCTGCGACAGATCGGTGAACGAGGTGTAGCCGATACCACGCTGTTCGGCCCAGCGCCCCAGCGTGCTCGCATCGATGTTGATGAATGCCGCTACAAACTGCTTCTCCGAATCGCCCAGTGTCATCGCGTCCTTGATGAACGGACTGAAACGCAAGCGGTTTTCGATGAACTGTGGCGGGTAGCGATGGCCGTTGACGAGTTGGCGCATATCCTCAATGCGCTCAAGGTAGACCAGCTCGCCCCGCTCGGTGAGGTGCACCGCGTCTTCAGTTCGGAACCAGCCGTCGACAAGTTTCTTGGCGCTTGCCTCAGGGTTCTTGTAGTAGCCGCTGAAGCCGACGCCGCCGCGTATCTGTAGCTCGCCTTCCTCGCTAATCCGGTGTTCAATCGGCTGGCCCAACTTGGGGTGAACCGGCAACCAGGATCCAACCGTCTCCAGATCGTAGGCGTTGCCCTGGTGCAGCGTGAGCAAACCGATCTCGGTGGCGCCATAGATATTCCTCAGGGGCACGCCCATTGCATGAAAGAAGCTGAACACCTCAGGCGCCATGCCCGATCCACCCGAGACCGCAATGTCGGCAGACTGCAATCCGAGGTTGTCGCGCAAGTGGCTCAGAACGGTCAGGTCGGCCAGCGCATAAAGGAGTCGCCAGCCCGCACTGACCGACTTACCGGCCAGCACGGACAGGTTGACGCGCCGTCCAACGGCCATGGCAGCGTCGTAGCAGGCGTGCCGGATGCGCCCTGCATCCATCATCTTGGCCTCTACGACCGCTGCCAGACTCTCCCACTGGCGTGGACTGAGCATCAGCGCTTGCGCGCCAACCTCGCGGATGTTGTCCTGGACGGTTTCAGGTTCCTCGGGAAAGTTCACAACAAACGGGACCATCAAGCCCAGCGTCAAGCCAAAGAATTGTTCGGTGCCCCAGGCCGGCGAGATATACGAAAGATAGCGCGTGAATGGTTTGAAGCGCACGGCGCCCAGCATTCGCGCCGGCGCCTCAAGAAGGTAGCGTTGGGTCAAGACGCAAGCCTTGGGCAGCCCGGTGGTGCCCGAGGTGTAACTGAGCACGGCAATGTCATCATCACGCCCGGCATTGATCGCTTGATCAAACTCCTCGGGTGCGCGTTCCATGCGTGTTTGCCCCTTGGCTTGCACCTGTTCAAACGACATCAGCTTGGGATGGCTGTATTTCCACATGCCGCGGTTGTCCCAGCAGACAATGGAATGCACCGCGCTGAGCTTGGGTTCAAGCTCGATGACCTTGTCAACCTGCTCCTGATCCTCGCAGACGACGAGCACAGCCTCGGAATGCAGCAGGATGTACTCCATCTGCGAAGCGGTCAAATCCGGATACAGGCAAACCACCTTGGCCCCGATGCACTGGGCTGCATACTGGCTCCAGAACAACTGGGGTTCATTCTCGCCAACCAGCGCCACCGTCTGCCCACGACCGACGCCAAGCTCGACCATGCCCATGGCCAGCGCACGGACCTGGCGGTAGACGTCGGCCCAGGTATAGCGCTGCCAGATGCCAAAGTCTTTCTTCCGGTGTAGCACGCGTTCGCCATAACGGGAGGCCTGATAGCGCAGGAGCTTTGGAATCGTGTCGACGCCAGCGCCGAGGATGGCATTGAAATCATCCCAGGAACCTGGCAAGGGCTGAGGCAGGTTCATCGATGCACCTCCGCACCCAGGTAGGCCTTGATCACCGCCGGATTGTTCTTGATCGCCTCGGGGTTACCCTGCGCGATCACGTGTCCCCAATCGAGCACCGTAATCCGGTCCGCGATGTCCATCACGACATGCATATCGTGCTCAACGATGACCACTGGAATATCAAGCGCTTCGCGAATGTCAATCACGAAGCGGACCATGTCTTCTTTCTCTTCAAGATTCATGCCCGCCATCGGCTCGTCCATGAGCAAGACCTTGGGGTCCATCGCTAACGCGCGTCCGAGGTCAACCCGTTTGCGCAGGCCATAGCTCAGCGAACCAACGAGCTTGTGCCGAATGCTCTTGATCTCCAGAAAATCAATGATTTCCTCAACACGACGACGCTCGCGAAGCTCTTCCGCATGCGCCCAGCCACGGTAAATAAATCCCTTGAGAGCGCCGGTCTTCATGTGCATGTGGCGACCGGTCAGCAGGTTGTCCACAACCGAAAGCCCAGCAAAGAGCTGCAGGCCCTGGAAGGTCCGCCCAACCCCCAAGCGCGCGATGCTGTGCGGCGGCAGATGGCTGATCTCCTGCTCACTAAAGAACAGCTTGCCCTGCTGCGGTACGTTAAATCCGTTCAGACAATTGAGGGTGCAACTCTTGCCGGCGCCATTCGGGCCGATGATGGCATGGATTTCACTGGCCCCAATTTCAAAGGAAACGCCTGATAAAGCTGTGACGCCACCAAAACGAAGCGTCAGTCCCTCGGCACGCATCACTGGTACGGCGGCCGGTTTGGACACTGCTGCGGTTTCAGTCATTGGCAAATTCCTGCTTGATCCGTGCACGATCAATCAAGCCTTGCGCCGTTCGTGGCAATTCGGGACTGAAGACGACATGCTTTGGTCTCTTAAAGCGCGCGATCTTCGTGGCAACAAACTCGATCAGCTCATCGGCCCCAAGCGTCTGCCCGGAGCGGCAGACGCAAACCGCCTTGATCGCTTCGCCCCACTGCGCATCCGGCACGCCAAACACCACTGCCTCTGCGATGGCAGGGTGATCGAGCAGCGCCTTTTCGACCTCAGCCGGGTAGACGTTTTCGCCTCCGGGCTTGATCAACTCCTTGGCCGGCGAGCGCCCGCAATACCAAAGATAGCCATCGTCATCGAAGCGCCCCATGTCACCGGTGTGATGCCAGCCATTGCGAAATCCGAATTCGTTGTCGGACTCACAGTTCCAGTAGCCACCAAACACCATCGGACCGCGCACGACAATCTCACCGATCTGTCCGACTGGCAATCCTTGGTCGAGATCATCAACGACACCAACATGGTTCAGCATGGTGGGCTGACCGGCTGAACCGGGGCGGTCGCGAAACGGTGACAAAGTCACTGCGCCCGCCACCTCCGATTGCCCGTAGGTGGCCCAGAAGCGTGCCGATGGGTACATGGATTCAAAGCGAGCGATGGTTTCCGGGGTGTCCAGGCCCGTGAGATGGCGCAGGCTGGACATGTCGTCACCATCCTTGGCCGCCTTGTCCAGCAAGGTGCTGAGCATGGGTGGAAACTCGGCAAACAGGCTGGCCCTCTCAACACTGATCGCGCGCATCACGGCCTGCGGATCAAAGCGTGGCAAGACCACGGTGGCGCCACCGGCTTGCTGCACGGCCAGCAGGAGCCCAAGCCCTGCCAGGTGAAACAGAGGAAGCACACCCAGGTGTACGTCTTGCACCGTGAGATTCCAGCTACCGATGAGTTGCAAATTTGCGGTCAACAAGCCAGCGTGCGAGAGCAGCGCACCGCGCGGATGGCCGGCGACGGCAGCGGTGTGAATGATGACAAAACCGCTCGCATCTGAAATATCAAAGTCAGGGACATTAGAGTCTTGTCCGGCACGTGCCAGATCGTCGAAAGCGGCAAAGTCCGGCGCCGCTGCGCCGAGCGTAAAGAACCCCTCGACGAAAGAAAACCGATCACGCGCCCCGTCTATCACGGGCCGGTATTCGGCACCCACGACGATCACCTTGGGTGTCGTATCGGTGATCACGTAAACGATTTCGTCGGCGCTAAGCCGCCAGTTCACCGGGACCAAAATCAAACCCAGGCGTGCGGCGGCACCGTATAGGTCAATGTACTCCTGACAGTTTTGCGCCAGCACGGCAACGCGGTCGCCTTTGACCAGTCCGATGGCGGCAAGGCCAGCGGCGAGGCGCTGCACTCGGCGTGCATAGTCACGATGGCTGATGCGCTGTTCGCCGGAGACGAAAGCCAGACGGTTGCCGTACACCTGCGCGTTGCGCTCGATGACGTTATACAAAGTGAAATCACGCAGACTCATTTGCTCTTTCGTTAAGCTGTCGCCATTGCCACTCACTCTTCTCAGAGGGATTTTTCATCGTGAAAAATCACCGATCGTTCTCTGATGACTCTGCGAAGACTGCTTCCAATTGCCAGGCCAAACGGTTCGCCTGCAGCAAGAATTACTTGATATTCAAACGGTACGATGCAAGAATTATGGGTACCATTACAAAGCATGAATATCCATGTAAACCCTAAGGCGACAGCAGACTCGCTATGCCAAGACCGAAACGATCAACTGAAAAATTCGAACGGGAACTAGAACGTCTATTCCTGCTTAACGGTGTGTTCGCCTTGACCATCAGCGATATGGCGACTCAACTCCATTGCTCACGCCGACACCTCTACTTGTTTGGCAGCAGCAAGAACGACATGTTCCTGCATTGCATCGACGGCATCTTTCAGCGAATTCGCGAAGAAGGTCAGTTGGCGATAACCAAAGAAGCCGAGTCGATAGAAAAAGTAGCGGCCTACCTGCAAGTCGGCATCCGAGGTACGCACAGCATGAGCACGGCTTTCATGGATGATGTCAATCGGATACCGGAAGCGCGAAGGATAATTGACGAGCACCAATACATCAGAAGTCAAGGCTTGGAAAAGCTGATCATTGACGGAATCAAGCACGGATCATTCATCAAGGTTCACCCCGGTTTCATGGCGCAGGCGGCGTTCGCCGTGGCACAACGCATCTGTGAACCCGATATGTACAAAGCAACTGGCTTGACAATTGAAGGCGGGTTTGCCGAGATGAGCAAGCTCTTGCGAAGTGGTCTGATGCATTCATCGCAAGCGGGACTACAGCCAAAGGCAAGGGCCGCACGCAAGGTATCGCAAGCCAAGCGTGGCCGTCGCAAGTGAAGTTGACTTCCGCTGTTTGATTGGCGGTTCGCGTGTTGCCACACAAGCAAGACGCGACGAAGTTAGCAATTTCACCCGCCCGTTGAAGCTGGAATGACGATGTGACGGGCAGCAAGTTCTGGCTCGGCCAACAAGATCTGCACGCGTGCCAGGCCGGCGCTGGCGGCGGCATCAACCGCAAGCACCACACCCGTAGTCCAGCGCGCTGCGTTACTTGCCAGGAAGGCGATGGCATCGCCCACGTCCCAGCCCGAGCGCTCGGTTTGCAGAAGCCAGCTCATTATCGATGCGCGTCGGTGCTCGACTACAGTGCGATACTTGGTCGCATGCCACCGAATTTCCTGCCTGTTGGTTCTGGCTTGCATCCCAGTGCAGTTTCGGCGATTCACGAACGGCCACTGGTCGAAAGTGCCCCAGCAAGCGCTTGCTGTGATCGTCGCTTGACGCAGCGCGCGTGCCCATGATTGCGACGCTTCAAAATTCGTTCCCAACCATTGCGCTGCTCTTGCTGGTTCAGCTCGTGGTCATGGCGCGCATACTGCTGCGACCGCATCGCGACCCGTCTTCCCGTATCGCATGGCTGGTGGTCGTTAGTGTGCTGCCCCTGGTGGGGCTGTTCCTCTACCTTATGCTGGGCGAAGTCACTATTGGCCGGCGCCGCGTGGCGAGGATGCGCGCCGTGATCGCGCACCTGCTGCCGCTGCCTGGGCCCATCGATTCGAACGCGGCGAGTCCTGAACTTGCGATACCCACGCGCTACCGCCACCTCTTTGCGCTGGGCCATTCGATCAGTGGCTTTCAACCGACAAACGGAAATACGGCGCAACTGTTGCCGAATTCAAATGCGGTGATCGATGCGCTGGCGTTGGACATCGACGCCGCGACCGATCATGTTCATGTGCAGTTCTACATCTGGCTGCCTGACCGCAATGGATTGAAGATCGTTGAGGCGTTGAAGCGGGCCGCTTCCCGTGGTGTCATTTGTCGTGCCTTGGCGGATGACCTGGGCTCGCGCACCATGATTCGCTGTGCTCACTGGCAGGCAATGCGCGCGGCCGGCGTGCGCCTTGCTGCCTGCCTTCCAATTGGCAATCCGCTGCTGCGGCCGTTCAGGGGCCGCATTGATCTTCGCAATCACCGCAAGATCGTGGTCATCGATGGCCATATCACCTACTGCGGCAGTCAGAACTGCGCTGACCCTGAGTTCCTCGTGAAGGCAAAGTTCGGACCCTGGGTTGACACCATGGTGCGTTGCGAAGGCCCCATCGCGCAGCAAAATCAGTTTTTGTTCGCCAGTGACTGGATGGCCCATGTCCACGAGAATCTTGACGAACTTCTGAGCGCGCCGGCGCCTTCGTCCAAACTGATCGGTGTCTCGGCGCAGGTGATCGGCACCGGCCCGACGGTGCGCTACTCGGCGATGCCGGAAATATTTGAAACCCTTTTGTTTTCGGCGCGCCGTGAGATCATCATCACAACGCCTTATTACGTGCCCAACGAATCCCTGCAGAGCGCCTTGTGCACAACCGCCTGCCGGGGGGTGGACACCATTCTGATTGTCCCGGCTCGCAACGACTCCTGGATTGTGGGTGCAGCGAGCCGTAGCTACTATGCTGATCTGCTCACAGCGGGGGTCAGGATCTATGAATACGAGGGTGGTCTGTTGCACGCCAAGACCTTGACGCTCGATGGCGAGGTCATGCTGATGGGTTCAGCCAATATGGACCGCCGCAGTTTCGATCTGAATTACGAGAACAACATCCTGTTTTACGATCCAGCGCTGACCGCCAGTGTGCGAATGCGCCAGAGCGACTATCTGGCGCACTCGCGTCAGGTCAGACAGGAGTCGGTCGAGACCTGGCGCATGTCGCGCCGCCTCTGGTTCAACCTGATCGCCACCCTTGGCCCCGTACTTTGACACGCGCTGGTGCCCAGCGCCAAGCGCTTGCCAGGCTTGCCAGGCTTGCCGAATTTTCCCGCGATTGGCAAGGAAAACTTGCTGGCAATCATGCCCGCAGAAGCCCGGCAACCGATCAAACTCGCGGCCTTTGCCAATATGTAAAGCCTAGGCAAATTGACGACGTTGTGCTGCTGCCGATGCGGTGATCGCTGATCTGTATCAAGACCAGAGCCGTATTTCAGGGGTAAAAGAACACAACCGCTTCAGGAGCCCATCATGGTTGATCGTCGAGACTTCCTCAAATTTTCATTTGCTGTGGCACCCGCCGCAAGTGGCCTGGCCTTTGCCGGATGTGGTGGCAACGGCGCCGGTCCGGTGCTGGGCTATGCGATTGCCCCCGAGGTCTACACAACGCGCCTCTATACCGTCGTCCCAGGCACCAAGCCTGCGATCACGATTCATCTGGTTGAAGTCGCAAAATTCAAACAATACGGATACGGCAATTGGACGCTGGGTGGGGCGCTGAATTCCGAGATTCGCACGGACCTGATGCCAGCGTCTTTCAATGCTTCGCTCGTCAGCAACAAAGAAAAACTCCTGAGTTTTTTCACCATCACCGATATTCACATCACGGACAAAGAAGCCCCCAACCAGTTGATCTACCTGGAACAACTGTACGAGACCCAAGTGCCAGCGGCCGCTTCCATCTATTCACCGGTGATGCTGTATTCAACCCATGTTCTTGACGCCACAGTCCAGACCATCAATGCCTTGCATGCCAAGAGTCCGATTGATTTCGGCTTGTCGCTGGGCGACGTTTGCAATAGTTCCATGTACAACGAGTTGCGCTGGTATATCGACGTCCTCGATGGCAAGCTCATCCAGCCCAGCTCGGGCGCGCATCTGGGTGCCGACAGCATCGACTATCAAAAGCCGTATCAGGCCATGGGGCTGGACAAGGCTATCCCCTGGTATCAGACGCTGGGCAACCACGATCATTTCTGGATGGGGTCCATTCCGGTGGACAACAGCGTGCTGCGCCCCGATCTCAGGGCGTCTTACACCAGCGAAGCCGTTTTTTCGACTTCAAACAAGATGCTCCTGGCGCCAACGAGCATTGGTGATCATGAATCCTACATGGGTGTTCTGGACGGCTCTACCCCGTATGGCGATATCAAGTACGCAGGGCCTAACAAGAATTTCACAAGCCCCCCCTTGGTCGCCAAGGACGACGCACGCCGGCCGCTCAAGCGAGACGAGTGGTTGACCGAGTTTTTCACAACGACATCCAATCCTGTCGGACACGGCTTCAAGCTGACTGACGCAAAAAATGGCTTCGCTTGCTACAGTTTCGTGCCGAAGTCGACATTGCCGCTCAAGGTGATCGTGCTTGACAACACCCAGCGCGAAGACGATGGATCCAATGAAATTCACGGCCATGGCTTTCTTGACGCGCAGCGTTGGACCTGGCTCAAGAACGAGCTAAAAATGGGCGACGCAGCCGGTCAACTCATGATCGTCTCGGCGCATATCCCGATCGATGTCGAAAATCCGGCAAGTCCGATGGCGTGGTGGAACGATAATCTGAACGCAGTAGACCTCGCCGGTCTCGTGGCTGAACTGCACAGTCATCCAAATTTGCTGTTGTGGGTTTCCGGGCATCGTCATTTCAACGTTGTAAAAGCCTTTGCGGGTTCCGCACCGGAGAATGGTTTCTGGCAGGTTGAAACCTCTTCACTCAGAGACTTCCCGCAACAGTTTCGGATGTTTGAGATTCACCTCAACAGCGACTACACGATTTCAATCGTCACCACCAATGTCGATCCCGCGGTACAAGACGGGACACCCGCTGCCAAGTCGCGTTCCTATGCCGTTGCAACGTGGCAGATTGTCAAGAACGCCAACAACAACCCAACGGCTGATCCCAGCATCCATCCCCTGCCCAACGGTTCTTACAACGCTGAGCTGTTCAAGCAGCTCAGCCCGGAAATGGTCTTGAAAATGAAGGCGCTTTTTCCAAGAGCCTGACTTCAGGAATGGTAGGCGCAATTGATCTTGTTGATGAAATGAGGAACAAAGATGGTCCGTTCGGTTCAGGATATTCTGGAAATTGAAAAAAGACCTTTGGCGTTTGATGGCATTGAAAGCACCTATGGGCTGATCCGCCGCAGCAGGGAGCGCCATCCGGATGCGCAGGCCCTGAGTTTCTTTGCCCAGATTGCGGATCACGCAACGCCGGTGCGCTGGACGTATCGGCAATTGTTTGCCGACATTACCCGGGCGGCCACCATGTTCCGGCGGCTCGGCGTCCAGCGCGGCGACGTCGTTGCTTACATCACCCCCAATCTGCCCGAAACCCACATTGCCATGTGGGGCGCCGAGACTGCCGGCATTGCCTTTGCCGTCAATCCGCTCCTTGATGGTGCGCAGATGGCCGAGCTCTTGCGTGCTGCGGGCGCGCGCTGGCTTGTCACCATCGGCCCGCAAGCAGACGAAGAACTCTGGCGTCGCGTCGGTGTCGCCATCGCAGAAGATTCCGCCATGGCCGGCGTGCTCGTGATCGATGCCTTGCTTCACCTGTCAAACCGTCCGGCGGCGACGCCTCTGCCGCCAAGTTTGTCGAATGTTCCGGTGCTGGACTTCCATGCCGAACTGGCGCGCGAGAGCGGCGACCTGCTCGGTTTCGCAGAACCGCAGTCAGGCGATATCGCCTCGCTGTTTTGCACCGGTGGCACCACCGGCCTGCCCAAGATCGCACGGCATACGCAGGCCAATGAAATTGCGCTGGCGCTGCAACTGATCGCCGTCGTGGGTGATCAGTTGTTCGCGCCGGGGCGCACCATGTTGACGGCCTTGCCCCTGTTCCACGTCAATGCGCAATTGGGCACCGGGCTTACGGTATTTGCCGGCGGTGGCCATGTCTTGCTGGCGCCGCCGGCCGGTTACCGCGCTGCCGGTTTCGTGCCGCGTTTCTGGGAGGTGGTTGAGCAACACCGCGTCAGCAGTTTTTCCGGCGTGCCGACGGTCTACGCCGGCTTGTTGCAGGCGCCCCGTGCGGGGCGCGATCTGAGCTCACTGAGCGCTGCCATCTGTGGCGCGGCGCCGATGCCGGTTGACCTTTTCCGCAAGTTTGAGGCTGCGACCGGGCTGCGGATTCTGGAGGCCTATGGGCTAACCGAAGGCACCTGTGTTTCGTCGATGAACCCGATGGACGGTGAGTCGCGCGTTGGCTCGATCGGCTTGCGCTTGCCCTGGCAGGACATGCGCGTCATGCGGCTGGACGCCGAGGGCGCATGGCTGCGTGAGGCCGATACCGACGAGGTCGGCGCGATTTGCATCAGTGGCCCGAATGTCTTTCCGGGCTACTTGAACGAAGCGCATAACCAGGGCATCTGGATCACGACCGGCGACAGTGCCGTCCCGCCAAGGGTCTGGCTCAATACCGGCGACCTGGGTCGCATGGATGCCGACGGCTATTTTTGGCTGACCGGCCGCAAGAAGGAATTGATCATCCGCGGCGGCCACAACATTGATCCCAAGAGCATCGAGGAAGTTCTGGCGGCGCATCCCTTGGTTGCCTTGTGCGCGGCGATTGGTCGTCCCGATGCCCGTGCCGGTGAAGTGCCCGTGGCCTACGTGCAATTGCGCGCCGGCGTCTCAGCCAGCGAAGAGGAGTTGCTGGCCTACGCCAGCGCGCACATCACCGAGCGCGCTGCGGTGCCCAAGTCAATCACCGCCATGGATCTGTTGCCGGTGACAGCGGTTGGCAAGATATTCAAGCCGGCGCTGATCATACGCGAGATCGAGTCGGTGGTGCGCCAGGAAGCGGAGCAGGCAGCCGTCACGCTGGATGATCTGAAGGTCGAACAGGACCCCAAGCTTGGCCTCGTGGTGCGCTACCGGCTCTCCAGCGCAGCAACACAGGACCGGGCGCTGGCATTCGCCAACGCCCTGGGCAAGCATATCTTTCGCAGCGTCAGGCTCGATTGATCGGGTGCCAGGCCGTGCCCCATGGGGCACGGCCGCAGCGCGCTATTTGCCAATTGGCAGTGCTGGAATCGCGCCCGGGAAAACGTAGGCTTGCAACATCGCAATGACGCCGACCACGGCGGCGCCGGCAATCGAATGCCAGAACACGGTGCGGAAGATCGGCCCCAGGGCATGGGCGCGCTCCTTCGGGTCTTCATAGCAGGCCGCGCAGGCCACCATGATGGACTGGGCATCAATCATCTTGCCCATCACACCGCCGGTTGAATTGGTCGCAACGATCAGCACTTCATTCAGGTGCAACTGCTGCGCCGTGATGCGCTGCAGACTACCAAACAAGGCGTTGGACGCCGTGTCGGAGCCCGTCAGAAAAACGCCAAGCCAACCGAGATAGGCGGCAAAGAACGGGTACCAGGGACCGGCACTCGTGAAGGCCAGGCCCAGCACCGCGTCCGTGCCTGAATAGCGGGTCAGGAAACCCAGGCCCAGCACCAGCGTGATGACGATCACCGGCGTCTTCATGCGCCGACCGGTGCTGATGATGGCTTCCTTCCATTGCTTGGCGCTCAGCCCCAACACCAGACCGGACAGCACCGCCGCCACGAACACACCGGTGCCGGCCGCCGAAATCCAGTTGATGGCAAAGCGTGCCCCTTCGGGCTTGGCGTTGGCGAGCACGACCGGCGGCACGCGCTGCACCATGTTGTGCAGGGCCGGCATGTCCCAGACCGGCAGCGACAAAGTGCCGCTGAAGGCCGAGCCCAACAGTTCGGTCTTGAAGGCAATACCCGAGAACAGGCCGTTCAAATACGTCTTCCAGTTAGGCATGCCCCAGATGGCGCAGCAGGCAATCAGAATGACCCAGGGCATCCAGGCGTGGACCGTTTCGCCGACGCTGTACGGATATTTCCAGGTCGTCTTGTCCGTGGTGGCAGAGGCCGAAGATTTGCCGGAAACGACCAGCGCCTCGCGCTCGGAGCGCAGCAGGAAGCGGGTCTTCGGATGCCAGACGAAGCGCAGGAACAAAGCGGTGCAAATGACCGAGAAAACGCCGGAGACCACGTCCGTCATCAGGTGCAACTCGTTGGTGCTGGACGCGTAATACTGCATCGCGGCAAAAGACACGCCGGCGCACAGCGTCGCGGGCCAGACCTCGAACACTTCTTTCCAGGTGCCGCCTTCCATCTTCACAAACACCGCCACCAGCCAGAACGGAACCAGCACCGAGATCCAGGGTAACTGGTGCCCGGCCATGGTCGAGAGCGTGAGCTCATCGAGTCCGCTGACGGCGCCCAAGGTCACGATCGGGGTGCCAATCGCACCCCAGGCCACCGGCGCCGTATTGGCCAGCAGGTTGAGCACGGCGGACTGGAATGGCTTGAAGCCCAGGCCCACCATCACGGCGCCGGCAATCGCCACCGGTGTGCCAAAGCCCGAGGTGCCTTCGATGATGGCGCCAAAAGAGAACGCGATCAGCACGCATTGCAGGCGTCGGTCGAAGGAGACATGAACGATAGATTCCTTGACGATTTCAAACTTGCCGGCGGTTAGCGTCATCGTGTAGAGCAGCATCGCCGCCAGCACGATCCAGATGATGCCGAGAAACCCCGACAGAGAACCGAACGCAAAAGCCGACAGCGCCGAAGCCACCGGCATTCGAAACACCAGACAGGAAACAAAGAACGCAGCAAAAACACCGTACAACGCCGCGTAGGGTGCCGAGATGCCGAGATGGCGCACACCATCCTGGTCCCGATGCGGGTGCAAGGCAATGAAGTAGAGCAGAACCCCGATCGGTACCGCTGCCACGATGGTCGAAAGGACCGCACTCCCCATTGGGTCGTAGGTCTGGTAGTACATACGCTGTCTCCTTGTAGAAATAGTTGGGTCGATCGAATCCAAGTCTTGCGCACGAAAGCATTCGGGAAAACTTCATCATCACCTTGGATCATGGCATCTTGACCCGACTCAAGGAATATTTCAAGCGAGGGAAAACCAGAGGTCGGTGTTGCGCCGACCAGCGCCCTCGCTCTACTGTGTACGCGGCCGATCAGTCATGCGCCGAGCGACGAAGCGGGACACCCGTGGACCAAAGACCAGAACCATCACAAACCGCGCCACCTGCATCGCCATCACGAATCCGGCATCGACGGCGCTGCTTGCGGCAATGACGGCCACCGAATCGGCACCCCCCGGACTGGTTGCCAGGTAGGCGGTCAGCGGCTCAAATCCCCCGACCCGGGTCAGCACGACGGCGGCCAGGATGCCGACGCCAATCAATGCCAAGATGGCCCCCAGCACCTGGGGCAGGGCGCGCAGGGCATGACGCAGAATGCCGCGCGTGAAACGCAGGCCGATGGTCCAGCCGATCACGGCATACGCCATGAGCAGCAAGGCCGGCGGCAATTCGATGACCAGGCCACCCATGCCCTGCAAGGCTGTTCCCAGAATCAGGGGCGCCATCAGCGGGCCGGCCGGAATGCGCAGCCAGCGCGCCAGGCTGGCGCCGCCAAAGGCGAGCATCAGCGTCGCGCCCAAGTCGCTGGCGCTGAGCACCGTAAACCAACGGACTTCGGCGTTAGCCGAGGCCGGGTGCACGCTCCACAGACGCGCCACCAGCGAGGCCATCAGTGTGACCACGACCACGCGCAAATACTGCATGAACGCGACCAGTCGCACGTCGGCCCCGTACTCCCCGGCCAGCAGAACCATGGCCGAAGCAGCGCCGGGCGCCAGACCCCAGACGGCGGTCGTTCCGGGGAAGACCTGGCGGCGCATCAGGACCCAGCCGAGGACGGCGCTGGCGGCAATCACCGAGACCGTGGCGCCAAGAAACAGCGGCCAGTCACTGATGACCTTGGCCAGCAGGGCGGGCTGCAGGCTTTTGGCCATCAGACAGCCAAGCAGCCCTTGCGCCAGCACGAACAGGCTGTGTGGCACCTCAAGTCGGATCTCCCGGGACGACAAAAATATGCCCGCCAGCATGCAGCCCAGCAGAATCCCGGCTGGCAAATGCAGCGCGGTCAGCCCGGCGCCGAGGCCGGCGCTGATCAGCAGCAGCAACGCCCAGCACCGGCTTGGTGATGGGTGGGCGTTGAGCGAAGACATACGGGCTAATGTGCCATACCTTTTTGCCGGAATGCCCAGATGGCGATCCGGCTGGCCGCGCGCCGGCCCTATTGGTGGGCCATCGACTCGGCCTGGATGGCGGTCAGTGCGATCGTAAACACGATGTCATCGACCAGTGCGCCGCGCGACAAATCATTGACCGGTTTGCGCAGGCCCTGCAGCATCGGGCCGACGGATACGACGTTGGCCGAACGCTGCACCGCTTTGTAGGTGGTGTTGCCCGTGTTCAGATCGGGGAAGATGAAAACCGTAGCCTGTCCGGCCACTGCGCTGCCCGGCGCTTTCTGCGCCGCGACTTCACGCACGGCGGCCGCGTCGTACTGCATCGGGCCGTCGAGCACCAGATCGGGCCAGCGCGCCTTGGCCAGTTCGGTCGCTGCGCGAACCTTCTCGACATCGTCGCCGGAACCGGATTCGCCGGTGCTGTAGCTGATCATCGCAACCTTGGGATCGATGCCGAAGGCCAGCGCGCTGTCAGCGCTCTGCTTGGCGATGTCGGCCAGTTCCTGGGCCGTCGGATTGGGGTTGATCGCACAGTCGGCGTAGACCAGCACCTGCTCGGGCATCAGCATGAAGAAGCAGGACGAAACAATCGACGATCCCGGTGCCGTCTTGATCAACTGCAGTGCCGGGCGCACCGTGCTGGCCGTGGTGTGCACGGCGCCGCTGACCAGGCCATCGACCTCATCGACGGCCAGCATCATGGTGCCGAGCACAACGCTGTCTTCCAGCGCAATGCGAGCCTGCCCCTCTGTCAGTCCTTTGCCCTTGCGCAGTTCCACCAGTGGTGCGATGTAGCGTTCGGCAATCTCGTGCGGTTCAATGATTTCAAGCCCGACTGGCAGTTCAATGCCGAGTGCGTCGGCGACCGACTGGATCACCTTGCGCTTGCCCAGCAGCACACAGCGCGCAATACCCTTCTCGGTACAGATGACGGCGGCGCGGATCGTGCGCGGCTCCTCGCCTTCGGGCAGCACGATGCGTTTGTTGGCGGAGCGGGCTTTCTGGATCAACTGGTAGCGGAAGGCTGGCGGTGAGGTTCGTTTCGATGCGGCACGCTCGAGACCGGCACAAACGATATCGCTGTTGATCTGTTCGGCCACGCTTTCGATGACGCTGTCCATCCGGCGCAGATCGTCCTGCGGTACGGCCAGTGGCAAGCGGCTGATGCGGGCGGCCGTGCCATAACTGTCGCCGTCGGTGCGCAGCACCGGCAAGCCGCTGTGGAAGGCGCGTGAGCCGAAGCGTTCGATGCGCGGGCTCATGACGCTGTTGTGCGTCAGCACCAGACCGGCGAGCTCGATGCCGTTGCTCGCTGCCAGTGCCGTGGCCAGGATGACGTCGTCGCGGTCACCCGCGCTGACCACCAGGGCGCCCGGTTTCAGGCGCGCAATCACTTCGGTCACGGAACGTGCCGCGAGCACGGTCTCGCGCACACGGCGGGTCGCGATTTCGCCCTCGATCATGACCTCGGCGCCCAGATGGCGGGCCACGTCGATGGTGCGCGGTGCCGACAGCTCGGGGTTGTCCTGGATAACACCCCAGATCGGCACGCCGTCCAATTGGCTGGCGACACTGCGCTCGTCGAAATCTGCAGCAGCGCGGTTAAAGATGACGCCCACCACATTGCGCCCGGCAATGCGGACCTGGGCAATCATGTAGTGGGTCTCGGCAATGCCTTCCGCATCCGCAGCGCTTGCCACCAGCACGACGTCGGCTTGGAGGCTGCGGGCGATGTCGGCTGACAGACGGGGAATGAACGCCCGGCTTGGATCGGCATGCGTGCCTTCGACCACCAGCACGTCGGCGCCCTCGGAGCAGGACATGGCGAGGCTCACAATGTCTTCCAGTAAGTCATCGGTCTTGCCACTGGTCACGTGCTGTGTCACCAAATTCATCGGCAGGGGATCGGGCGTGTTGCGCAGTTGGCAGATGCTGCGCGCGAACAGGACCGAAGGCTCGGTCTCAGGAGTGAGCTTGGTGATCGGCTTGACAAACGCCACCTTCAGCCCGTGCCGCTGCAGTGAGCGCAGCAGACCGAGTGAAACCGAGGTCAGGCCGACGTTGGGTTGTGTCGCCGCCAGAAAATACGTACGCATGAGGGAAAACTCCGCTGGTTATCACCAATCCCGCCAGTTCGCTGGAAGGTGGTTTGTGTGTGGAATCATAATCGGGCCTAGGGTTAACCCTAGGGACAGAGACGAGATTTTGACTTATTTGGGGCTGAATTCACTTTTTCTTGTCTGAATCGAACCACTGCGATTGCGATCTTTCATCATGTGATGGTAGCGTGGCGATCCAGCTACGCGATGAATTGACTGGTTTATCTACCGCTGCGCGTTCCAGGCAAGCAAGCAGTTTGCCCGGCAACTGATGCGCCAACTTTTGCTGCAGATTCGCCAGCAACCGCAGTTGTCCTTTGTCTCGATGATCAAAGCCGGCATCGCGCCGCTCAGATCGCAGTGACTGAGCGCCACACGACCCTTTCACCTTGGCGTCTTCGCCTGCGTCGGCCTGGACCCGGTTGCCAACGCAGCGCCGCCGCAGGCGTGCGGGGTCGGTTCCGGCATGGCGCCAGCGGGCGGATAAACTAGGCGCTCTTTGGGCCTGCGCTGCGTCGCTTGATGCGGCGCCTTGGCCCGACCCCGCGAATCGAATCAGGCGCGCCGGAGCGCGACCAGCACAAGGAACAAAACATGGGCGCGCAGTGGAAAGCAAAAGGCAAGGAACTGGCGGCAAATGCCAGGGGACGCTTGTTTGGCCGATTGGCCAAAGACATCATGATTGCGGCGCGCAACGGCGCCGACCCAGCTTCGAACGCCCGCTTGCGACTGGTGGTGGAACAGGCGCGCAAGGTTTCCATGCCAAAGGAAACCCTGGACCGCGCCATCAAGAAGGGAGCCGGGTTGACCGGTGATGCGGTCAATTTCGAGCATGTCATCTATGAGGGTTTCGGGCCGCATCGCGTGCCGCTGATGGTTGAATGTCTGACCGACAACGTGAACCGCACGGCACCTGAGATGCGCGTGCTGTTCCGCAAGGGGCAACTCGGCACCTCGGGTTCGGTGGCCTGGGATTTCGACCATGTGGGCCTGATCGAGGCCGAACCCGCGGTGGCGGGCGCCGATCCGGAACTGGCGGCAATCGAGGCCGGTGCGCAGGACTTCGAGCCGGGCGACGAAGCCGGCGCAACCCTGTTCCTGACCGATCCCGCCGATCTCGATCTGGTCAGCCGCGCGCTGCCGGCCCAGGGTTTCAGTGTGCTGTCGGCCAAGCTTGGCTACAAGCCCAAGAACCCGGTCGCTGTGGCGAGCCTGAGTGCCGAGCAACTTGAAGAAGTCGAAGCCTTCCTGGCCGCCATTGATGCCAATGACGATGTGCAAAATGTGTTTGCCGGTTTGACCGGCTAGCACGACTGTTGCCAGCCATGGCCCGCGATCCACGCTTTGACATTCTATTCGAGCCGGTGCGAATCGGCCCGGTGGTCGCCAAGAACCGCTTCTTTCAGGTGCCGCATTGCAACGGCATGGGACATGCCATGCCGCAGGCGCACGCTGCCATGCGCGAGGTCAAGGCCGAGGGCGGCTGGGCCGTGATCTGCACCGAGGAGTGCGAGATTCACCCCTCGGGCGACGTCTCGCCCTATGTCGAAGCGCGACTCTGGGATGAGCACGACATACCGGCACTGCGCCTGATGTGCGAGAAGGTGCACGCGCACGGTGCCCTGGCCGGCGTCGAATTGACCCACAACGGCCCGACCGCCTCCAACCTGTACTCGCGTGAAGTGCTGCTGGCGCCTTCGCACCAACCCAGCAAATACGGCTATCCGGCGCAGGCGCGCGCCATGGACAAGCGCGACATCGCCGATTACCGGCGCTGGCATCGCAACGCCGCGCTGCGCGCCAAAACCGCCGGCTTTGATCTGGTCTACGTCTATGCCGGTCATGACCTGTCGCTGGCCATGCACTTTCTGCAAAAGCGGCGCAACCAGCGTACCGACGAATACGGCGGCTCGCTGGAAAACCGCGTGCGCCTGTTGCGCGAAGTGCTGCAAGACACGCGGGACGCAGTCGGCGATAGCTGTGGCGTCGTGCTGCGTTTTGCCACCGAGGAACTGCTTGGTGACGGTGGCGTCACGACCAGCGAGGCCAAGGAGATCGTGCACATGCTGGCCGATCTGCCGGACCTGTGGGACGTCAATCTGGCAGCCTGGTACAACGACTCGGTGCCCTCGCGCTTTGCGCCTGAAGGCGCGCAGGAGCCCTTTATCAACTGGGTCAAACAGGTCACCAGCAAACCGGTGGTTGGTGTCGGACGTTTCACCTCGCCCGATACCATGGTCTCGCAAATCCGGCGCGGCATTCTGGACATGATTGGCTCGGCGCGGCCGTCGATTGCCGACCCGTTCCTTCCGAAGAAGATCGAGGAAGGCCGCGTTGATGACATCCGCGAGTGCATAGGCTGCAACATCTGCGTCTCGGGTGACAACACGGTGACGCCGATCCGCTGCACGCAGAACCCGACGATGGGTGAGGAATGGCGCAAAGGCTGGCATCCGGAGCGCATTGCGCCGCGCAAGTCGAACGCGAAAGTACTGATCGTCGGTGCCGGTCCCACCGGCCTGGAGGCGGCGCGCGCGCTGGGCCAACGCGGCTACGAGGTGCACCTGAGCGAGGCCAGCAGCGAACTTGGTGGCCGCGTCAGCCGCGAGTCACGCCTGCCGGGGCTGGCCGAGTGGGCACGCGTGCGCGACTGGCGCGTCGGGCAGATCCGCGTCATGCCCAATGTGCATACCTACCTGGGCAGCGCGATGGGCGCGCAGGAGGTACTGGAGTTCGGCGCCGATCACGTGCTGCTGGCCACCGGCTGCCACTGGCAGCGCGACGGCTATGGGCGCAGCAACGGCATGGGCATCAAAGACTTTGAACAGACCCGCATCTACACGCCCGACGACATCATGAACGGAATCGTTCCCGACGGCCCGGTCGTGGTCTTTGACGATGACTACTTCTACTACGCCAGCACCATCGCCGACAAGCTGTGCGCCGAGAAACGTGCCGTCTATTACGTGACGCCCGATGACACGATTGCTTCCTGGAGCAGCAACACGCTCGACTATCGCCATATCCAGGCACGCATGCATGCACTCGGGGTCACGCAGATCGTCGCCAGCAACATCACGGCGTTCAACGGTGAGCGGGTTGTGATGGAACACGTCTGGTCGGGCAAGGTTTCGGAACTGGCCTGCGCTGCAGTGGTCAGCATCACCGCTCGCTTGCCCAACGACAGCCTGTACCGTGAACTGCTGGCACTGGAGTCGCAGTGGTCAGCGGCCGGTATCCGCAGCGTGAAGTGCGTCGGGGACGCGCTGGCGCCGGGGCTGATCGCCCACGCCGTGTATGCCGGACACCGCTACGCGCGCGAACTTGACGAAGTGCCGGCCGGCGATGTGCCGTTTCGGCGTCATCTGCACACCAGTTTCACCTGATCCGGCTGCTGGCGCGCGCGTGCGGTCATGGCCCGCAGGTCGCCGGAGCCTACGAATATCCCCCATTCGGGGGTAGAGTGAACCGAGTCGCTTGCCAAAATGACCTTTGATGTCATTGCCTCTGCTGGCCTGAAGGCGACCTGTTGGAGTCTATCGCGTTTGATTCCGTTCAGATCGTCGATCAAACCGATGCTCTTTTTTGCGCCGGACGCCCATAGTTGCCGACTGTCGGGGGTGACAGGTCCGCTGCTAACCATCAGGGATTCTGAGGACTCTCTGCCGGGACATGTGGCAGATGTCCTTTCGGGGTTATTCAACCGTGACGCTTTTTGCCAGGTTACGCGGCTTGTCGACATCGGTGCCACGGGCGCAGGCGGTGTGATAGGCCAGCAGTTGCAGCGGCACGACGTGCAGCAACGGTGACAACTCGCCGTAGTGCTCGGGCATGCGGATCACGTGCAGGCCTTCACCGCTCTCGATCCTGGTGTCGGCATCGGCCAGCACGTAGAGCACGCCGCCACGGGCTCGCACTTCGTGCATATTGCTCTTGAGCTTTTCCAGCAGCGCGTCGTTCGGCGCCACCGTCACCACCGGCATGGCGCTGGTGACCAGGGCCAGCGGGCCGTGCTTGAGTTCACCAGCGGGGTAGGCCTCGGCGTGGATGTAGCTGATTTCCTTGAGCTTGAGCGCACCTTCGAGCGCAATCGGGTAGTGCAGGCCGCGCCCCAGAAAGAGCGCGTTGTCCATTTTGGCGAAGTCTTCGGCCCAGGCCATCACCTGCGGCTCCAACGCCAGTACCGCCTGCAGTGCCGCCGGCAAATGGCGCATGGCCTTGAGGTGGCGCGCTTCTTCGGCTTCGCTCAAGCGCCCCTTGGCCTGGGCCAGCGCTAACGTCAGCAGGAAAAGCCCGGCCAGTTGCGCCGTGAAAGCCTTGGTGGAGGCAACGCCGATCTCGATGCCCGCGCGTGTGATGTAGGCCAGTTCACATTCACGCACCATGGCACTGCTGGCCACATTGCAGATGGTCAGGGTGTGCGTCATGCCCAGGCTCTGCGCATGGCGCAGCGCAGCCAGTGTGTCGGCGGTCTCGCCCGACTGCGTGATGGTGACCACCAGCGTGCGTGGATTCGGGACTGAGTCGCGGTAGCGGTATTCGCTGGCCACCTCCACCTGCGTCGGAATCTTGGCGATGCTCTCGAGCCAGTACTTGGCCGTGCAGCCGCTGTAGTAACTGGTGCCGCAGGCCAGGATCAGAACCGAATCGATGTCCTTGAAGACCCGCGCGGCGTTGAGTCCGGGCGCATGGTTCATCTGCTGGTCGAACAACTCGGGCACGATGCCGTCAACGCCTTCGAGCGTGTCGGCGATGGCGCGCGGCTGCTCGAAGATTTCCTTTTGCATGTAGTGCCGATACGGCCCCAACTCAGCCGCGCCGCTGTGTGCGATCACGGTCCGAACCGGTCGCTGCGTCGGCGCCACCGGCTTGTAGTTCTTGTCCACCAGCCAGTATTTTCCCAACTGGATGTCCACCACATCACCTTCGTCCAGGTAGACGATCTGGTCCGTGACACCGGCCAGGGCCATGGCGTCGCTGGCCAGAAAGTGCTCTTGCCCGTCCTGACCAACGCCCAGAATGAGGGGGGAACCCGCGCGCGCGCCGATCAGGCGATGCGGCTCGTCCTTGCAGAACACTGCAATGGCATAGGCCCCCTGCAAAGCTTTAAGCGCGGCCTTGACGGCCTCGAACAGATCGCCTTCGTACAGGCTTTCGATCAGGTGAGCAATAACTTCGGTATCGGTCTGGCTCTGAAAGACGTAGCCCTTGACCTGCAGCTGCGCGCGCAGCTCATCGTGGTTCTCGATGATGCCGTTGTGCACCAGTGCCACCCGGCCGGGGCGGCTGGCTGCGTCAGGCCCGGCGCCATGGCTGAAATGGGGATGGGCGTTGTGCACCACCGGCGCGCCGTGCGTGGCCCAGCGCGTGTGGGCGATTCCGGTTGTGCCTGCAAGCCCGGTGGCTGCCACCTGCTCGGTCAGCTCTGCCACGCGGGAGGTGCTGCGGGCGCGCTGCAAGCCATTGGCCACCACCGCCACACCGCAGGAGTCGTAACCGCGGTACTCGAGGCGCTGCAGGCCCTGCAACAGGATGGGAACGATATTGCGGGTCGATACCGCGCCGACAATGCCACACATGCGATTTGCTCCTTGAAACTTGTCGGCATCTTAGAGTTCGGGGCAAAAGACTTGTGATCAAACTGTGAATTTGAAGTATCTACGGCCGGGTCCGGTGACACTTCCTCCATCGCACTCAGTTCACACTTCTGCCACGCTGTTCTCTCTAAGGTCTCTAGCATCGGGCCTCATGGAATTTCAATCGCCCCCCATCCTTTTTGAATACACCCGAATCGCCGCTGACATGCGCTTCACTGAAATGAAGGGTTGGCCCCAGCGATTGACAAACGCCAGAGCGGATGCTCAAGATTAAATTGATCTTCAAAATGGTTATGAAGGCCGATGTGAAGAACGTCGCGATACGCTGGTTCCAACCGCCGGTCTTTGAAGGCGATGAGGAGAAGACCCGCCGGGCCAGTTTGCTCAACGAGCTTATCCTCGCCAGCCTGCTGCTGACGGCATTGGTCATTGTGGCCGCGTTACTTGGTAGTAAAACCCCGACGAGTACATTGATCATCGCCGTTTTGTGGCTGATCCTGCTCGCACTGAGCTGGCGCATGCTACATAGCGGCAGGATCAACCTGGTCGCGTTCGCCCTGCCAATGCTCTTCTTTGTCGCTCTCACACTGACAAATATCAGCCTGGGAACTATCCGCGCGCCGGTAGCCGCCATCTACGTGTTTTGGGTGATCCTGGTAGGCCTGTTATTTGAATCGTCCGGAATACTGATCGCGATCAGTGCCAGCTCGCTGGCCGTGTTGGGCTTGATCCTGGCGGAAAACGCCGGACTGCTGCCGCAGCCCAATTACAGCGTCGGGGTAACACAGTGGATGACCTACACGGCATTGTTCAGCGTAACCGCCAGCATGGTTTTCTTCAGTAACCGAATGACGCAAAGTGCATTGGCGCGTGCCGAAAATGAAATCGAACGGGGCAAAGAGGTAGAGGCCGAGCTGTGCAAACTCACCCGCGCCGTCGAGCAAAGTCCGGCCGCTGTCGTGATCAC
>CAIXNB010000213.1 GCA_903920695.1 uncultured beta proteobacterium
ACCTGGTCAAGACCATAGGCTTTGAGGGCACGCGTGTAACGCGCACACAGTGCTGCATCACCGACCAGTATGACGCGCGCCGGCTGATGCGCTTGTTCCGCCAGCAAGGCTTGCAATGCCGCTACCTCATGACCGATCAGCAGCCCTGAAAGGTATTCACGCTGGCCCGCGCCATCAAGTACGCCTGTGAGGCCCAGTGTGCGTGTGCTGAAGATGGTCGACAGGATCCCGGCGCGGCCGGCCGGCGTCTGCGCTACCAGGACGCCGCGGTCGAACGCAGCATGATCGTCACCGTTGACCTCGCTGCTTTGCATGCTGCGTCCCAAAATAGTGTGCTCGCACAGCGCGGCAAAGACCTCGCCCGTCATGAAGGTGTGGAAATGCTCGATGTAGCTTTGTGCTTCATCATGCTGCCTTCGTACCTGTACCCATTTGGAATGACTGCCAGGCAAGCCGATCAGGATCTCGGACGGCGTGTTGCCAACATCGAGCATGCTGAGCGCGCCTATCACCTGGGTTTCTTCCCCACGCATGACGTTGGGCAGTGCCGAGTTCTCGATCAGGCCGGGGACGATGTGGACGATCTGGCCACCTCGGGTCTGCACGGTGCTCAGGGTGCCTCCGATCCGGTCGACCGCAATCGGTACCGACAGATAGGGTGCTTCGTGCCAGCCCTGACGGCTGCCTACCATGCCGGCCGCAATCACACAGACCTGCGGTGCGGCGCGCAGCCAGTCGCCACACGCCTCTTCAAAAGCCAACTCAAAGCCCGCTGTTGCATCGATGCCGGAATTTTCGGCTGGAGCGACCTGTGGCAGCTTCATCACGCCCCATGGCAGGGAGCGCATCTCCAATACCTGGGCGGCAGAGCCAAGGCGATAAGCCCGCAGCGACGATGTGCCCCAGTCGAGTGCGATGAGCTGTGTTGGATTCTGTTCCTGATGCATCGCTTGGTTTGAAAGGACTCGGTGGCAAGAAATTTTACGTGCTCTATGTTACGGGCAACTTCCCGGAGAGGATCCTTATCATGGCGACCGCCGGTGGCCAGGCTGGCGGATCGGGTATCCGTTCTCTGGCCGACGCCCGGACACCCAATCCACCAGCCGAACAAAGTGAGGGGCGCGCCGGATTCAAATTGTGGGTCCAACACGGGCGCGCGGGTCTTCGGGGCGAAAGACCCGTTTGCAGCGAAATTTACAGAAAAGAAGTTGCTTTATCGTTTTCCGACAACCACGACAGGCGGCTTGCTGGCAGCCAAACTGTTTGGTTTATCGCAGTGACTGATTGACTCATGCACACGAACGCGAAGACAATCTACACAACCCAAGAATAGATCGCCACCCTGAATCGCGGTCACAAGGGGTGAATTTGACCGCCAATGAATATTGCCAAGTTTGCTTCCGCCGTAATCCTAGTTTTTACTTGGGTGGTAGTTTCTGCCAAAGGACATTCTGGACCCGTCTTCCCCGCAGAGCTGGTTGGGACAAAATCTGTGGCGCTGGGACGGATGATCCAGAGCCTAATGCCAAACAGCACTGATACAAGCGTTGGGTGGGACCGGCAAGCGAATTCTGAAATTCACTGGGACTCAACTGGATACAAAACCGAGTTGACTACCGATCACGGAACAATTTATTTCCGAACTGGCGTTGTCAGAATCAACAATCAAGGCAATGTTGCAAGAGTCCTCACGCCGAAACGGGCAGAACTCGGCTGGGTTGTAACTTACTACAGCAAGTCAGACCCATCGAAGGGAGTTGAGAGAATTTCGATAGCCCCGGGTACTCGCGACGATGAATGCTTTGGCCCACGCTATGACGGGTGCGACACGGCGGCACCCATTCAATCGTTACGCAGCAGTGGTGTAACTGCGAAGATGTTGTGTCAGGAGCGAGATGGACCTGAAGAAGTCATCGCCTACATGCTGCACAGCACCGGGAAAAGGCCGACTTTGATGGCTTGGTGGACTTCAGGCGGTACTGGCGGCTCCAACTCACATATTGATCTTGAACTGAATAGATTGGCAAATCCGAAATATTGCAAAGATTGGTTTGAATAGTTCGAGCAATCACTCCTTGATTGCCTGCCGATACTAATTCTCCATGAATCTCTTTATGCCGATCTCGAACGCCTCTTCAGTGCTGCATAGTTTTTCCCCTACCCGACAGGCGTTTACTTTCCCACTAATTGGATTTTTATCAAAGATGGCTTGTTCTGTTCCTTCATTCACATCGAAGATCGTATGTATTACGGATGTCATTGAAGGGTTGGCTGGATATATTCGCATTACCTCTTTTACGAAGCACCGGTTGAGTGTGACACTGAAATGGTTGAAGTACGAATATGTGATCACGCCCTTTACGTCTTTCTCCTCGGGCTTGAAAACCGACTCCATTCGCTTGGCACACTTTTCCTGCAGCTCATAAAGAACTTTGTCCGGGGCTGCGAAACAGTTCGATGCCAGCGACATAACAAGTAAAACGATGGAGTGATATTTGAAATGCATTCTTTCTCTCATTTTCTTGGTTAGACAACAAAACAATTTAGTCCGTCTTTGTCAGTTCAAAGAACAGGGCGTCGCTCGTTTTAGCCACATCTCGAACCCAATCGTCGTCCAATGTGTCAGCAAGCACCACCCATCGACTGTCTTCTGCTCTATCACTTAAAATACCCCAAGCATCTCTCAGCAATGGCGATCCGCTTGACGCTCCCTGTTGAAGTGCCGACTTTGAGAACACAAAGATCATCGACACCTTCGGTGGACCACTGACGGCGAAATCGTAATTGTCATAAGCGCCGGGCCAAATGAGTGAGTAGCAACTGAAACGAATGTCCATGTTCGGGCGAATCGACATCAGGTGCCCGGCCAACGGATATTCCTCAGGCAGGAAGACAATGGCCCAGGGGAAAGATACAGAATCTTCTTTCCGAACCATGTATTCGATTTCAAGAAGAAAGCCGTCAGCATCCTTGCCAGAACCAGTCTCGTAACCAAATGGCAGGAGAACCGGTTCCAACCACTTTCGAACTCCTTCAGGAAAAAAATACCAATCTTCCGATCTTGTCGCTATCGTCGTTCCTGTTGTATCAACATCCTTTCCTGACATTGGAATCACGTTGATTTGGGAGCAGTCCATAGGTCAACACTTCAACACAGATTGACCGCCCACGCAAGAGGCATCATGGAGCATTGTTCTGACATCTTCAATTGAGTAGGCAGGCGAACGTGAGTGAATAACGCCATGGCAATTCGGGCAAACAGGCTTCAAATCACGGAGCGGATCGGTTTCACGTTGACCCGCCTTCTGAGCGAAGGGATGTTCGTGATGCACATGAATTAGTTCTACTTGAAGTCCTCGGTATAGCCGGCGAAGGTTTTTGCCGCAAACAACACAGTCGTATCCATAATGATCAAGGCAGGCGAGTCGAGCACTTGCCGAGCGTTCGTAGCTCTGCATTGATACATCGCGAACTGCCCCTTCAACATAGCCACCATTGACCTTAGCTAGGGTCACTGAATCGTCAAGGGACTGTCCGACATCTTGCAGAAGAACACGCAATGCAAGAGTGGCATTTCTTATGTGAAGGTTGGTGCGTCCAGCATTCGATCCAGTTCCATGATGAATTTCGAGATCATGAGGGTCGCACCGGTATCGTTTGCTGAATTCTTCCAGAAGTCGATCAGAAATTTCTGGTGGGCAAGCATTATTCGGTCTTCCCGACCACGTAAAGTGATATCCGAGGATCGCCCCTTTTGCGAGCACCGTGCTGTTGATGTACCCACAGCGACTTCCGTTGTACATGAGATTTATCGTCTTCCCAGCAAAACCAGTTGACGCTGCTGCCGTGAAGCCGTAACGTCCAAGTATCTGGATTAGGGTCAGGACGGACTCGGAAAGATCAATTCCATCGTAGCCCACTGGAGTAACTTTGGGCATCGGAGGACCCTCTTGCAGTTCAAATTCGCTTGACGGATATTTGTGTTTTGCCATCGCACCCTCACTTCTGGCAGTGAACAATTGTGCCGACTTACGCACCTCAATTCAACGTAAATTTTTGGCATCAAATAGTCCTGGTTTCTAATGGCCGCTATGGAGCAGGCAGATCGCAAACCACTGGACCCGCTTTGTGTCTAAAGCGCCAATTGGCGACTTCACCAGCGATGACGTCAAGCCGATGATTTTGGGGCAGATAGCACCAAGTTCCAAACGAAGGCGGGTGATGTGGCTTGCGAGCGCAGGCCCCATGGGCGGTCACCACGGAATAGACTCACCAAGGGCAGTCTTAACGCCGCCACATTGGATGGCCTGATCAGCCCGCTCGCGAGCGTGGGCCGGAGTCCGCAAGCCACAGCGCCCGCCTGGTGCGAGTCATTATCCTAAGCTATTTCGTGCTACATTGAATTCGCAACGCCCTGGAGCAGTTCCTTGAAAATGACATTTCGCTGGTATGGCGAGTCTGACCCCGTCAAGCTCGAATACATCCGCCAGATCCCCGGCATGTATGGCATTGTTTCCGCCATTTACGACGTGCCGGTGGGTGAGGTCTGGCCCCTGGACAAGCTGCAGGCTCTGCGTGCGCGCATTGAAGGCGCAGGACTGAAGTTTGAGGTGGTTGAAAGTGTGCCGACCCACGAAGACATCAAGCTGGGCAAGCCAACAAGGGACCGCCTGATTGCCAACTTTCAGCAGAGCATCCGGCATTGCGCGGCAGTGGGTGTGAAAGTGATCTGCTACAACTTCATGCCCGTATTTGACTGGACCCGCACCGAAATGGCCAGGGAGCTTCCCGACGGCTCTTTCACGCTGGCGTTCGATGCCAAGGCGGTGGCCAGGATTGACCCGGAGAAGGGCATCGCCCTGCCCGGCTGGGACGCCAGCTACCGACCGGAACAGCTCAAGAGCCTGCTGGCCGAGTACAAGGCGGTGGATGAGGAAACCCTGTGGGCCAACCTCGGCTACTTCCTCAAGGCCATCATCCCGGTCGCTGAAGAAGTGGGCATCAAGATGGCCATGCACCCGGACGACCCGCCGCGCCCCATTTTTGGTTTGCCGCGCATCGTCAAGAACCGCGAAGACTTGCAGCGCCTGGTCAATATGGTGGACTCAACGGCCAATGGCTTGACCCTGTGTTCGGGCTCGCTCGGCGCTGATCTGTGCAACAACGTTGAAGCCCTGGTGCGTGAATTTGGCAGCCAGGGTCGCATCCACTTTGGCCACCTGCGCAATGTCAAAGTGGAGCCGGACGGAACGTTTTATGAATCCACGCACCGATCTTGCGACGGTTCGCTGGACATGGCGGCCATCGTCAAGGCCTACCACGACATCGGTTTCGAGGGCTATGTGCGCCCGGATCATGGCCGCATGATCTGGGGTGAGACCGGCAAACCCGGCTACGGCCTGTATGACCGCGCGCTCGGGGCCGTCTACCTGAATGGCTTGTGGGAGGCCATCAGCAAGTACGCGCCAAAAGGCATATCCGCCCTAACGGAGTGAACGACCGATATTGAGCATTTCCTTGATTGGTCGTCAACAGCGCATCCAGACTCTCACGACCGGCCGCTTATGGGATGTCAAATTAAAGAAAGCAAGGTGACTAGGTATGTGGGTCGACCGTCACCATGTTCCTTTTCCTGTTTTCATCAGATCATCATCCTTGTGCCCATAGCTTTCGCAGCCTTCCGGTCAAACGTCCAGAATGGCAGCGCATTGCGCTTGCGAGAAAGGGCCAGATGGAGGTATTCGGCGAAGTCAGCAGTGCCGTCTTCATAGTCCACCAGCGCCTGCTCCAGGGCATCTTCTGACTCAAAGCTGAATTCCACCATGGTCAACAGTGCAGCCATCGTGTGAATGAATTGTGCTTTGTTCTGGCTTAGTTTGGATCGCAACACCCACTCCAACTCAAGCACCACTGTGACGGGGACAAAAAGCAATTCGCCATTTTTAGCGTGCCGTGTTATCAGGCGATCAACTGCCTGTGCCTGTTGAACGTCATCCTGTGTCAGGAGTCGCACCAGAATGTTCGTATCGACGGAGCCAGTCAACATCAAGGCCTCATTTCTTCAATGGAAAGACGCTTGCCTTTGGGCACTTTCACGATGCCCTTCACGTCCGCGGCAGTCTTGTTTTTGACGCGAACAAAGAGGCGACCATCCGAGAGCACATGCCACACTAGGCGCGTTCCAGGCACGCCGCCAATAGTCTGTCTGATATCAGCCGGGACCGTTGTTTGGCCCTTTGCTGTAATGGTAGATTCGGTCATAGTTTATGCCTTACGTTTTTCGAATTGTAAGGCAATTTACGTATTGGCGCAACATCTTGCAAGCCGTTTGGCAAACATGTCTAAAGAAGTGGCTCGGTTTGTTTGAACAGCTTTTCCCGAAAGATAAGTGGGACCATAGCTGGGTGGAAGTGCTCGGGAAAGCACAGCAATCGTAATCGGTTTTCTCTTTGCTATTTCTTCTTCGCAGATGGGGGTGTCAGCGCGGCGTAGCCGTGAGACAGTGGGCAAGTCCACAGACCGTAGGGCTGAGACTTGTCCACTGGCCACCGCGCAAGGGGCGCAAGGGGGAAGCCCTTCCCCCTTTTGTTTGCCCTTGCTGCGTAGCAGCACTTGCTTGACACCCACGTGCATCACGCTGCCGCCTTGAGTTGTGGCAGACCCGACCAGTACGCTTCGTCTGGCGTTTGGTCTTCGATACTGGAGTGCGCTCGGCCATTGTTGTACCAGTCCAGGTATCCCGCAATCTTGGTGCGAGCTTCACTGACACTGGCATAGGCGAATTTGTACACATGCTCGTACTTCACGCTGCGCCATAGGCGTTCGACAAATACGTTGTCACGCCACGCGCCGCGTCCGTCCATTGAGAGCTTGGCTCCTGAGTTCAGCACCACTGCTGTAAAGTCCGCTGCCGTAAATTGACTCCCCTGGTCGGTGTTGACGATGTCGGGCGTGCCGTACCGGGCCAAGGCCTGGCGCATGATTTCTACCGCGTGACAAGCCTCTAGCGTGGTGGCCAAGGGAGGCGGTGTTTCATGCACGAATGGAAGATGGACTTTTACCGACAGAGCTGGCCAGGCGCATGACGGAAAGGAGAGTCCATTTAGACAAGCCGAGTCCGCCTTACATGGTCTACTGACGAGGTTGAAAGCTGAGTTTTCAAGTGATATCTTGAATCAATTTGTCATAGGCTATGGTGTGATTTTTCCGGATTGTGAAGCGGACCCGGAATTTGGAACAGGGGTTTAAGTGGGACACTGTCTAAAGAAACGGGTAACCAATGACTGAATCGAAGAAGCGCAAAGTGCATCTGCCGGAGTTCAAGGCCAAGGTGGGTCTGGAGGCCTGTGAGGACCTACCACCGCATAGCGGTTTAGTTCAATGGATATTCCCAGCCACCCTTGGAGGCCGAAAACAACCAGCCATTGAGCGCATGAACATAGACGGTGACGGCAAGACGCCACCCAATGAAATGCGCAAGGCAAACGCGGCGTCCGAAGGCAGGGCGGGTGTAGCAGACGGGGAAACAAGTGCGGTGAAAAGACTCATGTTCAACTCCTGGTAAAGAGACGCGATCAGGCCGAATGGATGCAAAGATATCGACGTCGCAACCGGAATTCATCGCAAGCGTCGATGCAACAAATTGTGGGCTTCAAGGGGCCTTTATTGAACGAAGGAATTCATGCTTTCAAATTACATAAGCGCATATGTTTCGAGTGACGTGTTTGCACGGCTTGTCTTTCGCAGGCGGGTTTCGGTGCAGCAAGCCATACAGGCATCCACCAGCGCCGGTTGCCGGTCGGGGATCTGTGGCACATTTCAAGTCAAGCTTGGCACATGCTCCCGGTCGCTTCCGGCGGGTGTTGCCGCCAGCAACTTTTGCAGGAAATCCAGCGTCGCCAGCGGCCCGATGCCACCGAGCACACCGATCAACGCCGAAGCACACGCCATCGATCAAAACGCCGCTTGCGGCGCCAGCACGGAACGGTAACCAAACAGGCCAACGGCACCGCCGGTGTGCACGAAAACAATGTTTTCGCCTTTGCGAAAATAGCCCTTGCGAATCAGGTCCAGCAGTCCGGCAAAGCCCTTGCCGCTGTAGACCGGGTCCAGCAATATGCCTTCGTGACGGGCCAGCAGTTGCACTGCTTCGATCATGCCCTCGGTGGGTACGCCATAACCACCGCCAACGTAGTCGGAGTTGGCCGCCACGCTGTCCGGTGGCAACTCGCCGCGAATACCGAGCAGGTCCCAGGTCTGGCGTGCCAGTTTACGGACGTTCTCTTCCTGTCGCTCCTTTGGCGCCCGCACACTGATGCCCAGCACCGGAATGTGACTGTTTGAGCCCTGGAAACCAACCACCAGACCGGCTTGCGTGCCGGTGCTGCCAGTGGCGTGCACGACGTGATCAACGCGCAGACCCAGATCGTTGGACTGGGCAATGATCTCCTGAGCCGACACGACATAGCCGAGCGCGCCGATGGCGTTGGAGCCACCGCCCGGAATCAGATACGGCTTCTCGCCCGCATTTCGCAAACGCTCAGCCACCGCCACCAGTTCGTTGTTCATGTCCAGGCCCGACGGCCGCGTTTCAATCGTTGCGCCAAAGATCTGATCGAGCAGAACATTGCCATTGCTGTAGTAGTCGGCGTGTGCGCCAGTGACCCGCTCTTCCAGAAGAACGGTGGACTTCAAGGCGAACTTATTGGCGGCGGCAATGGTCTGGCGCACATGATTGGACTGCGTTGCGCCCTGCGTCACGATATGCGTTGCACCCTGCGCCAGAGCATCGCCGATCAGGAACTCCAGCTTGCGCGTCTTGTTCCCGCCCAAGGCAAGGCCGGTATTGTCATCGCGCTTGATGTAGAGATTGGGCCCTTCCAGAAGACGCGTCAGATTGGGCAGAAATTCCAGCGCGGTCGGCGCTTGGGTCAGGCGCACGCGGGCAAAGGTAGACAGGTTCATTTGAAAATACTCCGTGGGAATCAGGCGATTACGCTGTTAAGGGATTTGGCGACTTCTTCCCGCACCACATGCAAAATGCTGCGCTTGAGTTGCCCGTAGTCTGGGTCGGTGACCAGGTCTTCCAGACTTCGGGGACGCTCGAAAGGAAGCTGCAATTCCTCGCGGATGGTCCCCGGACTGGCCGACATGATGAGAACGCGATCCGCCAAGAACAACGCCTCATCGACATCGTGGGTTACGAAAAGAATCGTGGTCCGGGTGGTCTGCCAGATGTGGGTCAACAATTCCTGCATGGCGAGCCGGGTCTGCGCATCGAGCGCGCCAAACGGCTCGTCCATCAACAGAATCTCCGGCTTGGGCAACCAGGCGCGTGCCAGGGCCGCGCGCTGGCGCATACCGCCCGACAGTTGCCAGGGAAAGTGGCTGGCGAAATCCTGCAGGCCGACCAGCCGCAGGAAACGATCCGCATCGGCCTGATAGCGATCCGCGCTCTGGCCCGCCATGCGGGGTCCGAAGGTGACGTTGTCGCGGACCGACAACCAGGGGAAAAGCGTAGGCTGCTGAAAGACCATGCCGCGCTCAGGGCCCGGCCCGTAAATGGGTCGGCCATCCAGCCGCAACTCACCCTGATCGGGCCTCTCGAAGCCGGCCAGCAGATTCAGGATGCTTGACTTGCCGCAACCCGATGAACCCAGCAGACAGACGAATTCACCGTCGGCCAGAGCCAGCGACACATCACTGAGGACCTGATTGTCGGGACTGCCAGCGGTCGGACCCGGGAAGCGCAGGGACACACGGTTCAGCGCAATGCGTGCGACCCTGCTCATGCGTCCTTCCCGGCCCACGGGACCCAGCGCTGCTGCAGCTGAACCAGCACCCAGTCGAAGAAGTAGCCGGTTAGACCGAGCAGAACAATGCCGAGCAGGACGACATCGGTGCGCAGATAGCTGCCGGCGTTGATCACCATCCAGCCCAGGCCGGAATTGGCCGCCACCATTTCAGCAGCGATCAGGGACGTCCAGCCGATGCCGATGGACAGGCGCACGCTGGTGAACAACTCCGGCAAAGCATTGGGCAAGACAACATGGGCAAAGAGCTGGCGTCGATTGGCACCCAGTGTCTGGGCGGCGCGCAGTCGGGCCTGACTGACACTCAGCACAGCCGCCGCGGAACCGACCACGATGCTGAGAAAACTCGAGATGAAGATCAGGAAAAATTTCGCGCCTTCGCCAATCCCAAACCAGACAATGACCAGCGGAATCAGGGCAATCTTGGGCAGGGGGCGGAGAAACTGGACAAAGGGATTGAGCCCGGCCGCCAGGCTTGGTGACAGCCCCATGCAAAGACCGAGCGGCACGCCGCTTGCAATCGCTGCCACAAACGCAGTCAGGGCGCGAGCGATACTGATCGCAAAATGCTGCCACAGCGGTGTTTGCCGGTAGCCGGATGAAAGCAGTTCGCCGGCCGTGATCAGAATCTCGCTGGGCGGCGGCAAGAGCAAGGAATCAACCCAGTGCAGGCTGCCGGAAAGTTGCCAGATGACCAGGAACAGAAGAACCGCACCGAAGCTGATCAGCGCAAGCTTCCAGCGACGCAGTCGATGGGCGATGCCCACCGGATCGGGATGGGCTTGCGGCTCAATCAGCGTCTGCGTCAATGCCAAACCGGACAGGTAAGACAAGGCTTCACTCACTTGCCCGCAGCGGCGCGCTGCAAATAGGTCGTGTTGATTGCCGACGCATAGGACTCCGGAATGTCCGCTTTGCGAACCTCGCCGATTTCAGCCAGAAAATTGGCGGAATCCTTGTACGCCCTGGTGATGCGCGAGCCCGCCTTGGTCGTCTCGTTGCCAATATAGGCGGGCGTCAGTTGCTCTGACAGCGACGGATACTGCAAACCCGCCAGCGTGCTGCGCGCCGTCTCGACTGGAATGTCGAGATGTTTGGCAATCAGTTGCGCCGATCCTTCCGGGTCCTTCTTGTACTGATCAACTTTCTCTTGCACAACCCGCAGGAACTTGGCGACCAGTTCGGGGTTCTTGTCCGCGAACTCCTTGCGCACGACAAAATTGTTGAATACCAGCACGCCATCTTTTTGCAGGTCACGCGTGGCAAAAATCTCCTTGCCACCATCGCCTTCCAATTGCTGCGTGAATGGGCCCCAGACGTAAGCAGCGTCAATGTCGTTGCGCTTCCAGGCTGCCAGCATTTCGGATGGCTTCAGCGCCAGGCCCTTGATCTTGCTGCGATCCACTTTTGCCAGCTTGATCGCCACTTCAAAGGCGTATTGTGCTGTCGAGTTGGCCGGAAAAGCGACCGTCTTTCCTTCCAGGTCTTTCAGGCTGGCAATGCCTTTGCGCGCGATCAGGCGCTCGCTGGTCGCAATCACTTCCGGGACGCCAATCACTTCAACGGCCAGCTTGCGCGCAATACCGGCGGCGGCCGGGCTAGAGCCGAAGCGTGCAATGTCGATTTCCTTGGCTGCAAACAAGGTCAGAACATCAGCGCCCGAGTTGAAGGGAATCCATTTGACTTTGGTGCCGAATGCCTTATCGAAAGAAGTGTCAATCTTGCCAAGGATCCAGACACGCGGGCCCCCGGCATAGGCGAAACGGACCTGGTCCGGAACCGCCTCAGCCAGCGCCAGACTGGACAGAGTTGACGCGGCCAGCGCCGCAATGAGTGTCAGATTTTTAAGCCATTTCTTCAGCATGAATGTTCTCATTGGTAAGTGGAATCAGACCGTCAGTCTAGAAAGACACATCACCCCGAGCAAGGAACAAAAACAGGTTTTCTTATGCGGAAACTGACTAACACCCCAACAGCAGACTTTCACAAAGCGGCACATAAGCAAATAACAAAAGCATCGTTCAAAACGGCGCGCCGGTGTGTCAAACTTGAGCGATTAATTACTGCTTCAAACTGCTGTTTGACTACCTTATGACATCCCTGAACCCATCATTTTTCCAGGCCTTAGGAATTTTCACGCTCAGTCCCATTTGTCTTGCGCTGGTTGGCGGCGATGCATTCGCACAAACAACGGCCAACTTGCCTGAAGTGGTCACCATTTTGGGCTCGCGTGACAAGACTCGCACGGTGTTTGACAGTGCCGTACCGATTGACCGCTATTCCGGCGTAGAACTTGAGCAGGCCCTCAATGCATCGGGTGAGTTGGGCGCGGCCTTGCAGGCTCTGTCGCCGTCAATCAATGAGCCTCGCGTTTCCTCCAGTGGCGCATCTGACTCGGTTCGCGTCATTCAATTGCGCGGCTTGGCGCCGGATCAGGTTCTGGTTTTGGTCAATGGGAAACGTCGCCATACCAATGCCGCCTTGGATCTGGAAGGTTTGTTCAAAGGCACGGTACCCGTGGATCTGAATACGATTCCCGTCAACGCAATCGAGCGCATCGAAGTATTGCGTGACGGCGCGGGTGCGCAGTACGGGAGCGACGCCATCGCGGGCGTCATCAACATTGTTCTGAAGGGGGGAGGGACCGGCGGCAGCGCTTCTGTGGGTCTCGGTGCCAACAGCACGCACTTTGCACCAACTGGCGCCAGGATCGTTGACGGCCAAACACAGCAAGTCTCGGTTGACCAGGGCGTGACTTTTGGCAATGGCGCAACGCTCAGATTAGGTGGCGAATGGCAGATGAAAGCCGGTACCAATCGCGCTGGCGCCAGTGATGCTGGCTGGACCTCCTGGAATTCCACACCGGCAGATTTGGCGCTGGACCAACAGGTACTGTTCAAGTCGGGGGACCCCAAGCAGCGCAGCGGCACTGTGTTTGTCAATGGCGCCCTGCCTCTGCAGAATGGCGCACAGGCTTACCTGCTTGGAACGGCACACCAACGCCAAACCGAAGGGGCTGCGTTCTTTCGCTACCCCGGCGACCCCAGCAACGTAGCATCTATCTATCCCAATGGTTACCGTCCTATCACCAAGGGCGACATTACGGATACATCGCTGGTAGCCGGTACACGGTTTGATGCGGGGCTCTGGTCATTGGATGCCAGTGCACGCACCGGCCTGAATGTGTTTGATTACGGGCTTGCAAACTCACTGAATGCGTCACTTGGGGACGCCAGCCCCACCAGCTTCCATCTGGCCAACATGCGCTCCGGTCAGAACAGCCTGAATCTGGATGCGACACGACCGGTCAGCATCGGCGGTCTTGGCGCGCCCGTGAATGTGGCGCTTGGCGTCGAGTTCTTGCAGGAAAATTACCGCACTGGCGCAGGTGATGCGGCGTCTTACGCGGCAGGTGCGAACACCGGCGGCGCACCCGGCGCCCAGGCGGGGCCAGGTTTGCGTCCGCAAGATGCAGTGGATTTGTCACGCAACATCACGTCAGCCTATATCGACGCAGAAGCAGAGCTAAGCCGCGACTGGTTGCTGGCCCTTGCGCTCAGGCAAGCCAGCTACAGCGATGTCGGCACTTCCACGACCGGCAAGATTTCAAGCCGCTTGAAACTCGGACCGCAGTGGTTGGTCCGGGGTTCGTTCAGCAACAGTCTGCGCGCGCCGGCGTTGGCGCAAACCGGTTTCCGGTTTGCCACCCTGAATTTCAATGCCGATGGCACTGGTTTGCAAAACAATGCTTTGCTTCCCGCCAGCGACCCCTTGGCCCAGGCCTTTGGTGCCCAGCCACTCAAACCGGAAACTTCACACAACCTGTCACTCGGCTTTGCCTGGCGCCCTGCCAAAGAGACCTCTTTGACCGTGGACGCCTACCGCATTCAGGTGAAGGATCGCATTACCCGCAGCAGCGATTTGCAGAGTGATGCGGTGACCGCATTTTTGGCTGCAAGCGGGCGCTCTGACATCCAGAGCGTTGCATTTCTGACCAATGCACTGGATACAACGACCAGTGGCCTTGACCTCGTTGTCAGTCAAGAACTGAAGGCGCTTGGGGGCTCATTGCAGTTGAATGGTGCTCTGAACTTCAACCGGACGCAGATTGATCGCGTGAACAACAATTCAACGGCCTTGTCAGCGATTGATCCAACGCTTTCGCTGTTGGGCTCGGACGCCTTGCTGGCCGTGACACACGGCTCGCCTGACAGCAAACTGATTCTGGGTGCAAACTGGCAGGGTAGCCAATGGGGCTTCACAAGCAAAGCCACGCGCTATGGCCGGGTCTGGGCCTACTCCTATGACAGCAACGCGCCCCTGATCAATGGGGCCCATGCGCAACCATTGGGCAACACCTGGTTGCTCGACCTTGAAGCACAGTACAAAGTGAACCGCAACCTGACTCTGGTGGCCGGTGCCAACAATATTCTGGACAAGTATCCCGCGCGCACACTTGATGCCAGTAGCTATGGCGGCGCATTTCCCTACAACTACACCGATCCGACCGGTTTGAATGGTGCCTACTATTACGCAAGGGCCAATCTGACCTGGTAGCCTGACCCTAGAATTGCCTTTGTTCTTTCTCTGACTGATATTCAACAAAGGCTTTCCGATGTCATTTGGTCGTACTGCGCGCGCGGCGCTGATGCTGGCTGCCGTTTTTGCCTGCTTGCAAAATGTGCAGGCGCAGCCTCTTCCCGACCTCAAAGGTCGAACCATCGTGGCGGTCACGGAAAACGCCTACGTTCCCTTGAACTTCAAGGATCCGAAAACCGGTCAGGGCGTTGGTTGGGAATACGACGTCTTCAACGAGATTGCCCGGCGCCTGCACGCCAAGGTGGATTGGAAGCTCAGCAGCTGGGACACGATGATTGAGGCAGTGCGTGCTGGCCAGTTTGATGTGGGTATGAACGGCATCACCATCAAGCCCGAACGCAAAAAACAGATCGCCTTTTCTGATGCATACATGGTGTCAGAGCAGTACATGATGGCACGGGCGCGGGAGGGTCAGTTTGCCGATGCCCAGTCCTTCAAAGCCAAGGCCCGACTGCTGGTAGGCGCGCAAAGCGGAACCACCAACTTTTACACGGCAGTTCATGAATTGTTGGACGGTAACGAAACCAATCCGCGCATCAGGCTTTATGAAACCTTCGGCCTGTCCATGCAGGCCCTCAAAGTAGGCGATGTCGACACGGTGCTCACCGATGGCGTATCGGCGCAAGGCTATGCCAGGGCTTATCCCGATATTTACAAAGTGGTCGGCAAGCCGATGGGACGCGAGGAGTTCGGCTTCATTTTCAAGAATGGCTCCGACTTGGTGAAACCGGTGAATGCCGCTTTGGCGCAGATGCGAACGGATGGATCGCTCAAAAAGTTTGATCAAAAATGGTTCGTTGAATACAAACTGAATCCATAGCGAACCATCTGTGAACATCTTGCTTGAATCCCGCTCCCGTGATCGGCCTTATTGGCTGGTGGCGGTATTCCTGTTGGCGGGTGCATTTGTGGCGCTGGCCGTGGTGGACGGGCGCTACGCGCTGATCTTTCAGGTTCTGGTCCAGGGCCTGTGGATCACCGTCACGGTCGCCGTCATTGCCTTTGCCCTGGCTGCCAGTCTCGGACTGCTGTTGGCGCTTGCATCACGAGCGCGCTGGGTATGGCTGCGCCAGTGCGCACGGTTTTACATCGAAGTTGTGCGGGGCCTGCCGGCTTTGGTGATTCTTCTTTATGTGACCTTTGTCGGGACACCAGCAGCGCTTGCCGTCTACCAATGGGCCTTTGGCGCTTGGATCGCCAATGGCCTGCTGCCAGATATTCTGGTACGCGATGTCTCCAACACGGCGCGCGGCATTATCGCGCTGGCGCTTGCTTACAGCGCCTTTCTTGCAGAAGTGTTTCGCGCTGGACTGGAAAGTGTCGGACGTGACCAAATCGAAGCGGCCCAAGTGCTGGGTCTGTCGCGCTGGCTGTGTTTTCGTCTCGTCATATGGCCCCAGGCTTTGCGACGCATATTGCCGGTGTTGGGCAATGACTTCATTGCCATGGTCAAAGACTCATCACTGGTATCCGTATTGGGTGTCAACGACATCACGCAATTGGGGAAACTCCATGCCTCCAGCTCTTTCATGACGGTGGAAACCTATAACGTGGTTGCCGTTCTTTACCTGATGCTCACCATTTCCTTGTCCTTGGTTTTACGACGACTTGAGAGACACATGGGCAACAAATATCGCTGACCGATTCGCGACGAACCTTTCCCGCTGAACCTCCCCGGCGCTCAATTTGCTATCGATGCAGGAAGATTGCTTAATCGACAAGGATGAAATTCGAATAAGCAAAGGAGAATTCTCAACTTGGCCTTGTTCTGTTTTGGGTGCAGACTGCATGGCTTGCCGCTTGCTGAATCACGGCCAGGCGCCCTTTAAAAAAATGGATGATTTGAGGAGCAATTGATGTCTGATACCCAATTCGAGGGCTTTGCCACGCGTGCCATCCATCTTGGCTATGACCCGCAACAGGAACAGGGGGCCCTGTCGCCACCCTTGTATTTGACCTCGACCTACACGCACGAATCGATCGACGCATTCAGTGAGATCCGCGCTGGCACGCGGCAGGGCTACGTTTACGGGCGCACCGGTAATCCGACGCAAGCCCTGCTGGAACAACGGCTGGCCTCGCTGGAGGGTGCGCAGGCCGGTCTGGTGACTGCCTCCGGCATGGCTGCGATTTCAGCGACCCTGTTTTCGCTGCTGCAAAGCGGCGACGAGATCATGGTCGATCAAATCATTTATGGAACCGCGTTTGCACTTTTCGCAAAAGGGCTCACGCGCTTTGGCATCCGTACACAGTTTGCTGACTTCACCCAACCCGAGACCGTGGCCGCTGCCATCGGGGCCAAGACCAAGGCCGTGTATTTTGAAACGCCGGCCAATCCCAATCTGCGGGTTATCGACATCCGTGCGATCTCCGCCCTGGCCCGCTCGCATGGTTTGCTCACCATTGTCGACAACACCTTCGCAACGCCGGTGCTGCAACGTCCGCTCGAACAGGGTGCCGATATCGTGTTGCACTCTGCCACCAAATACCTGGGCGGGCATGGCGATCTGCTGGCCGGCGCGGTGCTTGGCCGCAAGCAGCACATTGATTTGATTCGAGGCGAGGGTTTGCGCTTCTTCACCGGCGCCACCCTGTCGCCATTCACAGCGTTTCTGGTCCTGCGCGGCCTCAAGACACTGGAGTTGCGCGTGGCGCGCCATTGCGAATCTGCGCTGGCCGTTGCAAAAGCCCTGCGTCAACACCCAGCCGTGGCCTATGTCTCGTATCCAGGCCTGCCGGATAGCCCTGGCTATGAATTGGCAAATCGGCAGATGTCAGCCGGTGGTGGCTTGGTTGCGTTCGAATTGAAGGGCGGCTTGGCTGCTGGCAAGCGCATGGTCGCAGCGCTTTCCCTGGTGCACATTGCCGTCAGTCTGGGTGACCCGGAAACGCTGATTCAGCACCCGGCCTCCATGACGCACGCGCTGTACAGCGCGCAGGATCGTGAAAAATACGGCTTGTCAGAAGGCCTGCTGCGCCTTTCGGTAGGCCTGGAGTCCTTGCCCGACATACTGGCCGATTTACGGGCCGGTCTGGACGCTGCCGCGTAGCAGAAGCTACTGACAATTACCGGAATTTCAAGAACCATGCGCGATGTTCATTTGAACCTAGGTTGAACGGGCTGTGGTCGGTGACAAGGTGCTATTCAAAGCCAAAAATGAACACGGGTCTTTGCTTGTGACGGACCTGCAAAGAATCGAATAACACCGGGACCGCCCATGACTTCGGGCGGCATGGATTGCCACGTCGCTTGCGCACTTCACAATGAGGCAACGGGACTGGCTTATAGTGCAAACCCTGATATCCGATTTCAAGCCAGCCCGATGCCCAACTTTACCCGCATGACCGACCGATCAGAACCGCGCCGCGCCGGCCTGCTGCTGGCCTTGTGCCTGGCCGCTGTCAGCGCCAGTGCAGCCGACATCGCAGAGCCAAGCGTGCGCGAACTGCACACAGCCGACTGCATAGCCGCCCTTGAGCTCAAGTCAGAAGACTTGGCGCGTCAGGTCAAGGCGGGTCAGACTGAACAGCGGCCCGTGCTGCAAACCGCATTGGACGCCGCAGCCGCCTTCATCGGCCAGGCCTATCTGCAGGGCGATCGCGATCAGGATCGCCTGGAAAACCTGAAAAATTCCGCCTTGCAAGCACAGAAAACACTCAGCCCCACCGAACTGGCCACACGCCAGGCCAACTGTGCGCAGGAAGGTGCGCGCCTGCTGTCGCAGGCCGACGTCCTCAGCCGCTTCGTCATATCCAGGCTGGCGGCGCGGCAAATGAAAAAGCTAGTCGGGGACTGAGCCGCCCAGCGCCTTGATCAGAAACACCGTGGTCACGAGACGCTGACCCTGCAATTGCGTCGCCTGGCGTTCGCTGGCCAACAGCGCTTGCTGCGCCGTGATCACATCGAAGTAGACCGAGGCACCACCCTCGTAGCGCGCCGTCGTCATGTCGAGCACGCGCCGTGCTGTGGTCAGCGCGTTGCCAGCCTGCAGCGATGCCCGCTCCAGCGCCGCCAAACCGCTGATGCCGTCCTCGACTTCCTGCATCGCGCCCAGCACCACACGCCGGTAATTCGCTGTGCTGGCGGCATAGCCGGCGCGGGCGAAATCGACGGTGGCACGCGTACGCCCGCCGTCAAAAATGGTCTGCGCCGCCGACACGCCGATCGACCACAACAGGCTGGGCGCATCGAACAGGGTCGCGAGTTCACGGCTGTCCACGCCCAGTCCCGTGCCAAGCGTGATGCTGGGATAAAAGGCCGCATTGACAATGCCGATCTGCGCGTTGGCAGCAGCCATGGCGCGCTCGGCTGAAGCGATGTCGGGGCGGCGTTGCAGCAGGTCTGAAGGCAGGCCCAGCGGCACTGGCGGCGCACTGCGCTCGCGCAGATCGCGCGCCAGCTCGAACTGCGTGGCAGGAACGCCGACCAGGGTCGCCAGCGCATGCTCGAACTGGGCGCGCTGGCGCCGCAGCAGTTCGAGCTGCACGCGCGTCGTCTCCAGCAAGGCCTGTTGCTGCGCCAGATCGAGGCCGGTGGCGGCACCGAGTTCATGGCGCGCATCGACCAGTTCCAGCGCGCGCTGCTGCAGGCCCGTGGCGCGTGTCAGCACATCAAGCTCACTGTCGATGGCGCGCAGGTTGAAATAGTTGCTGGCCAGATCGGCCGTCAGCAGCAGCAGCGTGTTTTCCAGATCGGCTGCCGAAGCCCCAAGCGCCGCCTGCGCCTGCGCCACCGATTGCGCAACGCGGCCCGCCAGATCGAACTCGTAGTTGACCGTCATCGCCACACTGAGCTCGTTCTGCACGGTCGACAAGTTCGGCGCGCTGTAATTGGTCAGCGGCCGATTGGCCGAAATCTTCTGCCGCGCCACGCGCTCGTTCAGGCCGATCTGCGGCAGCACACTGGCCGAGGTCGCTGCCAAGGTCGCGCGCGCCTGCGCCAGCCGCGCCTGCGCCACGGCCAGCGTCGGACTGTTGGCAAGCGCACGCTGCGCCAACGCATCGAGCTCGGCATCGCCAAAACGCTGCCACCACGCTCCCTTGGCCGCCGCGTCGTCGGGCTGGCCTTCGCGCCACGGTGCCTCTAGCGTCCAGGCCACGGGCAGATCGAGCGCCGGTTTTTCATAGGGCGGCGGCGCCGCGCAGCCGCTCAGGGCGCAGACCAAGACGACGAGCCAGCTACGCCGCAGCATCACGGCTTGTCCTTGTCCGCCACCGGCACCACGGTCTGGCCGTCGGCTAGCCAGTCGGGCGGATTGAGCACCAAGCGCTCGCGCTCGCTGATGCCGTCAATCACCTCGAACTCGGTGCCGAAGTTACGCCCGACGCTGACGCGGCGCAGCGTCACGCGGCCCTGCGCATCGAGCACCGCGACCATGGTGCCACCAGCGCGAAACAGCAGCGTGTTGGTCGGCGCCAGCAGCGACTGGCTGGCCTGCAAGGGCAGCGTCACCTGGACGTAGGCGCCGGGCAGCAGCGTGCCCTGGGAATTGGTCAGCGCCACTTCAGCCTGCAGCGTGCGCGTGGCGGTGTCGATGGCACCTGCCGTTCGTTCCACTCGGCCTGCAAAGCGCTGGCCGCGCAGCTCGCCCTGCGTCACCACCACCGCCTGTCCGACCTTGACCAGATGGGCATAGGCCTGCGGCACACTGACATAGACGCGCAGCGGATCGGTCTGCGACAGCATGAACAAGGGGCGCGTGCTGTCGATCAGATCGCCCACATCCACGTTGCGCCGCGTGATGACGCCAGCGAACGGCGCCACGACGCGCTTGAAATCTTCGAGCTGGCGCAGGCGCGCGACGTTGGCCTCGGCCGCTGCCAGATTGGCCTGCGCCTGCGTCACGGCACTGCGCCGCTCATCGAGATCCTGCTGCGACACCACGTCCTTCTTGCGCAAGCCCTCCCAGCGCTCGACCGTGCTGCGCGTCAGCGCCAGATTGGCAGCGGCCTGATCACGCGCGGCCACAGCCTGGCCCAGTTGCTGATCAATTTCGGGCGTCTCGATCTCGGCCAGCAGTTCACCCTTGGCAACGCGCGCGCCGATGTCCTTGTTCCAGCGCTTGAGATAGCCGCTGGCGCGCGCCGAAATCGGCGCCTGCACGAAGCCCTGCAAGCTGCCGGGCAGCGCCAGGTTCTGCGCCGCCGCATTGCGCCGCGCCGTGGTGGTCTTCACGTACTGGCGCGACTGCTCGGCGCTGACCGCCGCCAGCATCTCCGCATTGGCGTGGCGGGCGAACAGCGTGCGCCCAGCGCCGAGTGCCAGCACGAGTAGCACCAGCAGGCCGGCGAGCTGCGTGCGGCGCACGATCTGCTGACGCTTGAGCAGTTCCAGCGGCTCTGCTCCCGGCGCCACTTCAATCGCGTGCAGCCCCAGGGCCGAATGGCGTTGTTCAGTCATGTCTGAGAACTCCTGTCTTTTCGCTGATGCGCGCTGGCAAACACCGCCGGCACAAAGAACAGCGTCGAAATGGTGGCGAACAGCAGGCCGCCGATCACGGCGCGACCAAGCGGGGCGTTTTGCTCCGCGCCCTCGCCCAGGCCGAGCGCCATCGGGATCATGCCGATGATCATGGCCAAGGCCGTCATCAGCACCGGGCGGATGCGCGTGGCGCCGGCTTCCAGTGCGGCGGCCAGCGGCGGCACGCCGGCCTCCAGGCGCTGGCGTGCAAACGAGATCAGCAAAATGCTGTTCGCCGTTGCCACGCCCATGGTCATGATGGCGCCGGTCAGCGCCGGCACACTGAGCGTGGTGCCGGTGATGAACAGCGTCCAGGCAATGCCCGCCAGCGCCGCCGGCAAGGCCGCGATGATGACCAGCGCGTCAGTCCACGATTGGAAGTTGACGACGATCAGCAGGTAGACCAGCACGATGGCCATCACGAGACCAACACCAAGGCCGATGAAGGACGCCTGCATGGTCTCGACCTGCCCACGCAGCACAACCTCGCTGCCACGCGGCAGCCTGGAACGAACCTGATCGACCAGGGCCTGCACGCGCGTTGCCACGCTCGCCAGATCGGTGCCCTGCACGCTCACGAACACATCGACCGCCGGCAGGATGTTGTAGCGCGAGGCCACCGCCACCATGCGGTTGGGCGTGACCTCGACCAGATTGCCGAGCAACTGCGTGCTGCCGCTGCTGCTGGCGCTACCGCTGCCGACCGGCATATTGAGCAGCGCGTCAAGCGAATCAACCTGGTACTGCGGTGTCTGCACCGCAATGTTGTAGACGACGCCATTTTGCGGATTGAGCCAGAAGGCCGGTGCCGTCTGCGAACTGCCGGAGAGCGAGATCAGCACGTTCTGCCCGACGTTGGACGCCGACAAACCCAGTTGCTGCAGGCGCGAGCGGTCCATCTGCAGATTGAGCGCCGGCGCGTTGAGGCGCTGGTGCACATGGGCATCGACCGCGCCCGGAATCTTCCGGATCGCGTCCGTCAAGCCAGAGGCCAGCAGCGCATTACCGGCCTGATCGGCGCCGGTGAACTGCACGTCAATGGCTGCGGGCAGACCGAAGTTCAGGATCTGCGTCACGATGTCGGCCGGCTGGAAAAAGAACTCGATGCCCGGAAAGCGCTGGGGCAACTCCGCGCGCAGGCGCGTGACAAAGCTTTCGGTCGGCGCGTGGCCTTCGTGCAGCGACAGCAAAATTTCGCCGTCGAGCGTGCCGATGGTGCCGGCGTTGCTGTACGAGAGGTTGATGCCGCTGTTGGGCACGCCCAGGTTGTCAAGCACGGTCTCCAACTGGTCGCGCGGAATGATCTCGCGAATGGCCGCTTCGACCGCATCGGCCAGGCGTGCCGTCTCCTCGATGCGCGTGCCAGTGGGTGCGCGCAGGTGCAGCCGGATCTGGCCCGCATCGACGCTCGGAAAGAAGTCGCGCCCAAGCAGCGGGAACAGCAGGCACGACAGCAGGCAAAAGCCCATGAACTGGATGGCAAAGCCGCGCCGGTGCGACAGCAGGGCTGACAGCGCCAGCGTGTAGGCGCGGCGCACGCGCTCAAAGCGCTGGTCGAAAGCGCGGTACAGGCGCTGCAGCCCGCTGGCGCGCTGCGTGGTGGCAGCGCCGTGTGTGCCACCCATCAGCAGCAGCACCAGCGTCGGCACCAGCGTGCGCGACAGGAAGTAGGAGGCGATCATCGCCAGCACCACGGCCTCGGCCAGCGGCACGAACAGAAAGCGCGCCACGCCCGAGAGAAAGAACATCGGCACGAACACGATGCAGATGCACAGCGTCGAGACGAAGGCAGCGACACCAATCTCGCCGGCGCCGACATCGATCGCCTCCATGATCGGCTTGCCCATGTGCAAATGGCGCTCGATGTTCTCGATCGTCACGATGGCCTGATCAACCAGGATGCCGACCGAGAGCGCCAGGCCGCCGAGTGTCATGAGGTTCAAGGTCTCGCCCAGCATGCGCAGCACCAAGATCGAGGCCAGGATCGAGAGCGGGATGGTGAGCGCAATGATCAGCGTGCTGCGCCAGTTGCCCAGGAACAGCAGCACCATGGCAGCGGTCAGCGCGGCGGCAATCAGCGCCTCTAACACCACACCCTTGACGGCGGCCTTGACAAACACCGACTGGTCGAACAAGGGTGTCACCTTGACGTCCGGTGGCAGCACCTGCGCCACACGCGGCAGCAGCGCGCGCAGATTGGCAACGATGTCGAGCGTGGAGGCGCCGCCGTTCTTCAGCACCGAGAGCAGCACGCCGCGCGCGCCGTCCTGACGCACGATGTTGGTCTGCGGCGAAAAGCCGTCGCGCACCTGTGCCACGTCGCGCAGGTAAGTGGTGGTATTGCCGGCGGTGCGCACCGGCAGATCGGCCAGGCCGGCAAAGGCATCGGGCGAGCCATTCATCTGCACCGCGTACTCGGTGCCGCCGAACTTGGCCGTGCCCGATGGCAGGATCAGGTTTTGCAGGTTGATGGCGTTGACCACATCAACCGGCGCCAAGCCGCGCGCCTGCAGTGCCGCCGTGTCGAGATCGACCGAGATCAGCCGGTTTTTGCCGCCAAACGGGAAAGGCACGGCCGCGCCCGGGATCGTGATGAGCTGTGGTCGCAGCACGTTGACCGCAGCATCGAACACCGCCTGCTCGGGCAGCGTCGGGCTCGATAGCGCAAGCTGCACCACCGGAATGCTGGAGGCCGAATACTTGATCACCAGCGGCGGCGTGATGCCCGGCGGCAACTGGCGCACCTGCGTCTGCATGGCCGCCACCACCTGCGCGATGGCGGTCTGGATGTTGGCCGTGGGCTGGAAGAAAACCTTGATGATCGAAACGCTGGCCAGCGACTGCGACTCGATGTGCTCGATGTCGCTGACCGTGGTGGTGAGGCCACGCTCGCTCTGCCCGGCGATGCGCTGCCCCATCTCCTGCGCCGACAGGCCGCCGTAGTTCCAGATGATGCTGACCACCGGGATGTTGATTTCGGGAAAGATGTCGGTCGCCATCGAGAGCAGCGCAAACGGCGTCGCCAACACGATCAACATCGCCATCACGATGAAGGTGTAAGGGCGGCGCAGCGCCAACTGGACCATGGACATAGGCAAGACTCTCAAACGCGGATGGTCGATGATAGCCAACACGGCCGGGTGTTGCGTTTCGCAGCATGCCGACACATCCATCGTCGCTGCGCTCATATGACTTCGTCACTGCGAGGAGCGAAACGACGCGGCAGTCCGTGCCTCCGCTTGTCATGCCGGACTCGATCCGGCATCCATGGATTGCGGGCGATAATCGGGCCAGAAGAAAAAACGACAACTCGCCAGGGGGCAAACAACGCCAGTGAAATTTTTCTTAGGCGATTGCCATTCCTATGCAAGTTTTGCACTGGAATGAATTCCATAACCATGGAATTCATTCCATGGTTCAACCTCCCTACTTCAGTCCGCCCGTTTACTTTGGCAACGGACACGCACACCCCAAATTCAGGCGAGAACGCCCTTGTTTCAAATTGTTATCCATGGCATAGCTATTGCTTCATCCAGCATGCCGCGTGACAAAACAAGGGTCGCATGTTCCTTTGCCTGCCACAGACCTGTCTGAAATATGCGCACGCTCATCAAAATTCCCATCATCCATACCGAACAGGATATGGGTTCCCTGCGCGACCAGACGCGCCAGGAGTACCTGGTGCGCTACGGCCAGGAAAAGTGGCTGGAACATCTCAAATCCATCGACGGCATCTGGCTCGGCATCGGCCAGGCCATCAGCCTGCTTGAATTGCCCCGTACCTCGGTGCGCCTGTACCAGGACGGCCTGCCGGTTTGCGGCAAGGAAGCCGACATCGTGCGCGACGTCGCAGCCCAGGGCAGCCGCAACCACGCCTTGCTGCTGGAACTGATGACGCTGGGCGCGAACCTGATGGGCACAGAAGACCCAGCGCTGCTGCTGCAGGAGTATCAATTCCATCAGCTCGCCGCCGCTGCGCCGAATCCAGTGCAAGACCCGGCACGCCAGGCGCAAAGTCAGCGACTGCTGCTGCAGCGTGACCACTTTATTGCGCAGCGCATCAACAGCACGCTGCTAACCGGCGAGATCGGCCTGCTGTTTCTGGGTCTGGCCCATTCGGTCGAAGCCCTGCTCAGCGCCGACATTCTGGTCAGGAATCTGCTCCCGTCTCTGACGGAACACGCCGGGAAGCCGGAATGAACAAGACCCCGTCTGAACTGGTCGTGATGACGCCCGACCGTGAGCTGGAGACCAGCCCGGGCCCGGCGGTCAAGGTGCTGATCGTGGACGACCAGGAAGATGCGCGCTGGATACTAATCAACGTGATGCGCCAAGCCGGCTTTGTGCCGATACCGGCCGCCGATGGCGAGGATGCGCTCGCGAGCATTCAGCGCCATGCGCCGGCCGTGGTGCTGCTCGATATCGGGCTGCCCGACATGGATGGTTTCGAGGTGCTGACGCGCATCAAACTGCTCGACAAGGCGATCCCCGTGATCATGGTCACAGGCAACGGCAAGTCCTACGACGCCGCGCGTGCGGTGCGCGCCGGGGCTTGGGACTACATCACCAAACCGTTCAAGAATAAGGACGTGCTGCACACCGTGCGCTGCGCACTGGAAGAGAAGGTCTCCAAATCGCAGGTCCGGCGCATCATCGATACGCCACGCCAGGCCGGTTTCCTGCTCAACACCATGGGCAGCAGCGCGAGCATCCAGGCCATCCAACGCGAGGTGGAACTGGTCGCGCGGACCAACTTTTCAATCCTGGTGACAGGCGAATCCGGTGCCGGCAAGGAACTGGTATCGCAGGCCATTCACACGCTGAGCCTGCGCGCGGAGCAGCCACTGGTGGCCGTGGACTGCGGCGCCATCGCCGAGTCGCTGATCGAGAGCGAGTTGTTCGGGCACGAAAGAGGCGCTTTCACGGGCGCGCACCAGGCCAAGGCCGGCGCGTTTGAGTTGGCCGACGGCGGCACCATCTTCCTCGATGAAATCGGCAATCTGCCGTTGGCAATGCAGGGCAAGCTGCTGCGCGTTCTGGAGACACGGCGCATTCACCGCATCGGCAGCACACGCGAAAAGAAGCTTGACTTCCGGGTCGTGGCGGCAACCAACGCCAACCTGATGGCCATGGTCGAGCGGCACGAGTTCCGTGAGGACCTGTACCACCGCCTGGCCGAGTATTCAATCCGGATCCCGCCCTTGCGCGAGCGCAAGGAAGATCTGATGTTTCTGACACAGCGTTTCCTGGCCCAGACCAACACCGAGTTGGGCAAGCAGGTCAAGGGGCTGTCAAACCCCGCCTGGGGCATTATTCAGCGCTACGACTGGCACGGCAACGCGCGCGAATTGCGCAACCAGCTGCGCCGCGCGGTCCTGCTGTGCGATCACCCGGACGGACTGATCCTGCCCGAACTGCTGGGCATGCTCGATCAGCGGGCCAGGCCCGTCGCACCCCTGGCGGTACTGAAGAAACCCGTGCCCATCGTGCGCGAAAGCGAGGCGCAGGACCCCTATCCGCTCTGTGATGCGCCCGAGCTGCCCAACGACGGGCCGCAGCTTTCGCTCAAGGAACTGGTGGCGCGGGCCACCGCGCAAGTGGAACGCGCCATCCTGCTGCGCGTATTGGCCAAATGCAAGGGCAACAAGGCGCTGGCGGCACGCACGCTGCGCATCGATTACAAGACGATCCACACCAAACTCAAGGTGTACCAAATCTCGGCAACGCAATTCATGAATCAGGCCTGAGCATCATTTTTCCATCCCAATCACAAGGAGTCACGGCCATGGTCGACAAGAAAATTTCAGACGAATTCGCGCAGGGCAAGGAGCGTCTGGGTGAAATCGGCCGCCGCCTGGGCGCCGCTTTTGGCAAGACCCATACCGACCCGGCGGGTGGCAGCTTCTTCGCCGGCATGGGCAACCTGATCGAGCAACTGGGCAAACTGGTGGAGCAGGCAGAGCAGGCCGGTGGTGTCGTCAACAAGAGCGGTGAATTCAAGCTCGGCTCAGACCCGCAGAAGAAGGGTGTCTATGGCTTCTCCATCAAAACCGGCATCGGCGACAAGGGCGGCGTGAAGGTCGAGCCCTTCGGCAATATCCGCAAGGACGACGCCGGCAAGCTGGTGGCAGTGCATGAAATCCGCGAGCCGATGGTGGACCTGTTCGACGAGCCCACCCGCGTACTGATCGTGGCCGAAGTGCCGGGCATTGCAGAAGCCAACCTGCAGCTTGAACTGCAGGACGACATCCTGCTGATCTCGACCCGCAAAGGCGAGCCCAACTACCGCAAGGAGTTGCTGCTGCCGGCCAGCTTTGCCGAAAAGGACATGAGTTTTCAGTGCCGCAACGGCGTGCTGGAAATCGTGCTCAAGAAAGAGAAAACGAAGAAGGGCCGCTCATGAAAAAATCTGCAGACAAGGCACCGCGCCTGAAAGTCAGCGAGGCGCTGGGCAAGGACGTCGGACGCGCACTGGCACGCATGGACCCAGCCGACATCCTGGCACTGGGCGCCGAAATCGGCGACATCGTTGAAGTGCTCGGCAAGCGGCGCACTGTCTGCAAGCTGATGCCAGCCTACAAGGACGACCGCGGCGGCGCGCGCATTCAACTCGACGGCCTGTCGCGCACCAACGCTGGCGTCGCGCTCGACGACGCCGTCTCGGTGCAGAAGGTCACGGCGCAGGCGGCGCAGCGCATCGTGCTCTCGCCCACCGCGCCAGGTCTGTCGGACCGCGACCTGCAGTACATCGGCAGCCGCCTCGATGGCCTGCCGGTGATCGAAGGCGACCGCATCCGCGGCACCCTGTTCGGCAACCGCTCACTCGACTTCCTGGTGCGCGAGACGCAGCCCAAGGGGCCGGTGCTGATCGCGCCGTCCACCCTGCTCACGGTCGGTAAGGCGCAGACCGAGGCCAAGGCCAGTCCAGCCGGGCGCGACACGTTCTCCTATGAGGACATTGGCGGCCTGAAACGCGAAGTGCAGCGCGTGCGCGAGATCATCGAGTTGCCACTGCGTTTTCCCGAGGTCTTTGTGCGCCTGGGCATCGACGCGCCCAAGGGCGTGCTGCTGTACGGCCCGCCGGGCTGCGGCAAGACCCTGATCGCGCGCGCCGTGGCGCACGAGACCGATGTGCGCTTCTTCTCGATCAGCGGCCCCGAGATCATGCAGAAGTTCTACGGCGAGTCCGAGGGTTTTCTGCGCAAGCTGTTTGACGACGCCGCCAAACAGGCGCCGAGCATCATCTTCATCGACGAAATCGATTCGATTGCGCCCAAGCGCGAAGGCCTCGGTGGTGAACACCAGGTCGAGCGCCGCGTCGTGGCCCAACTGCTGAGCCTGATGGACGGGCTGAAGGCGCGCGGTCAGGTGATCGTGATTGCCGCCACCAACATCCCGAACGCGATCGATCCGGCGCTGCGCCGCCCCGGACGCTTCGACCGCGAGATCGGCATCCCGATTCCCGACCGCCATGGCCGCCTTGCCATTCTCGAGATCTACACGCGCGGCATGCCAGTGGCCAGCGACGTAGACCTGACGCGCCTGGCCGACATCACGCACGGCTTTGTCGGCGCCGATCTGGAAGCCCTGTGCCGTGAAGCGGCCATGATCTGCGTGCGCCGCATTTTTCCCGAGATCGACTTCGCGCAAGCCACGCTGCCCTACGAGTCGCTGCAAAAACTCGAACTCTGCAAGGACGACTTTCTGGCCGCGCTGCGCGACGTTGAACCTTCCGCGCTGCGCGAGGTCTTCGTCGAAGTGCCCAACACCACCTGGGACGATGTCGGCGGTCTGGAAGACCCGAAGCGCCTGCTGCGCGAGTTGCTGGAGTGGCCGCTGCAATACGGCGACCTGTTCGAGGCCGCTGGCGTCAAGCCACTCAAGGGCGTGCTGCTGTGTGGGCCGCCGGGTTGCGGCAAGACGCTGCTGGCGCAAGCCGCAGCGAGCGCCACCCAGGTCAACTTCATTTCGGTCAAGGGACCGGCGCTGATGTCCAAGTACGTCGGCGAGTCCGAGCGCGCCGTGCGCGAGGTCTTTCAGAAGGCCAAGCAGGCCGCGCCCTGTCTGGTCTTCTTCGACGAGATCGATGCGCTCGTGCCCCGGCGCGGCAGTGGCGCCTCCGACGCGGGGGTGAGCGAGCGCGTCGTCGGTCAGTTCCTGGCCGAACTCGATGGCGTCGAGAAACTCAAGGGCGTGCTGATACTGGCCGCCACCAATCGGCCCGACATGGTGGACCCGGCCCTGCTGCGCCCGGGACGCTTCGACGTGGTACTTGAAATCGGCCTGCCCGACGCGGCCCAGCGCCTGGCGATTCTGCAGGTGCAGGTGCGCGGCAAGCCGGTGGCCAAGGGCGTCGACCTGGCGGCGCTAGCGGCCAGCACCGACGGCCTGACCGGCGCCGATCTCGGTGCCATCTGCAACCGCGCCGCCCTCAATGCCATTCGCGACCGTATCGCCCAGACCCGCAAGGCGCCGGCAAACGCCGCGCCGATGCTGATTCAGACACGGCATTTTGCAGCAGCGCTCAAGGACATCCGACCATGACCGATACACCACAGGCCGAGACCGCGTTGACCGGTATCTACCTCTACTGCCTGGCCCGCCTCGATTGCCTGGCGGCAGTGCAGGAACTGGCCGAGCAGAAAGGCTGCGGCGTCGACCCGAACTATGGCGTGGCGGCATTACCCAACTCCGGCGTGGTGGCCGTGATCGGGGAAGTGCTGTTGAGCGAATTCTCCGAGGCGAACCTGCAAGACCTGTCCTGGCTCGGTGAGCGCGCCCTGCGCCATGAAGCCGTGGTCGCGCGCGTCATGGACGTCTCACCCGTGCTGCCGGTGAAGTTCGGCACGCTCTACAAATCGCTGGCCAGCCTCAAGCAGTTCATGCAGCAGCACCACAGCGCCATCGACCAGGCGCTCGATCACCTGCGCGACAAGGCTGAATGGAGCGTCAAGGGCTATCTGCTTGAAGAGCAGGCGCGCAGCATCGTCGCGGCCGAAGATCCCGAGGTGCAGGCGCGGCGCGACGCCATGTCACAGTCACCCGGCATGCGCTACCTGCAACAGAAACAACTCGAGAACAAAATCGACACAGCACTCGAAGGCGCGCTGACCCGGGTCAACCACGATCTGCATCAGGCGCTGGCGCCACATGCCGAGGACGCGACCGCCTTGCGTCTGCATGCCAGCAGCGTCACCGGCCGTGCCGAGCGCATGGTCTTCAATGGCGGTTTCCTGCTCGGCGCCGAGACCCTGGAAGGCTTTCGCGCCGCCCTGTCGGCGCAACAGGACGCTTACCAGGTCATCGGTCTGACGCTGGAACTGCGCGGCCCCTGGCCGCCCTATAACTTCTGCCCGAACCTGGCGAGTCCCACGCCATGAAGAAGACCGATCCCAGAAGCAACTTGGCCGTTGCCGGCATGCAGCCCTCGCCAGAGGTGTCGTCGGAAGGCTGGTACGAGAAGCTCTACCACATGCTGCTCGGCAACATCCCGTTTTCGCTGATCCTGACTGACCGCTCGCTGCGCGTGGTCTCGGCCAATCGCAACTTCATCGAGAAATCCAGGCGTACCGAATTCAACACGATCGGCCGGCCGATCCGCGAGGTGTTCCCGGAAGCGATCATGGAATTCACGCAGCTCGAAGCCAAGATCCGCAGCGTCTTCGACAGCGGTCTGGCCCTGCCCGGCGCCCAGATGACCTACCGCGCACCGGGTGTTCCGATCCGCAGTTATTTCTACACCGTCATCCCGATCAAGACCGGCACGGTGGTCGAGCACGCCATGCTGGTGATGGACGACATCACGGAAAAATTGCAGTTGAGCGAGAAGGTCCGAATGGCGGAACGCCATCTGGCCAGTGTCGTCGAATGCGCGCACGATCTGGTGATCTCAACCGACCCCAAAGGCTACATCACGAGCTGGAATACCGCCGCCGAGCGCATCTCGGGTTATCGCAGCGAAGTGGCGCGCGGCCAGTTGCTGGCCGACCTGTCAGAGACGTCCCAGCGCAAGGACATGACGGCCATCATCCGGCAACTGGTTGAGGGTGGCGTGGTCGAATTCTTCAGTGAGATCAATCTGGTGGCGCTCTCCGGCGCACTGATTCCGGTGGATTGGTCGTTCTCACCGATCCGCGACGATTCGGGCAAGGTCAGCGGCATCGTTGCCGTCGGACGCGACCTGCTGGAGCGCCGGGCCCTCGAACAGCATCTGTACCAGAGCGAGAAACTGGCAGCCCTGGGCGTGATGGCTGGCGGCATCGCCCATGAATTGCGCAACCCCTTATCGGTCAGTTTTTCCGCCGCGCAGTTCCTGCTTGAGCCCAGCGCTGATCCGGTGTTCCAGCAGGAGTGCGTTGGCAAGATCCTCGAAGGCATCGAACGCTCATCCCTGATCATCGAAAACCTGTTGCGCTTTGCCCGGCCCTCATCGAGCAACCAGCATGAATCGCTGAACCTGGTCAACCTGGTGCGCGAAACGCTCAGCGTGCTGGCGCCGCAGGCCAAGCTGCAAAAAGTCAACCTGGTCGAGCATTACGGCGAGACCTTTCTGCCGGTGTCGGGCAATGCCAATCTGCTGCAGCAAGTCATCATGAATCTGGTCCTGAACGCCTTTCAGGCAATCTCGGGCGGCGGCGATGTCAGCGTCCTCACACGGCGCGAAGCCGACAAGGCCCTGGTCTGCGTACGCGACAACGGCTGCGGCATTTCTCCCGCCCATCTGACCCGCATCTTCGACCCCTTCTTCACCACGCGACCGGTCGGCCAGGGAACCGGCCTGGGACTCTCGATCTGCCACACACTGGTCAAACAGCACGGCGGCACGATTTCAGTGGAAAACAGCGTCGAGAGCCAGGGCTCCACCTTCATTGTTCGCCTGCCATTGGCCACGGAGTCCTGATGGCCAACAGCCGAACGGTTCTGGTCGTCGATGACGAACCCGATGTGCGCTGGGCACTGGAGATGATTCTGCGCCGCAATGGTTTTGATGTCGCCAAAGCCGGCAGCGGCGCCGAGGCCTTGCACTACCTCGCCAAATCCTTCTGTGACCTGATCCTGCTCGATGCCAAACTCGGCGACGTTGATGGCGTGGAACTGGCGCGGCGCATCCGCAGCGAAACCGACTGCCCGGCCCCGGTGATCCTGGTCTCCGGCTATTTCTACAAGGACGACAGTCTGATCATGAAAACCCTGGCCAGCGGTCTGATCGCGGCCTTTGTCACCAAGCCCTTTCGCCACGACGAAATCATGCAGGCGGTGCACTCGGTTCTTCTTTCGGGAAACAACGCCATAGCTATGGCGCCAATTCCATAGCCGCTGCTCCCACACCCCGCTGGCAGGGCCCGCGTCAGGCCTGGCAGACGCCAGTCATTGCGCCGATTTCGTATCAATTTGTCAGTAATCACCAAAAAAGTATCGATTGCAGTGCGGCAGAAGACTTGGCACGCTCAATGCGTTACTGCATGCAACGAAGGATTTAACCCCGTACTTCGTGTCTGACAAACCGTTACCCAGGGGTGCAATACGTTAGGAGATTGAAAATGGCAAAGGTACAAAAATCGACCGACTCTTCGAGTTTGGCTGAAGTGGTTGACCGCATCTTGGACAAGGGTATCGTGATTGATGCTTGGGTCAAAGTGTCGCTGGTCGGCATTGAACTGCTGTCGATTGAAGCTCGCGTCGTGATCGCATCGGTTGAGACCTATCTCAAGTATGCAGAAGCGATTGGCCTCACGTCCAGCGCAGCGGCACCGGCCTAAGTGTCAGTGCAGATTGTTTTCTCTGCCGGGGGATTTTCTCCTGGCAGGGAAAGCAGTTTTGTGATGCGCGCCAGGGCCGCACACACGCCATCCAACCCACCAACCAGTCATCAAAAGCCGGCCCAGCCTACGAGGAGTGAATTGAAATGAACAGCATCCGAAAACACATGGCAACTTCCTTGGCGCCGGGTATGACGTCCGCAGCACGTGAACGCGAACGCGCCGTTGCCGAGATCAAGGCACAGACCGCCGACGCGCTGCGAAGCTTCGAGGCCGAACGCATGAGCATGGCCAAGGCGCTCAAAATTGAATTGGCTGCTGATCGCTTGAACCGATCGGCAGAAGTACTTGAAATACGCGACAACGCCAGCGCCATGAGCGTGGACTTCCGCCAGGCGCATCAGCTCATGCGCGAGACACTGCGCGAGACGCTGGTGACCGATCGCCTGAACCGCTCGGCTGAAGTGCTCGCCATCCGCGACGACGCCACCGCGATGAGCCAGGGCTTTCGCCAGGACCACGGCCAGATGCGCCACGAACTGCGCCAGACGCTGGTCGAATCCAGACAGGCCGTCTCCAACTGCGTGACTTCCTTATTCACGGAATTTTCCAGAGACCGCGCCGATTTCACCCAGGCGCTGCGGCGCATGGCGGCGGCGCAAGCGGCCGATCTGGCCCAGGACCGGCGCGAGCGTTCGCGTGCGGTAGCGCAAATGATGCGGTCCTTCACCAGTGCACACCACCACATGGCCAAGCTGCAATGGGCGGGTCTGGCCGAATGCCGGCGTGATCGCTCGCACAGCCTGGCCGAACTGATGCAGGGCTTTCATGGCCCGCGCGACAAGCTCAGCCACGCGTTCACCAAAGGCCTGCCCCGGACCCTGCCGGCGGCAAAGGTCACGCGCCCTAGCGTCAAGCCAAAACTGCCGGCTGCGTCCCCGGTCGCCGTCGTACCCAGCAAGCCGGCGGCGCCAGTCGCAGCCGAGCGCGTTGAGCCGGTCAAGATCGCGCCCCAAGTTGCGACCACACTGGTCAAACCATGGCCCGTCACACCGCCCCGCGGCGAACCCGTCAAGCCCGAGGTCAAGGCCAAAGCTGCGGCACCGGTCAAGTCTGCGCCCACCCCGGTGAAAGCAGCACCGGTGAAGACAGTTCCGGTAAAAGCCGCAGTGGTTAAAGCAGCCCCACCCAAAGCCAAGCCAAAGGCCAAGGCCGCGAAGGCGAAGAAAAAGTAAGACGCAATGAGACCGGGCTTGGCGCAACCAACAGGGTTCATCGCGAGCCCCGGTCAGTTTTAACCCAATCAAGGAGTGGACGTGATGAGCGAAGCTGAAGAGTTGACAACACTGACGTTGGAGAAGAAAGCCAACTTCGTCGAGACACCGTATATCCAGGGTGTCTCCGGACGCGCGCTGGACTACCTCGCAGCCGGCTATCCGATCCATTTCAGCGGCCCGGCCGGAACCGGCAAGACCGCGCTGGCCATGCACGTCGCAGCGCAACTGGGGCGCCAGGTCATTCTGATCCATGGTGACGATGAATTCGGCAGTTCCGACCTGATCGGCGGACAAACCGGTTACCGCTCGACCAAGGTCGTCGACAACTACATCCACTCGGTGCTGAAACAGGAAGAGACCGTTTCCAAGCAATGGGGCGACAACCGCCTGACCACCGCCTGCAAGTACGGCTTCACGCTGATCTATGACGAGTTCACACGTTCGCGCCCGGAAGCTAACAACGTGTTGCTGTCGATTCTGGAAGAGCGTCTGCTCGAACTGCCTGATGCACGCAGCGGTGACGGCTATCTGCAGGTGCACCCGCAGTTCAGCGCCATCTTCACCAGCAACCCGGAAGAATATGCCGGCGTCCACAAGACGCAGGACGCGCTGATGGACCGCATGATCACGATCAAGGTCGGGCACCACGACTACGAAACCGAAGTCGCCATCACGCAGTCGAAATCGGGCCTGTCATGGCGCCAGGCGAAATCGATTGTTGACATCGTGCGCGAGTTCCGCACGCTGGGCGTCAACAACGGCCGCCCCACCATCCGGGCCTGCATCATGCTCGGACGCATCGTGGCCAATCGCCAGGGTTCCGTGTCGGCCAGTGACCCGACCTTCCGCGAACTGTGCCATGACGTTCTCAACGCGGACTGCCTCAAGGTAACGCACGACGGTCAGGTGGCCGGGCTGGAGCGGCTCGACGAAATCATTGCGCGCTGCTGCCCGCCCCTGCATGCCGTCAAGCTTGCAGCCGAAGTGGCCTAGGAGAAAACCATGGTGACCGAAAAGCGTGGTGTCCAGCAAATCAAAACCATGGGCGGCATCGTCGATAACCGGCGCATCCGCACGTCCGCCGGCGCCCTGCTCGAGTTGTCGATGCTGGAGATGGAAAAGCAGCGCCTGTCCAAAGAGATGAAACGCGCCGAGCAGCGCTGCCTTGAAATCCAGGCGCGCGTGCTTGAAATCGAAACCAAACAGGTGCGCCTGCAACGCTTCGTTGATCGCCCGCTCGCGGTCTTCTCTGCCAATGGCACCATGGGCGCGGCCACACCGCTGCCGATTCATACCGCGCCAGCGGAACAGCGCATGAAGCGCCGCTCGCTGTCATATTGAAAGAATAAGCCGACCAGACGCCAGCAGCCGCACCCGCATCTGCGCGTCATCCACAAAGGAGCGTGTTGCCATGAAAATTCGAACCTCCGCCTGCCTGCGCTCATCGCTGAGCACCGCGTCCTTTCAGATTGTCCAGGGTCGCGACGGCCGTGGCCTGCTGTACCGCTGCCGGCGCGACATCATGAGCATGCGACTGCTGCGCCAGGACCCGTTCCCGGCTGGCCTTGGCCTGGCGCCGCGTGGGCGCGTTCAATGCACCCGAAACATCAACTCCAGGAACAGCCCGGGGCGCCATCGCGAGACAAGAAAATGAACATCGAATCCTTGCTTGAACCCGGCCACTATCTGTACGCCATTGCCGACGCGGTCGCGACGCCGCCAATTTACGGCAACATCGGCATCAACGGTGCGCCGGTCTACGTCATCACCCAGGGCGCGCTCGCTGCCGTGGTCAGCGACATCACCGAAAAGCGCATCCGCCCGGAGCGCAAGAATCTGGCGGCTCACAACGCCGTCATCAAGCGCCTGATGGAAGAGACCACGGTGCTGCCGGTCGCATTCGGCACCATTGCCTCAAGCAACAAAGCGCTGCTCAACATCCTCAAACACAACAGCGCCACCTTTACCGAGCAGCTCGACGTGGTGCGTGGCAAGGTTGAGCTCGGTTTGCGTGTCGTGCTCGACGTCCCCAACATCTTTGAGTACATGGTGAGCCGCCACACCGACCTGACGGAACTGCGCGACTCCCTGTTGGGCAAACAGCACGGTCTGTCGCAGAGCGACAAGATCGAAATGGGACGCCTGTTTGATCACCTGCTGACACAGGATCGCGAACTGCACACCGACACCGTCATGGAGGTACTGGAGGCGCGCTGCGTCGACATCAAGCAGAACCCGACACGCGAAGAAAAAGAAGTGATGCATCTGGCCTGCCTGGTCGAGCGCGGCGCCCAGAAATCGTTCGAGGACGGCGTTTTTGAAGCAGCCAACCGTTTCGACAACAACTTCTCCTTTGATTTCAACGGACCCTGGGCACCGCACCACTTCGTCAACGTGGCCTTGCAGGCGTGAAGGCTTGAAGGCCGCCCATGCTGATTCTTGACAATCTGCTGCTCTCGCCACTGCTGTGGATATTCAGGGAGATCAACGAATCAGTGCAGAAGGAACAGGCGGGCGAGGCCGAAGCCGTCACGCGCTCGCTCAGCGAGCTCTACATGAAACTCGATACCGGCGCCATCACCGAACAGGAGTTCGAAGCCGAAGAGACCCTGTTGCTGGACCGTCTGGATGCCATTCGCGAGCGCGATGAGGCGCAGGCCGGAGAAGGTGACGAGGACGGCGACGAAGATGACGAAGACGAGGACACCGAGGAAGACGAAGAAGACAGCGAAGAAGAAGACGAAGACGAGCGTGAAATAGAAACGCAGGCCGGTGATCTCCCGTCCGCTGACGCCGGCACGCTGTGATCATGGAACGCGCCACGGTTCCCGATTTTTTGCAGGACAAAGGCCTGCGGCTCTTGCTCTTCGGCGGCAAGGGCGGGGTTGGCAAGACCACCTGCGCCACGGCGGCCGCCCTGGAACTGGCGCGCCAGCGGCCGCTCGATTCCTTTCTGCTGGTCTCGACCGATCCAGCCCATTCGCTGCGCGATTGCCTGGCCGGAGCGCCCACACCGCAAAATCTGGAATTGAGCGAGATCGATCCGCAGCAAAGCCTGGCGCGCTTCAAGGCGCGCCATGAAACGCACCTGAGCACGATTGCCCTGCGCGGCACTTTTCTGGACCAGGCCGATGTTGCCAAGCTGGTCAAGCTGTCGGTACCCGGTCTCGATGAAATGATGGCTCTGCTCGAGATCGAGGCCTCGGTCAAGACATCGCGCTACGCCTGCATCATCGTCGACACAGCACCCGCCGGCCACCTGCTGCGCCTGCTCGCACTGCCAGCCCAGATGCGCAAGTGGATTGCCGCACTCGACGCCATGCTGGCCAAGTACCGCTACCTGACCGAGCTCTACCAGGGCAGCTATCAAAAGGATGCAGTCGATCTCTATCTGGCACAGACGCTGGCCGACCTGAAACGCCTGTGGACGCTGCTGCATTCGGCCAAGCGCTGCCGCTTCGTTCCGGTCATGCTGGCCGAAGGCCTGAGCATTCATGTGACCCAGGTGATGCTCGGCGACCTCGAACGCCTGCGTCTGCCGGTGCGCGAACTCATCGTCAATCGCCTGCTGTCAGCGCCGACCGACTGCCCGCTCTGCCTGGAGGGCGTAGCACGCCAGGCGCTGGCCCTCACGACGCTCATGCAGTTGTTCCCGCAGCACCGCTTCTGGGGCCTGCCCGCTGTCGCCAACGAGGTGCTGGGGCCCGATCAACTGTTGGCGTTGTGGCCGCTGGTGCAAGCGCTCAGCGCAGCCAGCGCCGACGCGCTGGCTGCGATGCCGGCAAGCGCACGGCAAGCCTTTTTTCCGCAAGCGGCGCTGGTGCACGAAGCGCCGGCCTTGCCGCCAGCATCGATCACGCTCTTGATGTTCGCCGGCAAGGGCGGCGTCGGCAAGACCACCCTGGCCTGCGCTTCGGCCTTGCGTCTGGCACAGGAGCGGCGCGCGGCGCGGACCCTGCTCTTTTCGATTGACCCGGCCCATTCGCTGGCCGCCTGTCTCGGGCACGAAGTGGGCCCGCAGGAAACGCGCGTGGCACCCGGCCTGAGCGTGATCGAACTCGACGCCCAGGCCGAGTATGCGCAATTGAAGAAAAACTATGCGGCCGAGCTGACCGGTGTCTTCGGACGCAGCGGCGCACAAGCCGGAATTGAACTGGCCTTTGACCGCGATGTCATGGAGCGCATGCTCGATGTCGCGCCGCCCGGACTCGACGAGATGCTGGCCCTGACCCGCATCGTTGACCTGATGGACCGCTGCCAGTACGACCTGTTCATCCTCGACACGGCACCGACCGGCCACCTGCTGCGCTTTCTGGAAATGCCGGAACTGATGGAGCAGTGGCTGAGCACCTTCTTTGCCTTGTTCCTGAAATACCGCGACATTTTCTGGCTACCAAAAATCACCCAGATGATGGTCGATCTGTCGAAGAAGATGAAGACCTTTCGCCGCCTGCTGAGCGATGCCAGCCAGGCCGCTTTGGTGGCGGTCACGATTCCAACCGAGATGGCTTATGCCGAAACGCTGGACCTGGTGACGGCCTGCCAGCGGCTCGGTGTGGCCGTGCCCATCCTCTTTGTCAATCTGGTGACGCCGCCCTCGCCCTGCCCCGATTGCGCGGCGACCCGCCGGGCCCAGCAGCTGGTGCTGCAGCGCTACCAGACGGCGCATGCGCAGCGCCACATGGCACAGGTTTTCAGACAGAAAGAGCCCCGCGGAATCGAACGCCTGAGCGCACTCGGTCAGGCCCTGTACCGGGCAACGGAATCAGACCCGTTGCCAGCAAGCTAATTTTTGGAGCATCGTCATGACAAGTGAATTTGAACTGGACAACACGCAAGCCACAGCGGCCCCGGCCATCAAACGCGCGGCCGGCCCAAGCATGCTTGAGCGTCTGTTTGCGATGGCGCAGCGCTATCGCAAAGACGGCAACTACCGCCAGGCAACCGAGATGTACTGGACCATGGTGAGCGACCATGCCGACACGCCGCAGGCCGAGCAGGCCAAGGAAGAACTGCTGACGATGGCCGAAGGCTATGAGCGCGCCGGCAACCAGCACATGGCGCGCGGCATGTACGAGCGCCTGATGGACCTGGAAGACTGACAGCCGATTTCAGGAGCCAAGCAATGGCATTACCGCAAGAAAGCAGCGCATCCTTGTGCGAACTGCTGGACCGGGTTCTCAACACCGGCGTCGTCGCCATGGGCGAAATCGTGATTTCGGTCGCAGGCATCGACCTGGTCTACCTCAACCTCAATCTGCTGCTGACCTCGGTTGAAACCGCCGTCGTGCAAAGCCGGCTGATGCAGGAGCTCAAATGAACGCAGCAGAGTCGTTTCTGTTCCCCGACGAAACCCGCAAGGCCGATGCGCCAGGGCTGTCGCCGCGCATCGCGCTCGACCCCGAAACGGTCAAGAACGGCCTCGGGCAATTGGTGCTGACGGTGGTGGAACTGGTACGGCAATTGCTGGAGAAGCAGGCGATCCGGCGCATCGAAGGCGGCTCGCTGACCGAAGACGAAGTAGAGCGTCTGGGTCTGACATTTTTCGAGCTCGACAAGCAGATGGAGCGTCTGAAAAAGGAATTCGGCCTGACTGACAAGGACCTCAACCTTGATCTCGGTCCGCTCGGAAAACTGCTTTAAGGACAACAGAAATGTCACACGATTTACTCAGTGTCATTGCGGGCTTGACCCGCAATCCACGCTGCACATACCACTGGATGCCGGATCGGGTCCGGCATGACAAACCGGGGCATGTGGCCAATGACGGTACCCGGCGGCGCACAGCAAACTGATGAATTAACAGGACACACACAATGAACACGCCTCTGGTCACCACCGCACCCAACAAACAGCGCGGTATCACGCACGGCACCAGTTCCTCGACCCTGGCCGATGTACTCGAACGCATTCTCGACAAGGGCCTGGTCATCGCGGGTGACATCAAGGTCAAGATCGCCGACGTCGAACTGCTCACGATTCAGATCCGCCTGTTGATCTGTTCGGTCGACAAGGCGCGCGAGATGGGCATAGACTGGTGGACCACGAGCCCCTACCTCAACCCCAAGCTGGCGCCAGCCACCGTGCAGACCGACGAATTGAATGCGCGCATCGCGCGCCTGGAAGCGATGCAGCAAGCGCCGGCAGTACTGGAGCCCGTCGCCGTGCCGGTCATGGTGGACAGGCCCATGACCTAGCGAGATCTCACCCTAGGATCGGTCTGACAGGGCCGCATGACATCGGGGCAATGCAATAGTGAACAACAGGATGAACTTCCGTCTCTTTCAGTGGCACTCGCTCAAGACCCGGGTGACCTTGATCACGGTCGTGATCTTTGTCGTGAGTCTGTGGTCGCTGACGTTTTACGCCAGCCGTCTGCTGCGCACGGACCTGCAACGCCAGCTCGGCGAGCATCAGTTCATGTCGGTATCCGTCATCGCCGACCACCTCGACGAGGAGTTGGTCAGTCGCTTGCAGGCGCTGCAAACGATTGCCACCGAACTGACGCCTGCTGTCATGCGCAACCGGGCCGGTCTGCAAGCACTGCTTGAAGGTCACCCGCTGCTGCACCAGATGTTCAACGGTGGCGTCTTCGTCACCGATGTCGACGGTACGGCGATTGCCGATGTACCGCTGTTCGCCGGGCGCATCGGCACCAACTACATGGACCGCGATTCGGTCGCCATCCCGCTGCACCAGGGTACGCCGATGTTCGGCCGACCGGCCATGGGCAAGAAGCTCGGGGCGCCGATCTTCAGCATCAGTGTTCCGGTGCGCGCTGAGCAGGGCCGGGTCAGCGGCGTCCTGGTTGGAACCATCAACCTGGGCCAGCCCAATTTCTTCGACAACGTGGTTGGCCGCAGCTACGGCAAGAGCGGTGGCTACTACCTGATTGCGCGCCAGCACCGGTTGTTCGTCACGGCCAGCGACAAAAGCCGGGTCATGCAGCCACTGCCGGTACGCGGCATCAACCCGTTTCTCGACCGGGTCACGCAGGGCTACGAGGGCTATGGCATCACCACCGGTTCACGTGGCATCGAAACACTGTCTGCGGCCAAAGGTATCCCTTCGGCCGACTGGCTGATTACCGCGGCACTGCCGACAGCAGAAGCGTTTGCGCCGATCGACGACATGCTGCGCCACATCGTCCTGGCATCGATTCTTCTGACCGTTCTGGCCGGCGCCATCACCTGGTGGACGATCACGCGCCTGTTGCGCTACCAGTTCGCGCCGGTCATGACCGTCTCAAAAGCCCTGCGCACAGCGGCCGACGCCGCACATGCGCTGCCCCTGCTACCGGTGCTGCGGCAAGACGAGATCGGGGAGATGATCAGCAGCTTCAATCAGCTGCTTCAGATCAACGCGCAGCGCGAAGCAGCCTTGCAGAAGAGCGAAGCCTTCGGGCGCGGCATCCTCGATTCGGTTGATGCGGAAATCGCGGTCATCGACGGCGCCGGCACCATCCTGGCCGTCAACGAACCCTGGCGCCGCTTTGCCCGGGATAACGCCACCGAAGCGGACCAACCCTTGACAACGACGGAGGTGGGCGCCAATTACCTGGCGGTCTGCACCGTCAACGGCAGCGGGGCCGACCGTGATGCACTGGCAGTCGGCGACGGCATCCGCTCCGTCCTGCGCGGCGACCTGGCCCGGTTCGCCCTGGAGTACCCCTGCCATTCAGCGCAGCAACCGCGCTGGTTCAGCCTGACCGTCACGCCCCTGATGAAGCTGGCGCACGGCTGTGCCGTCATTGTTCATACCGACATCAGCGAACGCAAGGCGGCACAGGAGCAGATCCAGACGCTGGCGTTTTCCGACCCCCTGACTGGCGTGCCCAATCGACGCCTGCTGCTCGACCGCCTGCAGCACGCCATCGCCGCCAGCGTGCGCCATGGGCGTCTGGGTGCGCTCTTGCTGATCGATCTTGACGACTTCAAGACCATCAACGACACCCTCGGACACCAGCAGGGTGATGCCCTGCTGCAGGAGGCGGCGCAGCGTTTGACGAAATGCGTTCGCGAAACGGACACCGTGGCCCGCTTCGGCGGCGATGAATTCGTTGTCATGCTGACCGACCTGAGCCCGAACACGCTGCAAGCGGCAACGCAGGCTGAAACCGTTGCCGAGAAAATCCGCCTCGCATTAAACCAGGCCTATCGCCTGGACAACTCGACGCACAGCAATACCCCGAGCATCGGCATCGCGTTATTTGGCGAGTGCGCGGAGGGCATTGATGCGCCTTTGACGCGGGCCGACTTGGCCCTGTACCAGGCCAAGGGCGCCAACGGCAACACGCTGCGCTTCTTCGACCCCCAGATGCAGACCGAGGTCGCAGCCCGGTTTGCGCTCGAAGCGGCCTTGCGCAGGGCGGTCCTGCACCAGGAGTTCGCCCTGTACTACCAGGCCCAGGTAACGGGCCAGAGCCAGGTCACCGGTGCCGAAGCGCTGCTGCGCTGGTGCAACCCGCAGCAAGGCCTGGTGCTACCGAGCGAGTTCATCTCGATGACTGAAAGCACCGGCCTGATATTGCCGCTGGGCCGCTGGGTGCTGGAGACCGCCTGCAAGCAGTTGGCGCAGTGGGCCAGGCAGCCTGAAATGGCGCAGCTGTCGCTGGCGGTCAACGTCAGTTCGCGCCAGTTCCATCAGAGCGACTTTGTGGAACAGGTACTCGGTGCGCTGGAGCGCAGCGGCGCCCGACCCGATCTGCTCAAGATCGAACTGACCGAAAGCCTGCTGGTCGTCAACGCGGAAGACGTGATTGCCAAGATGAGCCGCCTGCAGGCCAGAGGCGTCGCCTTTTCGCTCGACGACTTCGGCACCGGTTACTCGTCCTTGTCCTACCTCAAACGGCTGCCCCTGGACCAGCTCAAGATTGACCAGAGTTTCGTGCGCAACATCCTGTGCGACCCGAACGATGCGGCCATTGCCAAGATGGTGATCGCACTGGCCGCCACGCTGGGGCTCACGGTGATTGCCGAAGGCGTCGAGACCGAGGCCCAGCGCACCTTTCTGGCCGACCTCGGCTGTCACAACTACCAGGGTTTTCTGTTCAGCCAGCCGGTGCCGATCCAGAACTTCGAGCGGCTGCTGCAAACACTTTGAGGCGGCGGACCGCAGCGCGTATCAGTCTCGCTTGCCGCCCTTGTTCTTCTTGTCCTTGCCATGGCCCTGGCCCGGACTGCGGTCGCCCTTGCCAGCATGGTCACGGCGCTCGTCGTAACGCTCGCGCACCCACTCTTCCTGCACAAAATAGACCGGCTGGCCACAGGCGTTGTAGCGCGCGCAATGCTTGGCCCAGTTCTTCTGGTGCCCCGGCGGCACATAGAGATAGATCGGCCGCCGATGCAGCGCCACCGGCGACTGCACGATCACGACGGGTTGCGCATACACCAGGCGCGGCTCTGGATAGTCGCCAATGTTGATACGGCCATAAACCCCCGGCTGGTTAATGCCGATCGAAACCCCAACCTTGGTTTGCGCAGAAACCGGCGCCAAGGCGCAGGCAGCGAGCGCCAATAGAAGCAATTTTTTCATCCGGTTTCTCCAAAAGAGTGAATGCATGCAAGGCCCAAAAGCCAGCCACAACGCGCAGCCGGTTTTGACCATTCGCACTGTAGGACGCGGGCGCCAGCCGGTCTGTGCGCCAACAGACGGTGCACTGACGGCGCCGGGGTTAGGATCGCCGCGTAGCCCGTATGGCGCGCAGCGTAATACGGGGTTGATACCGCAAAGGTGTCTACGGTCTCAAAGGACGAAAGAAATGAACAGCATCAACTTCAAACGTGTTATTGCCGCTTCGCTGGACGAGGCCGTGGTCCGTGTCACTGCGGCATTGGCCGCGCAGGGTTTCGGCATACTGACGCGCATCGACATGCACAGCAAGATCAAGGAAAAAATTGGCAAGGACATCATTCCGACCGTGATCCTGGGTGCCTGCAACCCGACGCTGGCCTACGAAGCCTATGGCATGAACAGCGATGTCGCCGGACTGCTGCCCTGCAACGCGGTCCTGCGCGAACTCGCCCCTGGAAAGATCTCGGTTGAACTGACGGCGCCCTCGGCCATGATGCGCGTGCTGGGTGATGACAAACTGGTGCAACTCGCGGCCGGGGCCGACCAGCAGGTTGAGCTGGCACTGGCGTGGGTTTAGTGCACCAGAAAGCCGCCCTGAACAAGCAAGATGAGCCGCGCGCCAGCAGCGCGACGCTGGCGGTTCCGAGCGGACGCGGCTCGCGCCTGATGCGCCTGGGCTGGATGGCCACCGGCATCGCCGGCAACATGATGGCCGAAGGCGCACGCCAGCTGGCGCAGGGCAAGCGGCCCAGCGTCACCGACCTGTTGTTGACGCCGGCCAATGCGCGCCGCGTTGCCAACCAACTGGCCAAGCTGCGCGGCGCCGCAATGAAGGTGGGGCAACTGATTTCAATGGAATCGGGCGACCTGCTGCCGCCGGCGCTGGCCGAGATTCTGGGGCGTCTGCGCGAGGATGCACGCGCCATGCCCAGAGACCAGGTCATGCAAGTGCTGCTGGCCAATTGGGGCCCGGACTGGGAAAAGCAGTTCAAACACTTCAGTTTCGCCCCGCTGGCCGCAGCGTCGATCGGGCAGGTGCACCGCGCCCAGACCCGCAACGGGCGCGACCTGGCGATCAAGATCCAATACCCTGGCGTGCGTGAAAGCATTGACAGCGATGTCGACAACGTTGCCGGCCTGCTGCGGCTCTCGGGCCTGTTGCCCAAGGGCATGGACATCAAGCCGCTGCTGCGCGACGCCAAGCGCCAACTGCGTGACGAGGCCGACTACATCCGCGAGGGCAACTACCTGCAGCAGTACGGCGAGTTGCTGGCCGACGCACCGCAGTACCGGCTGCCGCAGCGCCACAGCGATCTGACGACGCGCAGCGTGCTGGCCATGGACTTCGTGCCGGGTGCACCGATTGAGACGCTGCTGGAGGCAACACAGGCCGAGCGTGATCGCGTGATGACGCTGCTGTTTGCCCTGCTGCTGCGCGAAGTGTTCGAGTTCCGACTGGTCCAGACCGACCCCAACTTCGCCAACTACCGCTATGACAGCGAACATCAGCAACTGGTGCTGCTCGACTTCGGCGCCACGCGGCCCTACAAGGCGCGCATGGCGCTCGACTTCGGGCGCCTGATCAAGGCCGCGATGGCGGCCGACCGCGCCGCCATGCAGGTCGCCTTCAAGGCCATCGGCTACATCGACGACAGCACGCAGGAAAAACACCGCCAGGCCGTGCTCGACATTGCGACGCAGGCATTGGAGCCGTTCTGCCAGCAAGGCGGCTATGACTTCGGCGCGTCCGACCTGCCGCAGCGCATTCGCAGCCAGGCCATGGCCCTGGGCCTGGAGCGCGAATTCATCCAGATTCCGCCAACCGACGTCATGCTGCTGCAACGCAAGTTCGGCGGCCTGTATCTGCTGGCGATCCGGCTCGGGGCACGGGTTGATCTGCATGGGCTGGCCAAAGCGGCGCTGCTGCAGTGAACCACGCAGTCCATGGAACGCGGATCAGCTCGTTTGCTCTGCCCAGTTCTCAAGCCGCAAGCCAGCAACCCGGCTGAATTCTCGGGTGTTGTTGGTGACCAGAATGGTGTTGGATGCCAGCGCATGGGCGGCGATCATGGTGTCAAGTGCGCCGATGGGTTGGCCGCGCCGCTCCAGCCCCGCACGCAGGTCTGCATAGTGCCAAATCGCCGCGGCATCAAAAGGCAGAACCTCCATCGGGGCCAGAAACATCTCCAGCGCCTCGCGGTTGCGCGCGGAGCCACTTTTGGCCACACCGACGGCCAACTCTGCAGCCGTTATGCTGGAAACGCCGATTTGCCCCAAGCTTGCCTGTCTGAAGCGCGCCAGCACCATGGGCGGCCGGGCATTGATGACATAGATGCAAATATTGGTGTCAAGCAGGTAGCTAATCAAAGGGCAATCTCCTCGCGTACCTGCATGGCGGGCTGGTCACGGCTTAGCTGAAAACCAGGCTCGAAAGCCGCCAGCGCCGCGTCCAGCATGGCCCAGGGTTCACGAACCGGCAGCAACAAGACGCCATTGCCGAAATGCCGCACAACGACCTCGACACCCTCAAAACGGTACTCTTTGGGTAAGCGAACCGCTTGACTGCGGCCGGATTGAAAAAGACGCGCTGTGTCCATGGCTATTCTCCTGGCAGGTGGTAGCCACCAATGATACACACCAGCGCAGGCCAAGGCAAATACAAATCGCAAGTGCCTAACCACCCAATAAGCTGGCCAGCCCGGCGCGAACCGCGGCTACATCGTCGCTCGCCAACTTGCCGAGTTCTCCGCGCACAAGCCTGTGGTCCAGTGTGAACAGTTTGAACCGCACTTTGGACGCCGCGGGCAAACCAGCGGCTGCCAGGTCAGTGAGCGTGCAGTCCAGCGGCCACGGGGCATTAGCCTGCGATGTGATCATCGCCATCACTGAATGCCCGGCCGGGGTGTTGAAAGCACGGGGGTCTGACAGCACGACCGCCGGGCGGTTTTTGCTGGTGTCGCGGTCCGTAAAGGGGAAGGGAACACGCACCACGGTGTAGCGCTCAAAGTCCACGGTAAGCCTCCTCGTCGGCGGCGCTGGTCCATTCACTGAGCGTGCCTTCGACGGCGCGCAGGTACTCCAGGTCCATGGTCTGAACGCGGCGCACGGTCGCCGTGCCATCAGCGCCAACGTCCCAGGCGATCAGGTCGCCGGGCACGATCTTGAGTGCGGCACGAACATCCTGCGGAATGGTGGTTTGGCCTTTGGCCGTGATCTTGGCAACAGCTAGCATTATTTTCCCCTTGTAATGCGATCCTTACTTTCTTACTATACTGCAAGTCGTCGCGCTTGCTCCGCAGGCGGTGAACTTCGGGGGCTGGGCTGGTGAGTTCAAGCCCGGCAATTTTTTTGGCAGTTGAGAAATGTTGCGCCGATGCTGCCGGAATAGGGTCGATTTCCAACCGTTGATTACTTAGGCATGGTGCCAATCAAGAGGAACGAGCGGGGCTGTTGTATCGGCGCGGATGAGGGTAAGGCGCTTGCATCCGAACGTGAACAGCCGTAGGTTTGGCAATTCAGCGAGGTCCAGAGAAAAGGACGAAACCTCGGGGGTAATGCCTGTATAAATCCAGACAGGAAATTGCTTCCTGCCTTAGCCTTTGCAGTACACCTGCGTCGTCATCCGGTACCCTGCGTGTCGGGGCACTCGACAAGCCAATTAACAACACTTTGCCAGAAACTTGGTGGCCCTACAGTTGCCATTTTCACCAGCAGAATATGATTCAACCTCAAAATCAATAATGTAAACAAGGGAGTGACCGTGGTAAACATCCAGCGCAGGTGCAGTTCGGTATCTTGCCGACGCTGCAGGAGGCTCAATGACACGAGCGGCACATGACGAACCCCTTCTTTGACCGTCCCATCCTGAACTCGCCCTATGAGTGCCCGCAGCAGCACTGGGAGCTTGATCCGGACGGCCAGCCGACCCAGCAGGTGCTTGAGACCCGCAGGCGTGCCGAGTTCATCACACCCATCCCCAAACCAAAGAAGCGCAAAAAGGCGCCGCAGCAAAACGAGATGGTGTTTGACGAGGGCAAGGAACTCTCGACCGCCGCGCAGCAATACGACCCTACATCCATCATCAACCAGGTGCGCCAAAGCGTCGATACCTGGCGTGCTTTGCCGAATCCAAGCCAGTGGCAAGTGACACCAGAGACGGCACGCTTGCTGCAACACTGGCGACATCACAACTTCAGTGGCATACGTCCGTTCTTTTGTCAGGTTGAAGCCGCCGAGACTGCCATCTGGTTGACCGAAGTCGCATCGCAAACCAAAGGCGGCAAACTATTGCTTGACCATCTTGCCAGTGCCAACAAAGACGCCAACCCGGAACTGATGCGTTTGGCACTCAAGCTCGCAACGGGTGCCGGCAAGACCACCGTCATGGCGATGCTGATTGCGTGGCAAACCATCAACGCCGTGCGCCGACCAGCCAGCAAGAACTTCACCCGTGGCTTTCTGGTGTGCGCGCCGGGCCTGACCATCAAGGACCGACTGCGCGTGCTGCAGCCCAACGACCCCAACAGCTACTACAAAGACCGCGAACTGCTGCCCAACGACATGCAGGACGACATGGGCAAAGCCAAGATCGTCATCACCAATTACCACGCCTTCAAAATGCGCGAGCGCATCGAGCTGTCCAAGGGTGGCCGCCAATTGCTGCAAGGCCGCACCGGCGACGCTCCACTGACCCTGGAAACCGAAGGCCAGATGCTCCAGCGCGTCATGCCAGACCTGATGGGCATGAAGAACATCCTGGTCATCAACGACGAGGCGCACCACTGCTACCGTGAGAAGCCGACTGCCGATGATGATGAAGACCTGAAGGGTGACGAAAGAAAAGAAGCCGAGAAGAACAGCGAGGCGGCCCGCCTTTGGATTTCGGGCCTCGAAGCCGTCAACCGCAAACTCGGCGTGACCCGCGTCATGGACTTGTCTGCCACGCCGTTCTTTCTCAGTGGCTCTGGCTATGCCGAGGGTACGTTGTTCCCATGGACCATGAGCGACTTCTCGCTGATGGACGCCATTGAATGCGGCATCGTCAAACTGCCGCGTGTGCCGGTGGCAGAGAACATCCCGGGCGAAGAGATGCCGGTGTTTCGCAACCTGTGGGAACACATCCGCAAAGACATGCCCAAAAAGGGCCGTGGCTCGGGCGGCGAACTGGACCCGCTGAAACTGCCCACCCGATTGCAAACCGCGCTGCAGGCCCTCTATGGTCACTACGAGAAGACCTATTCTCTGTGGCAGACCTACGGCATCAAGGTGCCACCGTGCTTCATCATCGTCTGCCAGAACACCGCCATCTCCAAGCTGGTGTATGACTTTGTATCGGGCTTCCAGCGCAAGAACGATGACGGCAGCACTACGCTGGAAAACGGTCGCCTTCGGCTGTTCCGCAATTTTGAAGACGGCAGTGACAAGCCACTGGCCCGACCCAACACCTTGCTGATCGACAGCGAGCAGTTGGAAGCCGGCGATGCGCTCGATGAAGGTTTTCGCGGCATGGCCGCTGATGAAATCGAACGCTTTCGCCGCGAGATGGTGGAGCGCAGCGGCGACGCCCGCTCTGGCGACAACATCAGCGACCAGGAGTTGCTGCGCGAGGTGATGAACACCGTTGGCAAGCCCAATCAGTTGGGCAGCGACATCCGCTGCGTCGTCTCGGTCTCCATGCTCACCGAAGGCTGGGACGCCAACACCGTCACCCATGTGCTGGGCATTCGCGCCTTTGGCACGCAGTTGCTGTGCGAGCAGGTCATTGGCCGCGCGCTGCGGCGCCAGTCCTACGAGTTGAATGAACGCGGGCTGTTCAACGTCGAATATGCCGACGTTTTTGGCATCCCCTTCAACTTCACTGCCAAGCCAGTCATAGGCCCGCCGCAGCCACCGCGCGAGACGGTGCAGGTCAAAGCCGTGCGCCCCGAACGCGATGCGCTGGAGATCACCTTCCCGCGTGTCGAAGGCTACCGCGTCGAGTTGCCGCAAGACCGCCTGCGCGCCAGTTTCAACGACGAATCAATCCTGGTTCTAAGCCCCGACCTCGTCGGGCCAACCGTCACGGTCAATGCCGGTCTCATTGGCAAACCGGAAGACTTCAACGTCAAGCACCTCGAATCGGTCCGAGCACCAACGGTACTCTTCAACCTGACGCAGCACCTGCTCTATACCAAGTGGCGCGACCCCGGCGAAGAACCCAAACTCCACCTGTTCGGCCAGCTCAAGCGCATCACCAAACAGTGGCTTGACACCTGTCTGGTCTGCAAAGGCGGCACCTACCCCGCGCAACTCATGTACCGTGAGTTGTCGGACATGGCCTGCAACAAGATCACCGCTGCCATCACCCGCGAGTTTCTTGCCGAACGCCCGATCAAGGCCCTGCTCGATGCCTACAACCCCACTGGCTCAACGCGGCATGTACGCTTCAACACGTCCAAGACTGCGCGCTGGGACACCGGTGGCCCACCGCCCAAGTGCCACCTGAACTGGGTGATTCTGGACAGCGACTGGGAAGCCGAATTCTGCCGCGTTGCCGAATCGCACCCCAAGGTGCTCGCTTACGTCAAGAACCATAACCTGGGGCTGGAAGTGCCTTACCGTTTTGGCTCGGTGATGCGCAAGTACCTGCCTGACTTCATCGTTCTGGTCGATGATGGTCACGGTCCCGACGACCCGTTGCACTTGATCGTGGAAATCAAAGGATACCGGGGCGAGGATGCCGTCGAGAAGAAGTCCACCATGGACACCTACTGGGTCCCCGGCGTCAACCACATCGGTACCTATGGTCGCTGGGCATTTGCCGAGTTCACCGAGGTCTATCAGATCGAATCTGACTTCAAGTCCAGGGTCGAGGGTGAATTCAACAACTTGATCGGGGGCGTCGCACCATGACACAAATCATCCCCAAGCCTGAGAGCTTGGCTCAACTCGTCTTCATCGTCCGTGGCGAGAAGGTCCTTCTCGATGCAGACCTGGCCATGCTCTACGGCGTGGAAACCGGCGCACTCAACCGTGCGGTCAAACGCAACATAGAGCGATTCCCGGCCGACTTCATGCTCAGCCTGACCCCTGAAGAGTGGGAAAACTTGAAATGCCAAATTGGCATCTCAAGTTCATCGGCTAGCGGATCAGGTAGTAACTCGTCACAAACTGTGATGAGTGGCAGCAAAGGCAAGCCTTTGAGATCACAGATTGTGATTTCGAGTTCGCACGGTGGTCGCCGCGCCATTCCGAACGCCTTCACCGAGCAAGGCATCGCCATGCTCTCCAGCGTGCTGCGCTCCCAACGCGCTGTCGAGGTCAACATTGCCATCATGCGCACGTTTGTGCAGTTGCGCCGCCTGATGGACTCCAACCGCGATCTGGCACGCCGTATCGAGGCCATGGAAACGCGTTACGACGAACAGTTTTCTCAGGTCTTTGAAGCCATCAAACAACTGATCACCGAAGACAAAACGCGCAAAGTCAAGCCCCGCATCGGCTTCCTCTGACCAGCGCTCCCCCTGTCAAAAAAGCATCACACCGAACCCATGGCCACCCGAATCACCACCAAGCACGTCGAAACCCTCAAGCACGACGAGGCCAAGCGCAAGAACATTCCGTCGGTCGAGCAGCAGTCTTTCGTGCAGCAGGAGCAGAACGCGCGCAAGCAAATCCGCTACCCGAGAAATACCGACCTCGACCCGCAACTGGTCTGGCGCGGCAAGGACGAACAGGACTGGAGCGATCTGGTGGTCAACGCCCCGCCGCTGTACATCCAGGAAAAGGTGCACCCCAAGGTGCTGATCGACGACCTGCTGCGCGAAACCAAGGAGCGCGATCACGAAGCCGGCCATAGCACCGCCGACCTGTTTGCTGACTTCAACGGCATCCCGCAAGGTGTGGACAAGACCGAGTTCTACCAGCACGACCAGAACTGGACGAATCGCATGATTCTGGGCGACTCCTTGCAGGTAATGGCCAGCCTGGCCGAGCGCGAGGGCCTGCGCGGCAAGGTGCAGTGCATCTACTTTGACCCGCCCTATGGCATCAAATTCAACAGCAATTTTCAGTGGAGCACTACCAGCCGCGACGTGAAAGACGGCAAAGCGGATCACATCACGCGCGAACCCGAGCAAGTGAAAGCGTTTCGCGACACCTGGCGCGATGGCATCCATTCGTACCTGACGTATTTGCGCGACCGGCTCACGGTGGCGCGTGATCTGCTGACCGATTCCGGCTCGATCTTTGTGCAGATCGGCGATGAGAACGTGCACCGGGTGCGGGCGGTGATGGATGAGGTGTTTGGGGATGAGAACTGCGTCGTAGTTATTTCATTTAAGAAAACAGGCAGCCTTGCAGACAACACGGTTGCCTCAGTTTGTGATTACCTGATTTGGTACGCAAAGTCAAAGACAGGATGCAAGTTCCGTCCAATTCTGACTATGCGCGATACCAGTGAAGTCGCTGGCGCATTTCGATACTCTTGGGATGTAGATGGTTCTGTCTTCACCGACTCGCAAGCAAAAAAGCTTAGCATAGATACCACGAGTCGTTTGCTTGCACAAAGTGTCTCATTGACATCGCAAGACGAAAGCAAAACAAGATCAAGTGAATTCTCATTCAGAGAAAAAACTTTCAAGCCTCCGTCTAATAGGCATTGGAGCGTAAGTTACGAGGGGCTTCAACGCCTGGGGGCTGCGAGCAGGATATTTCAAGTTGGCGATAACCTCCGTTACGCCTACTTGATGCGAGACAACCCAGTACAACCTCTGTCCAATATGTGGACGGATGGAGGCTCAGGCAGTTTCACCGAGGAGCAAACTTACGTAGTTCAAACGGCAACCAAGGTCGTCCAGCGTTGCATCCTAATGGCCACCGACCCCGGCGACCTCGTGCTGGATCCAACATGCGGTTCCGGAACAACGGCGACCGTCGCCGAGCAATGGGGCCGGCGCTGGATCACCATCGACACCTCGCGCGTGGCACTCGCTCTGGCCCGCGCCCGCATCATGGGTGCGCGCTATCCGTTCTACCTGCTGGCCGATTCCCGAGAGGGTCAGCAAAAGGAGGCCGAAATCACGCGCACGGCACCGAGCACCCAGCCGGTGCAGTGCAATATCCGTCACGGTTTTGTCTATGAGCGCGTGCCGCACATCACGCTGAAATCCATCGCCAACAACGCCGAGATCGACGTAATCTGGGACCAGTGGCAGGCCAAGCTGGAGCCGCTGCGTGAGGCGCTGAATACCGCGCTCAAAAAGACCTGGCAAGAATGGGAAATTCCGCGCGACCTCTCTGCTGTCATTCCGGCGAAGGCCGGAATCCAGAAGACCGGCAAAGACGTGACCCCCGCCGCCGCCGGGGTGACAAAGGCGGTACAAGACTTGCACGCGCAGTGGTGGCAAGCGCGCATTGCCCGCCAGCAGGAGATCGACAAATCCATCGCCGCCAAGGCGGAGTTTGAGTACCTGTACGACAAGCCCTACGACAACAAGAAATGTGTGCGGGTGGCTGGTCCCTTCACGGTGGAGTCCTTGAGCCCGCACCGCATGCTGGGCGTGGATGAAAACGACGAGCTGATCGACACCGTCCAACAGGACCCTGCCGATTACGCTGCACGCCAAACTTTCCCGCAGATGATTCTGGAGAATCTCAAGACCGCCGGTGTGCAACAGGCGCACAAGGCCGACCGCATCACGTTCACAGCGCTGACTCCCTGGCCCGGCGAAGGTGCGGTTTGCGCCGAAGGCCGATACATGGAAGGCGGAAATGACCAGGGCGAAGCCCGCGAGAAGCGCGCAGGCATCTTCATCGGCCCGGAGTTCGGCACCGTACAGCGTGCCGATCTGGTGGAAGCGGCCCGCGAGTGCGGCGATGCCGGTTTTGATGTACTGATTGCCTGTGCCTTCAACTACGAAGCGCACGCCACCGAGTTTTCCAAGCTCGGGCGCATCCCGGTGCTGAAAGCCCGCATGAACGCCGACCTGCACATGGCCGAAGACCTCAAGAACACTGGCAAGGGCAACCTGTTCGTGATCTTTGGTGAACCCGACATTGATCTGCTGCCGCAGGCCGACGGCAAACTGCGCGTCAAGGTCAACGGCGTCGATGTCTTCAAGCCCCAGACTGGCGAGATCATCAGCGACGGTGCCGACGGTATCGCCTGCTGGTTCATCGACACCGATTACAACCAGGAAAGCTTCTTCGTCCGCCACGCCTACTTCCTGGGTGCCAACGATCCCTACAGCGCATTGAAAACGACGCTCAAAGCTGAGATCGACCCCGAAGCTTGGGCTACGCTCAACAGCGACACATCGCGCGCGTTTGACAAGCCGAAGTCGGGACGCATCGCGGTGAAGGTGATCAATCATCTGGGGGATGAGGTGATGAAAGTGTTTAAAGTTGCGTAACCTGCACGCGAACACAAAAGAATGTCCATGACCACCGCAACCGGAGTGCCCAAATGATTACCCGATTGACCTTGCGCAACTTCAAGAGCGTTGGCGAACAAGTCTATGACTTTACGCAGTTCGATTTACTGGTTGGACGAAATAACAGCGGCAAGAGCACTGTGCTTCAGGCACTGGCCATTTGGCAGTTTTGCGTCGATGAATTCCACCGTTCAAGGCGGGGTGGTTCCAAAGGTATTCAGGTCGTACTGCCGAACTTTACGGCACTGCCAGTGCCTGAGTTCAATCTTCTTTGGAAGGACAGGACTGACAGGCATTGGCCTTTAGTGGATGGCAAGAAGAAGCAGGAATACATTCTCATTGAAATCATAGTGGACTGGACTGGCGCCAAGGGCACCACGTCTTCGTTTGGTGTAGCACTTCGGTATCACTCGCCCCAGGCCATTTACGCAATTCCTTCTAGCGGTTGGGCGGTATTTCGCGAGCTGGACACAGGGGCGCTTTTGCCACGAATTGCCTATGTGCCCCCGTTGTCTGGTCTTGAACCCTCTGAAGAATGGCGCGATGATGGTCCGCTTCGTAAGCAAGTGGGTAAGGCCCAGCCGGGTAGCGTGTTACGCAATCTGCTGTACCGTGTTTGTCCTGCGTTGGAGGAGGTTCCCACAACGCTGCCGCCTCGCGCCACCTATAAGATCATGCAGCCACCCAAAGAGTGGCGTGAAATTGTTGGAGTTGTCAAGCGCTGGTTCAATGTTGACCTCAGTACCCCCGAGTACCAAACCGGCGTGGATACACAGATTAAAGTGCAATATCGGCAACGCGATAAGGAATTCGACATCATTGCAGGCGGCAGCGGTTTTCATCAGACACTGACGCTGCTCGGCTTCCTTCACGGCTACAAGCCCACCACAATCTTACTGGACGAACCTGACGCGCACCTGCATGTCAACCTTCAAAGGGAAATTCTCGACTATTTCAAACGGAAATCTCTTGAGACGGGCACCCAGTTTCTCATTGCCACGCACGCGGAAGAATTTGCACGGGGCGTCGACGCGAGTCAGATCATTTCTCTATTGGCGCAGGTGCCGAGGCGAATCCAATCCACGCCAGAAGTGCTGCGGGCCATGTCTGAAGTGTCGAACGAAGAAATCACCAGGTTAATGGCCTACCCCTACATCCTATATGTGGAAGGTGAGAGTGACGAACGCATCTTGCGTGCATGGGCAACTCAATGTGGTGCGCAGGCTGCCATGGATCAAGTTTGCTTCAAGATGATGGGCGGCGGCGGGAAGGAGAACATGAACACTCGCGCCAATGAGCATTTCACTGCACTCAGGCAGATTGTTCCGGGCGTGTCGCGTTTGATGTTGTTCGACTATGACGAGCGAGCGGAATGGCATCCACCCGCAAACAATCCGTCTGTTGCCGAATGGAATCGAAAGAACATTGAAAACTATCTGTTGGTCCCTGATGCATGGAAGCGGGCTGCGTTGGGGCAAACTCAATACGCTGCGGATGAATTGTTCGCTCGTCCGATGGAGGACACCATCAATGAGTTTTTTGTCGGTGAGAATTTGACTCTGCCGCCGGGGAAAACCTGGAGGAATGTCGGTGCAAATGTATTCAGTGTCGTAAACGGAAAACGCATCCTGTTTGAGAATGATGACTCTCTTTTTCAGCAGCTTAGAAACGGAGAACCATCGGTGCAAGTCGTTCGTGAACGGGTGGCGATGACCATGACAGTGGACGAGATTCATGATGACGTGCATCTCTTCATCGCAAAATTGGTAGCCATGACCGGTTTGAGCTGATGGACTTCCGCATCGCCGTCACCTTCACCGGCAGCCTGGCACGCTTGACAGGCGACGAGCAAAACGCCGTCAAGACCACTGCCTTTGCGCTGTAACTGTGCGAGTCAAGGAGTCTTGCCACGCCATGACCAACCCCCAGCAATTTCTGATCTATCAAAGTGAAGACGGCGCTACCCGCATCGATGTGATGCTGGAGGCGCAAACCCTGTGGCTGAGTCAAAAGCAATTGACTGAGTTGTTTGGCAAGGCCAAGGGCACCATTAGCGAGCACATCAAACACATCTTCGAGGATGGTGAATTGACCCCGGCGGCAACTGTTCGGTTATTCCGAACAGTTCGAGCCGAGGGGGGGCGTGAAGTGAGCCGCGAGGTGGAGCACTACAACCTGGACATGGTGCTGGCCCTGGGCTTTCGTGTGCGCAGCCCGGTGGCTGTGCGCTTTCGCCAATGGGCCAATGACAAGCTGAAGGAGTACCTTGTCAAGGGCTTTGTGATGGATGACGAGCGCCTGAAGAACCCCGGTAAGGGTCGCGACTATTTCGACGAACTGTCCCGCCGCCTGCAAGACATCCGCACCAGCGAGCGGCGTTTCTATCAGAAAATTACCGACATCTACGCGACCAGCGCCGATTACGACGCAGGCCATGCGCTGACCCACGAATTTTTTGCCACGGTGCAAAACAAAGTGCATTACGCCATTCATGGCCAAACCGCCGCTGAATTGATTGCCACTCGCGCTGACAGCAGTCGGCCGAATATGGGTCTGACCACTTGGGACGGTGCGCGCATCCGCAAACGCGGCGGTCAGCGCGGCAATCCATCAAAGACATGGATCGCCACGCTGCGCTCGCGATGACGAAGGGAAACCGCGCAATGAGAGTCACTGAGTTCGCAATGCCTCACGCAAACCCGTGCAGCACCCGGCTCTTCTGCTCTTGCGCTTTGAATTGATTGAAGCGCGGCAGGAACTTGTCCCAGTCAATGATGTGGCTGGCGAGTTCGGGGCCGTCAACGCACGCGTGCTTGCGCACCATCTTGCCGGCGATCGTTACCGGCACCATGCAGGCGCCGCACATGCCGGTGGCGTCCACCGGGATCGAGTCAGGCTGGCGACCGTCTTCACGCCGTACGTCCGCCACACTCATATTGCTATTTTGGTTTCATGGTCGGACTGCATATCGCAATCACGCGAGGCGCAGCCGTGTCCGCAAGGATCGTAGGGACAACTGCCACTAATACCAGGAGTCCTTCCATACCACGTCTACTGGACATCGATGACCAAGAACTGTCTTGCAGTCAGTCACGGAAATGAATCCATCGCCCAAGAAAATCCAGAGGCAGCCAGCGTGGAACGGTGACCATAACTGATTTCAAGTCCAGAAAGAAGAAAGGACTTAGTGTCTTTCGACGCTAAGTCCTTGATTCATTTGGTGCGGCTGGCAGGAATTGAACCCACGACCCCTTGGTTCGTAGCGTACTTCTCTTCATTCCTATGACATCCAGCAACATTCATGTTTTCAATAAAATCAACAACTTACAGAAATTCATCATCCAACAAAGCCTAGCATAATCCATGTAAAGCCACCGCATTTTCGGACACGGTTCGGACACGGGGGAAACACTCACTACCACTTGGATGATGCAATGGGAAACCTCACTGTAAAGCAAATCGAGAACGCAAAACCAAAAGATAAGCCTTACAAACTCATGGATGGCGACGGGCTGCAACTGCGCATAGCCGTCGATGGCATCAAAACTTGGCTGGTTCGTTACATGCTTGACGGCAAAGAGCGCCAGTACCGCCTACCGGAACTGTATGGCGATGGTAACGGGCGGATCGGCCTTAAAGAAGCACGCGAAGAAGCCACGCACGTTCGCGCACTGGCACGCAAGGGCATCGACATCCAGATCAAGCTGGACAATGAGCGACAGGCCGAAGTGGAACGCCAAGAGGTTGAAGTTGCGCAATCCAAGACTCTGAATGATTTATTCAACGTGTGGGTCCAAACAGTTGACCGGAAAGATGGCGGAAAAGAGTTGCGCCGCTCATTTACGCGCGACGTTTTTCCTGTGGCTGGCGACCTCAAATTGAGCAAAGTCCAACCAGAACACATTGAAGAAATTCTAAAAAGCGTCGTTAAACGTGGCTCGAACCGAATATCGGTCACCATGTTTGCTGATCTGAAACAGATGTTCCGTTGGGCTGGGCGTAAGCGCGCTTGGAAGACACTGTTTGAGAATCCGACCGATGAAGTCGAACTTAAGAAAATTCTCCCCAGTGAATACGAAGGCGGCGAACGAACCCGTGCTTTGAGCGAAGACGAGGTGAAAGAATTGGCGGAGAAACTGCCCAAATCCGGCTTGATGCTGAAAACACAAATTGCCATGTGGTTAATGCTGTCCTGCTGTTGCCGTATTGGTGAGGTCGTAAGGGCACGTTGGGAACACGTTGATCTTGACGCGGGGGTCTGGACAATTCCAGCAGAAAACTCTAAGAACAAAAAGGTGCATAAGATATTTCTATCACCAGTGGCTCGCAAAAAGTTTCAAGAACTCAAGGAAATTTCCACGAGCGATAAATGGTGCTTTCCAGACACCACGGGTAAAACTTACGTTTGCACGAAGTCAACTACCAAACAAGTACGTGACCGTCAAATTGTGGCTATTGGCCGGAAGCCGATGACCAATCGAAGCAAAAATTTTGACGCCCTACTGCTGGTCGGTGGTGACTGGGTGCCCCACGATTTACGACGTACTGGCGCAACGATAATGCAATCGTTACACGTTGCACCCGCCATCATCGAGCGCGTGCTGAATCACGTTGAACCCAGCAAGCTTGTACGAACGTATCAGACCTACGACTATGCTGTGGAAAAGCGGGATGCGTGGAACAGACTGGGCGCGAAGCTATCGGAGCTAGTGCCTCAGCTTGCATAGTCTCGTTAGCCGGTCATTTCAAATCCATAAATTTGAGCACATCGGCTACAACCGCATCCGTTTGCGTAGCATTGCCACCAAGGGCTGCACTGTGCATGCCCATGCAACGATTGATTGCTGCATCCCACTCCGCAAAGCTAGTCAACTGCTTGCCTGTCTTTAGGTCTTTGGCGTTGCGGCCCAAGCCACCACCAGCTACGTCGATCATTTCCAGTTCCATGTCGCAAGTTTTGCCAACGTGGGAGTTCTCATAGCGGAAGCGTCGTGCGCCGCCATCCCAAGCATGGTAGGTACCTTTGTACTCTTTGCTTGTCACCGCATTGCCTGCAGCCGCCAGTTCTTGGGCGTATCGCTCACACACGGCTACGTCCTGAAAATCCTCTTTGTCACGGTCAGGCAACGCAAAGAAGATGGGGGCAGTTGCTTTGTCCGTTGCATCGGCGCGATACCGGATGTTGCACATTCCGGGGTACATGGGGATGTGACCAGCAAACTTTGCGCCATTGGTATTGACTGGACGTTGGTACATAGGCCAAGCTGAGTAAAACGCAGGATTGCCTCCGCGACTCATGCCAATCACATAGATGCGGTTTGCATCAATTTGCGGGTGGGTTGCTAGTACACGTAGCGCATTCAATGCGTCAGCAGTTTGGGCAGCAATACTCACCTTGCTAGTGAACTGGTTTGACGATGTACTGTCTATGCCTCGCGGTTTGAAACTGTCCACCACGAACACCGCCGCGCCAGCCGGATTCAACCGTGCAGCCCATAAGTCATAAGCCCACGGCTCAACACCTGCGCTGCCGTGCATGATGACCAGTGCAGGGACCTTGCCACTGGCGTTCTTGGGCATAAGCAAATCACCTGTGACGGTTTGCTGCGTCGTATTGGCAGTGTTGCCCCGCACATACTGCCAATAGTCAGGCACGTTGATGCTTTGGAACTCAATGCGACCAGTTTGACCCTCTTTCAAGTTATCAAGCGGGGCACCAGTGGCTGCGATGGCACTGGCGAAAATTGCAATGGTTGCGAGTATGCGTTTCATGTCAAAGACCTTTCACGAAGTCGATGACTTCTTTGACGGCTTGATCTTTGGCTGCTCCGTTTGCTGCGACCGTGAACCCACGGCTGTTGCAAGCGTTGAACGCCTTGTTCCATTCGCCAAAGCCATTGATGACCGCGCCTGTCTTGTAGTCTCGCGCCTCACCAAGACCGCCACCCTTCACATCGGTCAGGAACACTTCGATAGAGCAATTTTTCGCAGTCACGCCCTGCGCCAGATAGGTCTGCTGGGTACTGCCATCAAAGTTGTGAAACGCACCGGGGAACACTTTCCATTTGATGTTCGCGCCAGCCCGGTTCAACTCGGTGTAGTAAGCGACGCAAGCATCGGCAGGGGTGCCGTCATCCGCGCTACCCATAAATGCCAGCATGGGGGCCTTGTTGGTGTTGCCACGGTCAAACCGGAATCGTGTGTTGCAATTGCCTTGGTACAGCGGAATGTGCCCAGCGAATTTCAGATCATCGGTGATGACTGCCCTACGCACCATGTCCCAATAGGTTTCAAAAACCGCTGTTCCGCCGCGAGAACCGCCCATGTGAAAGATGCGTTTGGCATCTATTTGCGGGTGAGTCGCCAACAGTTTCAGTCCATAAAGCGCGTCAGCCACATTGGCACTGACATCCACTTGGCCTTGATTGTTGGTCGTGCTGTCAATGCCACGAGGCTTGAAGCTGTCGATGATGAACACGGCTATGCCAGCATTGTTCAACTCTTTGGCCCACACATCGTAGAGCTTGGCTGTAACTCCACCACTGTCATGTGAGACAAGTACAGCGGGTACTTTTCCGCTGGTTTTGCGGGGCATCAACAAGTCTCCAAAGACTGTGGCTTCTTTGGTGTTGTCCAAGTTTTTGCGAACGAACTGCCAGCGATCTGGTGGCGTTATGGAGTCGAACTCAATACGTCCAGTCTGACCACCACTCAAATCAGCAACCGGACCCGCAAGAGCACTTAACGCGCAGATTGCCAGCGCACCCCCATACAGCACCTTTATCAATTGGTATTTCATTGTTGGTTTCTCCTTGATTGAGTTGTAAAAATAATGTGCTGCGAACGACATATCTGTAAATGTACTGTGTCGTTTAAGACGTTTCCCTGAAAAGCACATTGATTGAACCTTGGGGTATGAAAACAACCGCCCCGAAAAGCAGCCGGGGTGCCGAACGTTCGACCAGTCCATTGCCAAATCCGGTGACGCTTGCACTGGGACAGAACCTCAAGCGGCACCGCGAAGCAGCGAATAAAACTCAGGTCGAACTGGCGTATGAGGCTGAGGTCGAGCGGTCCCGCATTTCCAAGATCGAATGCGGCTACGTCAATCCATCTTTGTTGACGCTGGCAACGCTGTGTTATTCGCTTGGAATCACGCTGCCAGTGATGTTTGAGGGCATCACAGTGACCATGCCGCCAGTAGCTGACGGTGGTGTGCCACGCCGAACTAATCAAGCGACATTGGACAAACCAGCACAGAAGCTGGCACGTCGCAAAGACGCTGGGCAGATGCCGAAGTAAAACTACTCCCAGTATGCGAACCGGAATCTCACAGCCGCTGTCAGTCGCATTGGCTCAGTAGCCCATTCAGGACCTTCATAAAGCCAGTCAATTGGTTTCGCGCCCTTCGACTTGCGCAGTTCATCGGCGGTTTTTCCACCACGACTGCCGGGGCCAATGAGTGGCACTCGGAGCCGACTATTCGCAGCTTGAAAGCTTGGTTCTGATCCCGAAGGGTCCAACAGAAGAATCGTGTCAGTCCGCGAATCTCGACCGCTCGTTGTGCCTTCACAGCCGACGCACAAGGCCCAGTGCTTTGTCCGTCGATTCTTGACGCTGGCGAATGTCACAGCCACCAACTCCCCACGTAGCAAGTTGTCCACCGTCCATTTGTCCAGTCCGCCATCTTTGTCCTGACGCAGGGTCAGGTTGAGCGGTAGCTTCAACGAGTCGGCAAGCTCAACAAACTCATGGGCAAATACGCCGCAAAAGAAAGTGTGCTGAAACGCGGCCCAGACTTCGGCGGGTACACCGTATTTGCGCCGTGGCATGTCTTGCAATGCGCTGTTTTTTGCCAGACCCATCAAGACCAATACTGCTGACAAAACATGCACTCCGCAGGCACCGTCAATATCGCCTTGACCGAAGAAGACGCGCACCGGGTCTTGCCGCTTGGATTGCACAGTTAGATAGTGCCCGGTTTGAAGTGAGGCGTGGTATCGCTGCCAACGATAAGCCACTGTCTCAGCCTTGAATTTCGACGCGGCCATTCAGTAGTCCTCTGGCAGGAGTAACGTTGTGTATTCACGTTTTCCATCGTCGTTCGTGCCATCGGTGATGACCCAGACAGTGGGTAATTCGGCTCGCTTTTGCTTCGGCGTAGCCTTGAGCTTTTCAGCATCAACAAGCCTGTAAACGCTCATGATTCGGGAGCCGTCAGTGATTGCCAGTTCGTTCAAAGCTGAGTCGTCCCGACAGGTATCTCCGAAATCACCATGCATATGGCGTGCAAGCAGGCTGGCGGCACTACGTCCTGTAGTTTGAAGCAGCGCCAGCGCGCCGGGTGTTGCAACAACTTGCCCCAGTGAAAAACGTGCTGAATTGGTGATGATCGTGACAGGCGTTTGTGAACGCGCATCGTCAGTGGTTGTGTCGTTGGTGGTCATGGTCTTCTCCGAGTTAAAAAATGCACGTGGCAAAGCCTCGGCATTGGCTATCCGATACGTCGCGTGGGTGTTGAAAGTTAAGGGCGCTGCGTTATAACGTCAGCACGGTGAAGCCTCATGCATCACTTGAGCGGCGTTTGAACACGACGCTGCAACCGTCCAGTCGCTTCAATTCGCGCCCGTCGCGGCTGCTGACAACGGTGTACGGCATGCAGCGATGTTCAAAGCCATTGCAATCACTGCGCCAATCGCATGCGCGGCAGATATTTCCAAGGCCAGCAGTTACAACGTCGCTTTTGAGTACCGCAATGAAGCCTGGTGGTGCTTCATCCGGGTCAAGTTTTCCATGGTTTATTTCCTGCATTTTTATGTCCTTCAAATCGTTTGGCTGGGACATGCTTTGGCGCTCACGGGAATTGACCCACCCCTGCTCACCGGAATTGACCCGGCAGTGATTTCGTCGATGGACCTGGACGCGGCGTAGGTAATCGCGCCCGCCATGGACGACTGTCCTGACCACAG
>CAIXNB010000214.1 GCA_903920695.1 uncultured beta proteobacterium
TTGACCAGCACGTTGAACGATTCCGGCATGCCGGCGTCGATCGAGTGTTCACCCTTGACGATGCTTTCGTACACCTTGGTACGACCCTGCACGTCATCCGACTTCACCGTCAGCATTTCCTGCAAGGTGTAGGCGGCGCCGTAAGCTTCCAGCGCCCAGACTTCCATCTCGCCGAAACGCTGACCACCGAATTGCGCCTTGCCGCCCAACGGCTGTTGCGTGACCAGGCTGTAAGGACCGGTCGAGCGGGCGTGCATCTTGTCGTCAACCAAGTGGTGCAGCTTCAGGAAGTGCATGTAGCCAATCGTGGTCGGACGCTCAAAAGCGTCGCCCGAACGACCGTCATAGAGGTTCGCCTGCGTGCGCGTGGCAGTAAGGCCCTTCTCTTTGGCGATATTTTCGGGATAGGCGAGTTGCAGCATGGTGCGGATTTCTTTTTCCGATGCACCGTCAAACACCGGCGTCGCAAACGGAACGCCCGATGTCAGGTTGCCCGCCATTTCCAGAACCTGGTCGTCACTCAACTGCGTCAGGTCTTCCTTGCGACCAGTGCCGTTGTAGAGTTCTTCCAGGAACTTGCGCAGTTCGGCCACCTTGGCTTCGGCTTGCAGCATGTCACCAATGCGTTGGCCAATGCCCTTGCCGGCCCAGCCCAGGTGGACTTCGAGCACCTGTCCAACGTTCATCCGTGACGGCACGCCCAGCGGATTGAGAACGATGTCGCATGGCGTGCCATCGGCCATGAAGGGCATGTCCTCGACCGGGACGATCTTGGAGACGACACCCTTGTTACCGTGGCGGCCGGCCATCTTGTCGCCCGGCTGCAAGCGGCGCTTGACGGCAATGTAGACCTTGACCATCTTCAACACGCCTGCTGGCAATTCGTCACCCTGCGTGAGCTTCTTGCGCTTTTCTTCAAAGGCGAGATCGAAGCTGTGGCGGGTTTGTTCGAGCGAGTTCTTGATGCTCTCAAGTTGTGCGGCAACCTCGTCCTCGGCCGGACGGATGTCGAACCAGTGGAAGTGGTCGACCGATGCCAGATATGCCTTATCGAGCTTGCTGCCCTTGGCCAGCTTTTGCGGACCACCATTGGCGGTCTTGCCAATCAGCAACTTTTCGATCCGGTCAAACGCGTCGGCTTCCACAATGCGCAACTGGTCATTGAGGTCGAGGCGGAAACGCTTGAGTTCGTCGTCGATGATCTGCTGGGCGCGGCGATCGCGCACGATGCCTTCACGGGTGAAGACCTGCACGTCAATCACCGTGCCTTGCGAACCCTGGTCAACGCGCAGCGAGGTGTCTTTCACGTCGCTGGCTTTTTCACCGAAGATGGCGCGCAGCAACTTTTCTTCCGGCGTCAGCGTGGTCTCGCCCTTGGGCGTGACCTTGCCCACCAGCGTGTCGCCGGGCTGGACTTCAGCGCCAACATAAATGATGCCGGATTCATCCAGACGATTGAGCTGCTGCTCGCTCAGGTTCGGAATGTCGCGCGTGATTTCTTCGGCACCCAGTTTGGTGTCGCGTGCCATCACCACCAACTCTTCGATGTGGATCGAGGTGTAGCGATCATCGGCCACGACGCGTTCGCTGATCAGGATCGAATCCTCGAAGTTGTAGCCATTCCAGGGCATGAAGGCGATCAGCATGTTCTGACCCAACGCCAATTCACCCAGGTCGGTGGAGGCGCCGTCGGCAATCACATCGCCCTTGGCCAGCGTATCGCCCTTCTTGACGATGGGACGCTGGTGGATGTTGGTGTTCTGGTTGGAACGCTGGTACTTGATCAGGTTGTAGATGTCAACGCCGACTTCGCCCGCCTGTGCTTCTGCGTCATGGACGCGAATCACGACCCGGGTCGCATCAACGTAGTCCACCACGCCGCCACGAGTGGCGGTAACGACCGTGCCCGAGTCGATCGCAGCAACGCGCTCGATACCGGTTCCGACCATCGGTTTTTCCGGGCGCAGCACAGGAACGGCCTGGCGCGACATATTGGCACCCATCAAGGCGCGGTTTGCATCATCGTGTTCCAGGAAGGGCACCAACGATGCCGCCACCGACACGATCTGCGCCGGCGACACGTCCATGTACTGAACACGCTCGGCACCAACCAGAATCGATTCGCCCGCTTCACGCGCCGAGATCAGTTCGCCAGTCAGCTTGCCTTCCTTGTCCAGCGCGGCGTTGGCCTGCGCGATCACATACTTGCCTTCTTCGATGGCGGACAAGTAGTCGATGTCCATCGTGACCTTGCTGTCCACCACGCGGCGGTACGGCGTTTCAATGAAACCGTACTCGTTCAGGCGGGCATACAGCGCCAGCGAGTTGATCAGGCCGATGTTCGGGCCTTCCGGTGTTTCAATTGGGCAGACCCGGCCGTAGTGGGTGACGTGCACGTCGCGCACTTCGAAGCCAGCGCGTTCACGCGTCAAACCGCCTGGGCCAAGGGCCGAAACACGGCGCTTGTGGGTGATCTCGGACAGCGGATTGGTCTGGTCCATGAACTGCGACAGCTGCGAGGCGCCAAAGAACTCTTTCAAGGCCGCCGAAATCGGCTTGCTGTTGATCAGGTCATGCGGCATCAGCGGCTCTTGCTCGGCCTGGCCAAGACGCTCTTTGACGGCTTTTTCAATCCGTGCCAGACCGGTGCGGTACTGGTTCTCGGCCAACTCGCCGACGCAGCGCACGCGCCGATTGCCGAGGTGATCGATATCGTCGACTTCGCCGCGGCCATTGCGCAAATCAACCAGAATCTTGACCACAGCCAGGATGTCTTCGTTGGTCAGCACCATCGGGCCGGTGGACTCGGCACGGCCCATCTTGGCGTTGAACTTCATGCGCCCGACGCGCGACAGATCGTAGGTATCGGGGTTGTAGAACAGACGCTGGAACAGCGCCTGCACGGCGTCTTCGGTCGGCGGCTCGCCTGGGCGCATCATGCGGTAGATGGCAACCCTTGCGGCGAATTCGTCGGTGGTTTCATCGCTGCGCAGTGTCTGCGAAATGTAGGCACCCTGATCGAGTTCGTTGGTATAGATGCACGGCAGATCCTGAACACCAGCGGTGCGCAGCTTCTTCAGCAGGGCTTCGGTCAATTCCTCGTTGGCCTTGGCCAGGATTTCACCGGTGTCGGCATCAACCATGTTGCGCGCAACGACGCGGCCGATCAGGAAATCTTCCGGCACGCTGATGTGCGTGGTGCCCGACTGCTCCAGTTCACGGGTGTGACGCGCGGTGACGCGCTTGTCTTTGACGACGATGACCTTGCCGCTCTTGTCGGTGATGTCGAAGCGAGCCACTTCACCACGCAAACGCTCGGCCACGAACTCCATCTGGGCACCACTGTCCATCAGGCGGAAATTGTCATTGACAAAGAAGTTGGCCAGGATCGACTCATGGTTCAGGCCGATGGCCTTGAGCAGAATCGTGACTGGCATCTTGCGGCGGCGGTCGACACGGAAGTAGAGAATGTCTTTCGGGTCAAACTCGAAATCGAGCCAGGAGCCACGGTAAGGGATGATGCGAGCCGAGAACAACAGCTTGCCCGAGCTGTGGGTTTTGCCCTTGTCATGCTCAAAGAAGACGCCGGGCGAACGGTGCAGCTGGGACACGATCACGCGCTCCGTACCGTTGATGATGAACGAGCCCTTGCCCGTCATCAAGGGCACTTCGCCCATGTAGACTTCCTGCTCCTTGACCTCCTTGATCACCTTATTCTGCGAGGTTGAGGATTCACGGTCATAAATGAAGAGCTGCACCTTGGCGCGCACGGCTGAGGCAAATGTCAGACCACGGGTCTGGCATTCGCGCACATCAAAAGCCGGTTTCGCCAGGTTGTATTCGAGGTACTTCATCTCGACAAAACCGTTGTGCGAAACGATCGGGAAAGCGGCTTCGAAGGCGGCCTGAAGCCCTTCGACCGTGCGCTTCTTGGGCGCCACGTCGGCTTGCAGAAACGCGGTATAGGCGTCCTTTTGCATTTGCAACAGGTAAGGGATTTCCAGCACGCTGTCGCGACTGCCAAAATTTTTGCGAATGCGCTTGCGTTCGGTGTATGTGTAAGCCATGAGATCTCCGGGCAAAGACTAAGGATTCCTGGGTACTTCTTGGTGATTGGCCACTACCAATCATTGGCGGACGGTCGCACATTGCGTGCAACCCGAACCAAGGCATCTTCTACAGTCGGGGGCAGAAGACACTGCAAAACAGACAAAAAATCTGCTTTGCGGTGCTCTCTTACAAGCGCCAAAGGCTGGGGGCTCTTTTAAAGCTCCCCAGCCCTTGTTTGGAAGAGCGCTTACTTCAGTTCGGCCTTGGCGCCGGCTTCGATCAGTTTCTTCAGTGCAGCATCGGCGTCAGCCTTGGAGATGCCTTCCTTGACGTTCTTCGGAGCGCCATCGACCAGGTCCTTGGCTTCCTTGAGGCCCAGACCGGTGATTTCGCGAACGGCCTTGATGACCGACACCTTGGCGGCACCAGCTTCAAGCAGAACGACGTTGAATTCAGTCTTCTCTTCAACGACTGCAGCTGCAGCGCCGCCAGCAGCGGGTGCCGACATGGCGGCAGCGCTCACGCCGAATTTCTCTTCGATGGCTTTCACCAGGTCGTTGAGTTCCATGACCGTCATGCTATCGAGAGCGGTCAAAAATGCGTCTTTATCGAATGCCATTTTGATTTCCTAGTTGGTTGGGAACAGCGCTAAAAACTATTCCACAAGTTTTCACTTTGTTTACTACATGCAGCGGGCTATCAAGCCGCAACTGCCTCGGCTGGTGCCTCGGGGGCGCCTGCGCCATTCTTCTCCGCGATTGCCGCCAGCACACGTGCGATGCGGGAAATCGGAGATTGCATCAAGCCCAGCAACTGAGCCAGCAACACTTCCTTGGAAGGAATGCTTGCCAACTGTTTGACAGCGTTCACGTCCAGTGCTTTTCCGCCGTATGCACCACCACGAATCACCAACTTGTCGTTGGTCTTCGAGAAGTCAGCTACCACGCGCGCGGCAGCCACTGCATCTTCAGAAAAGCCATAGATCAGCGGACCGGTCATCAGGTCCGACACAACTTCGAATCCGCTTCCGACAACAGCACGGCGCGCCAAGGTGTTTTTCAACACACTCAAACTGACACCGTTGCTGCGCGCGGTAGAGCGCAATCTGGTCATGTCGGCAACCGTGATACCACGGTATTCCGCCAGCACGAGCGTCTGAGCTTTTGCGGCGAGGCCAGTCACATCACTGATGACCGCTTCTTTCTCACTGCGATTAAGACTCAAGGTCTACTCCTTTAAATGTGCCCTTCGGCAAATTGCCGTCAAGTACGCCACAATGCAGCGACCAACTGTTAGGAAACCAATTTCCATCTGCAGCGGGATCGCCATCTGCGTTGGCTCAAGGTAGCGGGCGAACCCGCAGCCTGTTGATTAAGCGCCACCCCGTATTGCTACGGTCTGCACACCAACGGTCTTGGATGACTCGTCTCGGTCTTGCGACTGGGACGACCCACCACACCAGACGCCTCTTTCGAGCCGCCTGATTTTTTCAGCAATTACGCCGCTGCGATGGTCTGCATGTCCACACGGACACCCACACCCATCGTCGACGAAACTGCAACTTTCTTCAAATACACACCCTTGCTGGTAGCCGGTTTGGCCTTGGTCAAGGCGTCGACCAGTGCAGCCAGATTGCCTTGCAGCTTGTCGTTCTCGAAAGAACGACGACCGATGGTGGAGTGAACAATACCGGCCTTGTCGACACGGAATTGCACTTGGCCAGCCTTGGCATTCTTCACGGCGGTTGCCACATCGGGGGTAACAGTGCCAACCTTGGGATTGGGCATCAAACCGCGCGGGCCCAGGATTTGACCCAGGGTACCCACAATGCGCATGGCGTCAGGCGCGGCGATCACCACGTCAAACGGCATATCGCCCGCCTTGATCCGGGCTGCCAGGTCGTCCATGCCAACGATGTCAGCACCAGCGGCCTTGGCTTCTTCAGCCTTGGCGCCTTGCGCGAACACGGCGACACGCTTGGTCTTGCCTGTGCCGTTGGGCAGCACGACAGCGCCGCGCACCACTTGATCCGACTTCTTGGCATCGATGCCGAGCTGAACCGCCACGTCGATGGACTCATCGAACTTGGCATTGGCACATTCTTTGACGATACCGAGTGCGTCGGCCAGTGGGTACAGCTTGTTGCTGTCAACCTTGCCTTTGAAGGACTTTTGTTTTTTGGTCAGTTGTGTCATTTAAACACCCTCCACCGTGACACCCATCGAACGGGCCGAACCCGCGATGGTGCGAACCGCTGCGTCCATATCGGCCGCAGTCAGATCCTTCATTTTGGTCTTGGCGATCTCTTCGAGTTGGGCGCGCGTGACCTTGCCGACCTTGGCGGTATGCGGCGTGGCGGAGCCCTTGTCGATCTTCGCAGCCTTCTTGATCAGAATCGACGACGGCGGCGATTTGATGATGAAGGTGAAGCTCTTGTCCGCAAACGCGGTGATCACCACTGGCAGCGGCAGACCGGGTTCAATACCTTGGGTCTGCGCATTGAACGCCTTGCAGAACTCCATGATGTTCAAGCCGCGCTGGCCCAATGCCGGACCGATGGGTGGTGATGGGTTGGCTTTGCCTGCTGGAACTTGCAGTTTGACAAAACCGACGATTTTTTTCGCCATGCTTTTCTCCTTGCGGGTGATAACGCCCGGACCGTGCTTTCAAATTGGCAGGCCCTGGCTCCCCGGGGTTAACGACTCACCTACTAGCTTCATTCGCACCGAGTCGGAAAATGCGAACGTTCTATTCAGTTGAGGACAGAGCTAGCTCGCTTTGCGTAGCTGCGGTCTGTCCCGCAATGTTTCAGGTTTAGGTTTAGGTTTTCTCGATCTGCGAAAACTCGAGTTCAACTGGTGTTGCGCGGCCGAAAATCGTCACCGCAACGCGCACCTTGCTCTTTTCGTAGTTCACGTCTTCCACCGAGCCATTGAAATCGGTGAACGGACCATCCTTGACGCGCACGAATTCACCAACCACAAATTCGACTTTGTGACGCGGCTTCTCGGTGCCTTCCTGCATCTGACTGACAATCTTCAAAACCTCGGCTTCCGAGATCGGCGCCGGACGGTTCTTGACACCGCCGACGAAGCCGGTGACCTTGTTGGTGTGCTTGACCAAGTGCCAGGTGTCATCATCCATGACCATCTCGACCAGCACGTAACCTGGAAAGAACTTGCGCTCGGTCGTCTTCTTCTGACCGTTCTTGATCTCGACCACTTCCTCCATCGGAACCAGAATGCGGCCAAACTTATTCGTCATGCCAGAGCGATTGATGCGCTCCTGGATATTGCGCTCAACGGCTTTTTCCATGCCCGAATAGGCATGAACGACATACCAGCGCAGATCAGGGTTGCTGGGCGCGGTCGACAGAACCTGCGCCGCAGCAAGCGGTTCGGTTGCCGGGGTTTCTACAACATCATTCATTACTTTTTCCACCCCAGAATCAAGTCGTAAAACAGCCATTCCAGCGTTTTATCGGTCAGCCAGAGAAACAGGGCCATCACCAGCACAAACGCAAATACATAAGCCGTCATCTGTATTGCCTCCTTGCGCGCCGGCCAGACAACCTTCTTGACCTCGCGCCAGGCATCGTATCCAAAGGCGTAAAGCGCCTTGCCCGGTTCAGCAGTAAAAAAGACCACGACCGCCACGGCAAGTCCGAACAACAAAGCACCCCACTGCGCCATAGCCCCCTGCTTGCCAAGCAAATAGTAGGCTGCCAACGCCGCAATAACCAAAGCCGCTGCCCCAGCGATCTTGGCCTTATCGGCGCCGGTATTGACTGTTTGAACTTGTGGGGTGGCCATTTTTCTCTATCTCGCGCTTCTTTAAGTCAAATCAAAATCAGCCGTCTTGAGACGCTGAAGCCCGCTATTCGCATAGCGGGCTTGGAATCCACCTTCTTTACACTTCAGGTGGCAGGGGCGGAAGGAATCGAACCATCAACCTTCGGTTTTGGAGACCGACGCTCTGCCAATTGAGCTACGCCCCTACGAAATACATCTAACCAGTTGGCGACAGAGCAAAGATATTGATTAAGCGATGATCTTTGCAACCACACCAGCGCCCACCGTCTTGCCACCTTCACGGATGGCGAAACGCAGACCTTCTTCCATGGCGATCGGGTTGATCAGCTTGACCGTGATCGACACGTTGTCACCCGGCATCACCATTTCTTTGCCTTCTGGCAACTCGATCGCTCCGGTCACGTCCGTGGTGCGGAAGTAAAACTGGGGACGGTAGTTGTTGAAGAACGGTGTATGACGGCCGCCTTCGTCTTTCGACAGCACATAGATTTCACCGGTGAAATGGGTGTGCGGTTTGATCGAACCGGGCTTGCACAGCACTTGGCCGCGCTGCACGTCTTCGCGCTTGGTGCCGCGCAGCAGGATACCGACGTTGTCGCCTGCTTGACCTTGGTCGAGCAGTTTGCGGAACATTTCGACGCCGGTGCAGGTGGTCTTCTGGGTGTCGGTGATGCCGACAATTTCGATTTCTTCACCAACCTTGATCACGCCGCGCTCAATGCGACCAGTCACAACCGTGCCGCGACCGGAGATGGAGAACACGTCTTCGACCGGCATCAGGAAGGCGCCATCGATTGCGCGCTCGGGCAGGGGAATGTAGGTGTCCAGGGCTTCTGCGAGCTTGATGATGGAGCCTTCGCCGAGTTCACCCTTGTCGCCTTCCATGGCGAGTTTGGCCGAGCCGTGGATGATAGGGGTCTTGTCACCGGGGAAGTCGTATTTGTCGAGCAACTCGCGCACTTCCATTTCAACGAGTTCGAGCAGTTCGGCGTCGTCGACCATGTCGCACTTGTTGAGGTAAACAATGATGTAAGGCACGCCGACCTGGCGCGCCAGCAGGATGTGCTCGCGGGTCTGGGGCATGGGGCCGTCAGCAGCCGAGCAAACCAGGATAGCGCCGTCCATCTGGGCAGCGCCGGTGATCATGTTCTTGACATAGTCAGCGTGGCCAGGGCAGTCAACGTGAGCGTAGTGGCGATTGGCCGTTTCGTACTCGACGTGGGCGGTGTTGATCGTGATGCCGCGCGCTTTTTCTTCCGGTGCCGCGTCGATCTGGTCATAAGCCTTGGCCGTGCCGCCAAACTTGGCCGCCAGCACGCTGGTGATGGCCGCCGTCAGCGTGGTCTTGCCGTGGTCAACGTGACCAATCGTGCCCACATTGACGTGAGGCTTGGTACGTGCAAATTTTTCTTTTCCCATTTTCAATTCTCCAAAAGAGCAGTACCCGTGAATTGGTTTAATGTTTGCAGTTCGTCACGGTATCCCTTGCCACGGGCAGCTCGGGGTGCGAAATCGCAGACAAATTCATCTAATCAGTTGGGGACAGAGCTGGCTCGCTTCGCGTAGCTGCGGTCTGTCCCGCAATGTTGTTATTTTGCCCTTGCCGCCATGATGGCTTCAGACACATTGCGCGGTGCTTCCGTGTAATGCTTGAATTCCATCGTGTAGGTGGCGCGACCTTGCGACATCGAGCGCAGCGTGGTGGAGTAGCCAAACATTTCTGACAGCGGAACTTCCGCCTTGATGGCCTTGCCGCCACCAACCATGTCTTCCATGCCCTGGACCATACCGCGACGTGAGGACAGATCGCCCATCACATTGCCCGCATAGTCTTCCGGCGTTTCAACTTCCACCGCCATCATCGGCTCCAGAATCACCGGGCCGGCCTTGCGGCAGCCTTCCTTGAAACCAAAGATGGCAGCCATCTTGAAGGCGTTTTCATTCGAGTCCACATCATGGTAGGAACCAAAATGCAGGGTGACCTTGACGTCCACCACCGGATAACCGGCAAGCACGCCAGAGGTCACCGCCTCGTGAATGCCCTTTTCCACCGCAGGGATGTACTCGCGAGGAACCACGCCGCCCTTGATGGCGTCGACAAACTCGACACCCTTGCCTGGTGCATTTGGTTCAATCTTGAGCACGACGTGACCATATTGACCCTTGCCGCCAGACTGGCGAACAAACTTGCCTTCGCTGTCTTCCACCGTCTTGCGAATGGTTTCGCGGTAAGCCACTTGCGGCTTGCCAACGTTGGCTTCAACGCCAAATTCGCGCTTCATGCGGTCAACAATAATTTCGAGGTGCAACTCGCCCATGCCAGCGATCAAAGTCTGACCGGATTCTTCATCGGTCTTGACACGGAAAGACGGATCTTCCTGCGCCAGACGTTGCAA
>CAIXNB010000215.1 GCA_903920695.1 uncultured beta proteobacterium
CCAGGAACATACCAAAGTCCTGTCGGCACTGACCATCAAAAAGCCAACACTTGACGCCCAGATGTCCCTGTTGTAGTGGAGCGCTTGATGCACACCACTATAAGAATCATAGGCTTACGTCACTAACTGATGAACTCGGGCGGCCACGGTGCTGCCGGGAGGGACGGCGACGACGCCGTTGTTCAAGCCGACGCCGTAGTGCCTGTCCAAATCAAAGGGCGTGGACGACCAGGCCCAGCCCAACGACCAACCCTGACCATTCATTGCCCCGGAGTTGTACAAGCTCACCAGTTCATCCTTGGTCGGCAAGCGCCAGCCGGTCTGGCCGTTGATGGTTCCCGCACATAATGCGGTCGCACCGGCATAGTCGTACAACGTCCACGAAGCCGGCATCCACGTCAGCCCGCCCTGAGAGACATAACTAGCCGTCGTCACGGCAACGTTCTGCACGGCAGCCTGTACGTTGTTGGCCGCATCCTTCGCGACAAAGTAAATCTAGTATGCCGTCGACGGCGTCAGGCCGCTGATTGCCGGAGACGCGGCCACATTCGCCGTCATTGCGAGCGGTGTGATCGCCGGCGCGTGTCAAGGTAGTTGTCGCCTCATTCATGCAGCCAACTGCTGAATAGGTTTGTCGTCCGAATACGCCTTGATGACGCCCGTTTTGTTGCTGTTTTTTGGTGTCGCGCCCGTCACTGCGATTGCGACCGACCTGTGGTTTGCCGCGATTACAAAAGTGGTGGCAGCGCACATACACCACAACTCCGGACAAGTCGATTGGATGATTGTCAAACGGCTGTGGTCTGGCAGTCTGCCAGTGGCATTGTTGGTGGTACTAGCTATAGGTTTGGGGGTCAAAATCGAGGAGGTGGCCTGGCTGACACAGGCGATTGGCATCCTTGTCATCACCATTGCAATCGGTCTGATGCACCTTGACTTCAAATTCAACAAATTAGCTTGTTTCCTTCACATCTTTCAAAACAACTGTATTATCCACAACTCTGGTATCAATGGTTTGCGTCAAAGTACTCAATCGACGCGCGACGCTCTTACCGAATTCAATGGCACTTCTTTCCACAAAAACCCAAGAAATAATACCCATGCAAACTGACAGTAGCATAGATAGCAGTAGATTTTCAGTCCTTGACAAGCTTGGAAACAAATGAACTAGAATCTGTTGTACAGGCCATCCCCACAAATACACTCCATACGATACATCTAAGGGGAGCCCTAATTTTAGTATTATAGTACGCGTTGATAAAAAAATCGTGCTAGAAAAAATAGTGAAGTAGAAAAATGCTTGTTCAAAAGCAGTGCCATGCATCAGTAGACAAAGCGCAAGAAACCCAATCGGAACTCCAATGCTAATTTGAATCTTCTGCTTATTCAGCGCCAAGAAAGACCCAGCAGCGAAACAAAACGGTAAATATTTGTAGTCTTCATTCCCCTGCAAGAATGGAAAAATTATCCGTGTGGGAAGCAAAGAATCGATCATGATGATGATCATAATTACAGATGCGAGTCGTTGCTTCATCAAACCACAGAGAAAGGTCGCTGCCAAAAACAGATAAGCAAAAACCTCGGCTACTAGGGTCCACAAAGAAACATTCACATCGTTCTTGTAATAATTATTTTCATATACACCAGGAAGATCGAAATATCCCAATCCTCTCATATTCCATGTCTCCATCAGTAGTTGATGCTTGATATAGAAAAGGACATTGCTATTTCCAAAGTAACTACCAAAATTAAGACCAGTGACTAATGGGCCAATTACCAAAGCAGAAACAATGACGACAAGTGCCAAACCAGGCCAGATTCTAAAGAATCTTGTGACCAAAAATTTAGGGACCGATTTGCCTTCAAATAAACTGTTTGTGACCAATAGGCCGCTTAGAAAGAAAAAGAAATTAACAGCAACAAGCTGAGACCAATAGTTGCCGGTAAGTAAATGCAATACATCTTGCTTTCCAATCTCTGGAACTATTGAATAAGAATGTCCATATATGACGGCTAAGGCAGCAAGAAGTCTAAATAGATCAAAGTTATTCTTGCCCCTGCTGAGAGCCTCCGAGATCGTTATAGAGGAAAGAAACCCAAAATCAAATTTCAAAAAAACTTCTCCCAAAAAAATGGCTAAGGATCATCTGCAAAACCCAGCCAACCGCTGAGTCGTGAGAAGCGTTATATGTCGATGAAACAAATCAGCCTTGCCACCACCGGATTTGAGCTTGTCACCAAGCGCACACGCAAACGCGTGTTCCTCGACGAGATGGACTTGGTTGTGCCCTGGACGGAACTTGTAGGTTTGATTAAACCCCATGCACCCAGTGTTGCTGGCGCCAAAGGTAGGCACCCAGTGTTTGCTGTGGAAACCATGTTGCGTATTCATTTCCTTCAACAGTGGTTTGGCCTGTACGATCCGGCGATGGAAGAGTCGCTGCACGACACGCCGCTGTACTGCGAATTTGCAAGACTTGATCCTGGAGCCACACGCCTGCCCGATGAGTCCACCATTCTGAGGTTTCGCCATCTGCTCGAAACCAACAACCTGAGCCTGCAGATCATGGCAGCCATCAGCGCCACCCTGATCAAGAGGGGTCTGATGCTCAAGACCGGAACGGTTGTTGACGCCACCTTGATTGCAGCACCGAGTTCTACCAAGAACAGCTCCGGTGAGCGTGATCCCGAGATGCATCAAACCAAGAAGGGCAATCAATGGCACTTCGCAATGAAAGCCCACATTGGGGTGGATGCGGACTCCGGGCTGGTGCACAGCGTCATCGGCACAGCAGCCAATGTTCATGACGTTACCCAAGCCAGCGCTCTGCTTCACGGTGAGGAAAGCGTGGCCTTCTGCGATGGCGGCTACCAGGGAGTCGAGAAACGCTTGGAAGCTACCGATATCAACTGGCAGGTTGCCATGCGTCCAGGCAGGCTTCGGGCGCTGGATAAACAATCGTCGTGGGGAAGCTTGCTTGACCAGGCCGAACAACTCAAGGCCAGTGACAGGGCCAAGGTGGAGCATCCCTTCCGAGTCCTGAAGTGCCAGTTTGGTTTCACCAAGGTTCGCTACAAAGGGCTTGCCAAGAACACGGCGCAACTGATAACACTGTTTGCCCTGAGCAACTTGTGGATGGCCAGAAAGCGAATTATTCAGGGTGCGATGGGATGAGTGCGTCTGCAAAGCGGAAAATACCCCGCCAACCAAGCAAAAAGGCGCCGCATCCGAGCCAATTCGCTCAGAAATTCGATCGATTCGCGTTTTGTGATTCATTGAATAACTGTTTAACCGCTAACGCTGGCGGGGGTTCTTCAGACCATCCCTACCACTTTTTCAACACTTCTATTTGCTTTGGATAACCTATTAGGTTCTTTGCAAGAATGTACGTGATATCCATTCAGGGAAGGATGTGTTTGATCTGATCCTCATCTTGCACACCGAGTTTAAGTGCGCGGGGGGATTGATGTCACCTTCCGGTGTGGCGGAATCATCGCGCCGATAGCGTTGCCACTGGATTGCGAATCGAATCAAGATCCAACCACCAACGATCATTCCAAATATGTTGTTTGGGAATCGATTGATGGCGGCAATGAATAACTTCACGAGCGCCAGCACAAAGAGCAAGCCACGACCTATCCAAATGTATGCCTTTTTCACGTCGACCACCCTTCTTTATGTGCGTAGATTGTGTCGGCAATGGTGCGTATGAGTCAATCTACCGCTGCAATAACTCAATCAGTTGGATTACCAGTAAGCTGACCGTGGCGAACGGCTCCTGGCGCTGCCCTGCGGCTCTACGAATTTCCCCAGATCCGACCTGCAATCTGTGGCGTTGTGGACTCTATTCTCTTTAACCAACACACATCGGACCGGGTTTTGATGTGGCTATTTCAGTCATATACGTTTGTATATAAAATAGCGCATGGCAGTTGAGAAAATTCTGGAATGGTCTGGCTCATCAAAGCGGGACTTGATGGCGTTCCCGGACGAGGTGCGACGCGCCATGGGCTATGCACTGGGAGTAGCCCAAATGGGCGCAAAACATCCGGCGGCGAAACCTTGGAAAGGTGAAGGCGCAGGCGTGCTCGAAGTTGTGGAATCGCATGATGGCAATGCCTACCGGGCTGTGTACACCGTACGGTTTGCCAAGGCGGTCTACGTCCTGCACTGCTTTCAGAAGAAGTCTCCCAGTGGCATCCGCACCGCCAGAGGTGACGTCGAACTGGTTCATCAGCGGCTCAGAAGCGCGCAGCAACACTATGAGGAACACCATGGTCAAGAAAACTAAACCGGTGGCAACCGACGCCGAGGTCGAACGCAGTAGCGGCAATGTGTTTGCCGATCTTGGCTTGGCCCAACCCGAAGAACTCAAGACCAAACTCGTGCTCGCCGTGCGCCTGAACGAGCGGATCAAGACGCTACACATGAAACAGGCCGAGATCGCCAAAGTGCTGGGTATCGCCCAACCAAACGTTTCGGCCCTGCTCAATTACCGGCTCGATAATTTTTCCTCAGAAAAACTGCTCGAATTTTTCAACGCGCTGGGCTACGACGTCGACTTTCTGATCCGTCCGGCACTGCGTGCTCAGCGTGGCACAACGCAGGTCTTGATGGCGGCATAACGCACCACCGCTCACCCCGCCAGCAGCGCCGCGTTGCCCCCAGCGGCCGTGGTGTTGACGGTGATGGTCTGCTCGGCGCAGAAGCGGTACAGGTAGTGCGGACCGCCGGCTTTGGGGCCGGTACCGGACAGGCCTTCGCCGCCAAAAGGCTGCACGCCCACCACAGCACCAATCTGATTGCGGTTGATGTAGACATTGCCGACATGCGCGGCGTGCGCCAGGATTTGTGCGCGCGAGTCGATGCGGGTCTGGATGCCAATCGTCAGGCCATAGCCCAGGGCGTTGATCTGCTCGATGACATCCACCGGATCGCCCGTCCAGCGCACGATGTGCAACACCGGGCCGAAGATTTCCTGCTTCATATCGGCAATGGATCCAATCTCGAAGGCTTGCGGCGCGATCAGATTCGCAATGGCCGGCACCGCCTCCAGTGCCAGCAGTGGCTTGGCCTGCTGCTGCAGGCGCTGCAGCTGACGCTGAATGCCGTCAAAGGCTTCGCGGTCAATCACCGGTCCGAGGTCGGTCGCGAGATCAGCCGGGTCGCCCGCCACCAGCTCTTTGGCCGCGCCCTGAATCATCTCGATCACGTGGTCGGCAATCTCGGCGTGCAGGCACAGCAGGCGCAGCGCCGAGCAGCGCTGGCCGGCGCTGCGGAAAGCCGACTGCATGACGGCGTCGCTGACCTGTTCCGGCAGCGCCGTGCTGTCGACCAGCATGGCGTTGATGCCGCCGGTCTCGGCGATCAGCGGCACGATGGCGCCGTCTTTCGCGGCCAGCGCGCGCGCAATGACCTTGGCCACCGCAGTCGAACCAGTGAACACGACACCAGCCACACCGGGTGCTGCGACCAGTGCCGCGCCCACGGTCTCGCCCGGGCCGTGCAACAGTTGCAGCGCGTCCTCGGGCACACCCGCCGCATGCAGCAGGCGCACCGCCTCCAGCGCCACGCCGGGCGTTTGTTCGGCCGGTTTGGCCAGCACGGTGTTACCGGTGGCCAGCGCAGCGGCTACCTGACCGGCAAAGATCGCCAGCGGGAAGTTCCACGGACTGATGCAAACCCAGGGGCCGCGCGCAATCAGGCGCAGCTCGTTGCTCTCGCCGGTCGGCCCCGGCATGGCAATCGGCGCCATCACGCGCTCGGCTTCATTGGCGTAGTAGCGCAAGAAGTCCACCGCCTCGCGCACTTCGGATACCGCATCAATCCAGGTCTTGAAGGCTTCGCGCACCAGCAGCGCACAGAACTTCGGCATCTGTTCTTCGAGCGCGTCGGCCGTACGTCGCAGCATGGCAGCGCGCGCGGCGACGTCGGTGCGGCTCCATTGTTTGAAGCAGTCAGCGCTGCGCTTGACTGCGACAGTCACCGCCTGCGTGTCGAATACCGGCACCACGGGCACCTGCACTGCCTGGTAGACGGCCAGCAGTGGCTCGCGCATAGCCTGCACCGTAAGGTCCAGGCCGGCACTGTTCTTGCGCGCCGCGCCGAACAGGTCCAGCGGCAGCGGCAATGAGGACTCCGGTTCAAGCCGCAGCGGTGAGATCAGCAAGGCATTGATGGGAAACGATTCGTCGGCCAACTGGTGCACAAAGGACGAGTTGGCGCCGTTCTCCAGCAAGCGGCGCACGAGGTAGGCGAGCAAGTCCTTGTGCGCGCCAACCGGCGCGTAGACGCGGCAGGCAATCAAGGGATTCTTCAGCACCTCGCGGTAAATGCCTTCGGCCATGCCGTGCAGGCGCTGCAATTCGAACGGTGCGCCGCTGCGCGCGGCCATCTGCAAAACGGCGGCGATGGTGGACGCGTTGTGGCTGGCGAATTGCGGGTAGATTGCGTCGGGCGCGTCGAGCAGCACGCGGGCACAGGCCAGGTAGGAAATATCGGTGTGGTGCTTGTGCGTGAACACCGGATAGGCCGGCAGGCCGTTCTCCTGCGCGCGCTTGATCTCGGCGTCCCAGTAGGCGCCCTTGACCAGGCGGCACATCAGGCGAATCTGGTACTTGCGCGCCAGGGCAATGACATGCTCGATCTGCTGCAGCGAGCGCGTCTGGTAGGTCTGCATTGCCAGACCAAAGCCACCCCAGTGCGGAAAGTGCTGCGCCACACGGCTCACCAGCGCCTCGAACACCGTCAACGATAGCTCGAGACGGTCCACTTCTTCCGAGTCAATCGTGAGGTTGATGTTGGCCCACGCCGCCTGCTCGCACAGGCCCCAGACGCGCGGCACCAGCTCAGCCAGCACGCGCTCGGTATGTGCATCCTCGTAGCGCGGATGCAGGGCGCTGAGCTTGATCGAGATGCCGTCGTTGACTTCGCAGACACCACTGGCAGCGGCATGCGTTGCAATGAAGGCAATCGCATCCTGGTAGCTTTCCAAATACTGCAGGGCATCGGCGTCGGTGCGCGCGCCTTCGCCCAGCATGTCGTAGCTGAATCTAAGCCCCCACGCTTGGCGCTGCGCGTCCTGCGCTGCCCCCACTGGGGGCTGTTCCGCCTTGGGGCGGCCCGGCGACGTAACGCGCAGATTCTTCACTTTGCGCCGCGCCGCATTGGCTTCGTCCATCGCTTCCGCGATGGTCTGACCGAGCACGAACTGGCGCCCGAGTAGTTGCACGGCGCGCAGCGTGGCGGCGACGACCGAGCGCGCGCCGAGCTTGGCGAAGAGCCCGGTCGGCGCCTCGCTGTCGGGCAGAAACTTCTTGCTCATCGCAATCGCCGTGCTGGAGAGGCGCGCCAGCGTCTTGTCGCCGGCGCTGTGGAAGTCGGCGCGGCCCAACTGGTCAGCCGTGAGGGCAATGGCCGTGGCGGCGTCAGGCACGCGCAGCAAGGCTTCGGCCAGACGCATCAGGGCGAGACCCTCGGCGCTGGAAATCGGGTATTCCTTGAGCAGGCTCTCCATCGCCCAGAACGGCGGTGGATTCGCGCGCACCGCCTGCACCCAGGGCGTTGCGACCTTGGCAACAGCAGCCCAATCGAGCGCGCTCTCAAGCGAACCCAAGTGCTGGGCAACGATTTCGGCTTCGGGGCGGTAGGGGAAAGGCAGGCGCACGGCAGACTCCGGTCAATTTGAGATAGACGCTATGTTCACGGCATTGTTGACGAATTACTCACCAATAAGTGCGGCTTTTATAGTAATTTGTTTATCGGCCGTAGCCAGATACCGCCCAAATCAATAGACGATGCCAGCGAAACCTCAGCTTGGATCTTTCGGGCGGCACGGGTTTGAGCAGACATCGACGCGCCTGTGTATAGTCAAAGAAGCCCGATTTTTGAAATCGGCATCATCACATCTCTGAGGGATACCCCATTTTTAATTCTTCAACACAACGCCGCCAGTTTTTGAAGCGCGGGAGCGCAGCTCTCGCCATGATTCCGGTCCTGGCGTTTACCGACCGAGCTTTTGCCGCCAGCAACGCCGCGATGCGTACCGCCCTGCAATACCAAAACACGCCGCTGGCGGAAAAGAGTTGCTCCACTTGCATGCAATTCATGCCAGGCGCCTCGGCAAAAGCGCTGGGTGGCTGCAAGATCATGCCGGGCGACACCGAAATTTCTCCAACCGGCTACTGCACCGCCTGGGTCAAGAAAACCTGACCCGCAGGCTTGCGCGCAATTCGCCGCGCCAGATTGAATCGTCAACAAAGACCTTTGCAGCAATGCGAAGGCCTTTGTTCGTGACACTGCGGCCGCATTGACTCAATGCCCGGTTGGCGCCAATTGCCCTCGCCGCCGTGTTGCTGCTGACGCCCTATCGACCCAGGCCACCCGCTGGCGAAGCGCTTATGACCGAACGCCACCGATCTTCTCTTGTGCCGGAACGGATTGTTCCTGCTCCGGCTTTGTGACGCCCGGAGGCGCAAACGGAGGTGGGAACCCGACAAACGCCAGAAAGATGAAGATTGGAATCAGGCAGTAGAAGAGCGACCGCCGCCAATTGAACGCATGATTCAACATGACCGGTAACTGAGGGTTTCGAACTGAACTTCAAGCGCTGAAATCTACATCCCCGTTGCCGACCGACTCTGCGACCCGTATATTCAGCAAATCCGAAAGGAAGGACTGATCGATGGCTAAGAAATTTGGCGAACTACGCGCGCGCACTGTCGCAGCAAATGTTGGCAGAGGTGCTGCATGTTCAGCAAACGGCTATCGCCAAAATTGAAAAGCGGACCGATATGCATTCATCCACTCTACGCAGTCACATTGAAGCCATGGTCGGTCAATTGGAACTGGTTGCGCGTTTCCCGGACGGTGCGGTCAAGATCAGCAACTTTGCCGACCTTGGACAGCAATCGGTGGGTTGATCCAGATAGCAACTGATTTTGAGTACGTGCTCGATTGATCGGCCTGCTGCAAAAGACGAAGGGGCCGTCCACGACCGGCAGCTTCCAGCTTCCATAAGACCAACGTTGAGTCTAGAACGTTGATCTTTGTCATCATCCCAGGCTGTTCGTGCTTGCGATTCAAAGCCACAGGAGTATCCTGATCCGCTCAGCGCCTCGCTCAAGGAGGCAGCGCTGACTGCGCCGCTCGCGCAGGCTTGTCTGGGCGGTGTATCAACTGGCTGTGCGCAATATTGAGGCCCGCAATGACAATGATCAACATAGTGACATTGAGCGAAGCAATCCCAACTTATGACTCAGATTGATGTCACTGGGTAGGCACTGCCAATCGGCAGCGACAACACCGCGCGCAAACTGGCTGAAGAGACCTTGCTCAAGGCCGGAGCGCTGCAGAAGGCGATTTTCAACAGCGTCAATTTCTCTAGCATTGCCACCGATGCCAAGGGCGTGATCCAGATCTTCAACGTCGGCGCCGAGCGCATGCTGGGCTACGCGGCGGCCGATGTGATGAACAGAATCACGCCGGCCGACATCTCCGATCCGCAGCAGGTGATTGCGCGCGCCAAGACGCTGAGCAGCGAACTCGGCACCCAGATCAAGCCGGGCTTTGAGGCCCTGGTGTTCAAGGCCTCGCGCGGCATCGAGGACATCTACGAGCTGACCTACATCCGCAAGGATGGCAGCCGCTTCCCCGCGGTGGTGTCGGTCACGGCGCTGCGCGATGATCAAGAGGCGATCATTGGCTACCTACTGATAGGCACTGACAACACCGCGCGTCAGCAGGTCGAAGCAGAGCGGACGCGAATAGAGCAGCTGCTGGCCAAGAAGAATCAAGACATCGAGTTCATCGCTGCCAAGCTGCACCAGGATGACACGAAACTGATCGCGCAGCAGCGCGAGCTTCTTGAAGTCCAGGAGCGCATGGTTCAGATCGACAGGTTGTCATCTCTGGGCGTCATGGTGGGTGGCGTTGCGCATGAAATCAACAACCCCTTGATGGGTGTCCTAAACTATGTTGAATTTGCCAGGGACCGGTCGGACGATGCCAAGTCCATCGAGGTGTTGAACAAAGCGCTGCACGAGATTGGGCGAATCAAGAAGATCGTGCAGAACATGCTGGTGTTCGCGCGCGTCGATCACCACGCAAACGCCAGTTGCCGTGTTGCAGACGCCGTCAAGCAGGCGCTGTCCTTGATGGAAGGCGAATTCAAAAAGAACGCCGTGCTAATGCGGCTCGATTTGCCCGAAGACTTGCCACCGGTCCACTGCAGCGCTGGCAGCTTGCAGCAAGTGCTGGTGAATCTGATGCTCAACGCTCGCGATGCGCTGGCACAGCAGGCCGACAGGCAGGTTAACATCCGGGCCAGCCAGATCGACTCGAAAGTGGTGGTTTCGGTCTGCGACAGTGGGCCTGGTGTGTCTGAAGAAGTCAGGCAGAAGCTGTTTACGCCCTTCTTTACCACCAAAGCGGCGGGCAAGGGAACCGGGCTCGGGCTGGCCGTTTCACGGCAACTGATCGAAGAGGTGGGCGGCACGATCAGTTTTGCACCTGAGCCGGGATTTGCGGCGTGCTTCCGCATGGAGCTGAGCGTTGCATAAGCCGTATTCTTGAAGGACTGTTTGATGATGCAAAAAATTCTGGTGATCGATGACGACGCTGCGGTGCGTGGCGCCTTCGAGCTGGTGCTGAGCGAAATGGGTTGCGCGGTGCGCGTGGCCGAAGACGGCCTCGCGGGCATCGAGATGGCCCGCTCAGAGCGTCCCGACCTGATATTCCTGGACCTCAAGATGCCTGGCATTGACGGGGTCGAGACCCTGCGCCGGTTGTTGGCGCTGGACACCACGCTGAGCATCTACATTGTGACCGCTTTCTCGCAGGAGTATCTGTCGGATCTGAACGCAGCCCAGGCTCAGGGGCTGAAATTCCAGTTGGCCAGCAAGCCCCTGTCGTCGAGCCAGATTCGACGGATCGCCATGGCAGCCAATAGCGTCACCGAAGTCAACAAGAATGACAAAAGGATTGCGCTGACCCTGTATGTAGTGGCCATGAATCCAGAGATTCAACAGACCATCGATGAGCTCAGCAGCATGTTGGCCAGCAGCTACCGGCCGGGCTGTTGGTCGCTCAATGTGGTGGAGGTCTTGGCCATGCCTGAGAAGGCCCTGCAGAACGACATCTTCGCCACGCCCACGCTGGTGCGTGAAATCCCACAACCGGTATTGAAGCTGTTGGGCAGTCTGTCCAAAATGCCGTCGGTATTGGCGTCCATCACGACTCAGGATGACAAGGGGTCGGGCACCGTGATCCTGTAGCAGCAAGCAGCGCCATGGTCGAGACCCTGACTGACTTTGAATCAATTCTGGCCGCCATCACCGATGGCGTGGTGGTGGTTGACGCCCATGGCATCGTCTTGTACGCCAACCAGAGTGCAGAACGAATTTTTGAGCGCGGTCGTTTGCTTGGGCGTGAGCTGGCCATTCCTCTGCACGACGGCGAGGCCCATCAAGACATCAACCTGATCCGTCCCGACGGCGTTGGCTGGGCCGAGCTGCGTTCAGCGCCCATCACCTGGATGAATCAGCGCGCTTGGGTGATTGGTATACGCGACATCACCGAACGCAAGCAAATCGAGCTGCGGGAGCACGAAGTTGCGTCGCGGATCGAGCACGCCATGCTCGGCACCATCGATGTGGTATCGAGAATGATGGACTTGCGCGACCCGTACACTTCGGGCCATGAGCGGCGCGTGGGCGAGGTCGCCGCCGCGATTGCTGCCGAGATGGGGCTGGACGCTGACACGCAGCGCGGGCTGCGGGTGGCGGGGAACCTGCATGATGTGGGCAAGATCACGGTGCCCGCCGAGATTTTGTCCAAGCCCGGTAAGCTCTCAGCGCTGGAGTTTGAGATGATCAAAGGGCACGCCGAGCTAGGCTACCAAGTGCTGAAGGACATCGACTTTCCGTGGCCGGTGGCCGAGGTGGCCTACCAGCACCACGAGCGCATCGACGGCAGCGGCTATCCGCGCGGCCTCAAAGGCGATGCGATCCTGATCGATGCACGCATCATGGCGGTGGCCGACGTTGTCGAGGCCATGTCCTCGCACCGGCCTTATCGCGAGGGAATGGGCATCGACAAGGCGGTAGCGGATATCGAGCGCGGCCGCGGCACGATCTATGACGCCAAGGTGGCCGATGCCTGTGTGCGGCTGTTTCGCGACAAGGGCTATTCAATTCCGGCTTAAGACGGCCATGATGCGATGTGCGTGAGGGTCAACTGCCGGCTCAAGAGTTGAACAATTTCAAGAGTCGATTTCTTAAGTTGATCGACCGCTGGGGTGAATGTCGGGTATGGGCGAGCATTTCGGGAAACCCTATGTCGGCTCCCGTTTAGGTTTGTAGGATGCCTGCCCGTAACCGCTGACCGTCCAACGGCGCCAGGCGATGGATCAGCACCAGCAGACGCTCCAGGTCAAGGCGGCGGTCAATGATCGCAATATCGACTTTCTCGTCGGCGACCGAATCGACCCCATCCAGGTCCAAGCCAGCCTCTTCCAACACGCGTCGACTACGCTGGACATGGGTGACGCCAACGTTGTGCGCGACACGATAGACCCAAGTGCGCAGAGAACACCGCCCGTTGAAACCGGCAAAGCTTTGCCACAGCGCCACATGCACCTCCTGCAACCGTTCCTGTCGCTTGGCGGCATCGTGCTCGTAGCCACCGCCAAAGCGGGCGATATCCGGTCCAAGGGCTTCTACGGTGCTCCGGTATCGCCTGTCCTGACTTGCCTGCAGATCGGTTGCGTGCTCAATCGCCATCGTTGTGTATCCTGGTTCCTCGCTCCCAAAGGTAGTCAGGAATTTCCGGAGTTTCTTACAGTTGACCGGCAAGACGGTCAAACAGGCGTCCGACCGGCACGCCGCCGGCGAACCGGTCATTCCCCGAACAGGTCGCCGAACTTCTTTGCGCCATCCGACGCGGTGCCCGGCGTCGGGACGCCTTTCGGATACTCCTCGGCGATGCGGTCCTCCCAGTACGTTGTCGGATTGGGCGCACTGCAAAGCCGCCGGTAGACTTCTTCCGGAACATGCTTGTAAGCCAGCACGGTCCGGTTGTCCCAATGCAAATCGAGCTGGCGCGATGCGGGGTCGTAGACGGCCTTGCGGATGCGGCCGTTGGTAAATGTTTTGGTAAGCATGTCCAAGATCTCTCCTAACAAACCTACTCCGGCCGCTCCAGCTTGGTCGCCAGCAGGATGGTCGAAAACGTGTCGATAACACCCTTGATCGCCCGCATGCGGTCAATCACGGCGTCAAGTTCGTGCGTCGATTCGGTCGACAGCAGGGCGCACAGGTCGTAGCGTCCGCTGACCGAATAGAGCTTGGTGATTTCGTGGCGTTTGGCCAGCGCGCGCACCACCTCGGGCTCGTTCTTCGATTCGATCGAGATCAGCACCATGGCGCGGATGGTCGATGTGGCGCTGGGCTTGGCGACACCCACCGTGTAGCCGGTGATGACGCCGCCGTCTTCCAGCGCTTTGAGGCGCAACTGCACCGTGCTGCGCGAGCAGCCAAGCGCCTTGGCCAGGCGCACCACGGGCAGGCGCGCGTTGACCTTGAGCAGGTCGATCAGGTGATTGTCCAGTGCGTCGAGCATGGCATTCCGGCAGTTTGTATGAAACGGGTGCATTGTGACTGAATTCCGCAGGCAATTTCAGGCGAGTTGCCGATTTCCCCTGGCGCCATTGGTCCGTAGACTTGTCGTCAGCGAACCACCCGAGGGGAACCCCCATGCTGCAACGAGTCGATTTCAATCCTGCCAAGAAACTGCTGACCCGCGCCGAGCTCGACGCCTACGACCCCGAGTCGGAATCCTGGCAAAAGCAGTTTGCCCGGCGCTACACGCACCACGGTGAACTCGACGGCATCCTGAACAAGATGGAGAACGTCAACGAGACGGTCTACGACAAGTTCGCCATCGCCATCACGCCCTACATGGCCAAGCTGATGGACCGCGACGACCCGAATTGCCCGATCCGCCTGCAATACCTGCCCTCGCACCACGAAGAAACGAAACCGGGCTTTGCCACCTCGCTCGACCAGTTGGGCGAAGAGGGCGACACCATTCCCGGCACCAGCGTCGTGCACCGCTACCCGCGCCGTGTGCTGTTTCTGGTCTCCAATACCTGCGCCACGCTGTGCCGCTTCTGCACACGCAAGCGCATGGTGTCGCAGCCTGACGGCTCGGTCGCCAAGGACCAGATCGCAGCCTCCATCGACTACATCGCGAGCAACAAGAACATCGAGGACGTGCTGCTTTCCGGTGGCGACCCGCTGACCTTCACCGACGAGCGGCTCGACCAGATCCTGGGCGAGCTGCGCTCTCGCGCGCCGCATGTGCGCTTCTTGCGCATCGGCTCGCGCATGGTGGTGCAAATGCCGACCCGCATCACGCCGGAACTCTGCGCCGTGCTGGAAAAGCACCGCGTGCAAATGCTCAACATCCACATCGACCACCCGAAAGAGATCACGCCGCTGCTGCGCGCGCGCCTGAAGATGGTCCAGAAGGCCGGCATCATGATGGGTCTGCAGACGGTCTGCCTCAAGGGCATCAACGACAGCGTGGAAGTCATGCGCGAACTCTTCATGCAGGCCGTCGAGATGGGTGTGCGCCCCTACTATGTCTACTCGACCGACATGGTCGAAGGCGCGCACCACTTCATCGTGCCGCACCGGCGCATGCTTGAGCTCTACGAAGGCCTGCGCGGCTGGATCAGCGGCCCGGCGGTACCGACCTTCATCGTGGACGGCATGGGCGGCCTGGGCAAGCTGCCCATCATCCCGAGCTACGTGCGCGAGGAGGCGCTTGCCGACGGTAGCGGCACCACCATCAAGTGCCGCAACTACAAGGGCATGACGGTCGAGATGCCGGGGCTGGGTCAGGATTTCAGCCTGCCGACGCAAAGCAACTAACATAGCCGCCATGAAACACGGCTCACCCTATGGCACGCACCGCGTGCTCGAACCGCTCGGCGTGCTGCCGCAGGGCGCCTGGAAGATCGACAACACGATGGAGATCTGGGACAACGAGATCCTGATCGACGTCGCGGCGCTCAACATTGACGCCGCGAGCTTCACGCAAATCAAGACCGAGGCCGATGGCGACGTTGCGCGCGTGGCCGACATCGTGCGCTCCATCGTGGACCGGCGCGGCAAGCACCACAACCCGGTGACGGGATCGGGTGGCATGCTGATCGGCAGCGTGCGCGCTATCGGTCCCGCGCTGATCGGAAAAATCGACCTGCAGCTTGGTGACCGGATCGCAACCCTGGTCTCGCTGTCGCTGACGCCACTGCGCATTGACGAGATCGTCAAAATCCACCTGGAGCGCGACCAGATCGAGATCCGCGGGCAAGCCATCCTGTTCGAAACCGGGCTCTACGCCAAGCTGCCAGCCGACATTCCGGAGAAGACGGCGCTGGCCATCCTCGACGTTGCCGGTGCTCCGGCGCAAACCGCGCGCCTGGTGCAGGCCGGCGACACCGTCGTTGTGATCGGTGGTGGCGGCAAGTCCGGCACGCTGTGCGTCTATGAGGCGAAGAAGCGCGCGGGGCCAAGCGGCTGCGTGATCGGTGTCTCGCCCTTCGAGGCCGATTGCCAGCGCATGCGGGAACTCGGCTGGGCCGACCACGCGCTGCAGGTTGACGCCACGAACGCGCTGGCGCTGATGGACGCCGTAGCCGCTGTCACCGGCGGCACAATGGCCGACGTAGTGATCAACTGCGTCAACCTGCCCAACACGGAAATGGGCAGCATCCTGTGCGCGCGCCAGCACGGCAAGATCTACTTCTTCCCGATGGCGACCAGCTTCACCGCCGCCGCGCTCGGCGCCGAAGGCGTCGGCAAGGACGTGGAGATGATCGTCGGCAACGGCTACGCCACCGGCCACGCCGAGTTCGCGCTGGGCCTGCTGCGCGAGAACGCCAAGCTGCGCCAGTTGTTTGAAGAGCGTTACGTCTGATGGGAGCAGCAAGTGCAATCGCAACGCCATTGTCATTGCGGGCGCCGACCCGCAATCCAGGGTCGCGTGGCACTGGATGCCGGATCGAGTCCGGCATGACAACAAATAGCCGCTTTCCCATCGACGCGTTTCACACCCTCGCCGTCATGGGCATGAGCAAGAACACCGGCAAGACGGTGGCGCTCAACCACTTGTTGGCGCAGGCGGCGACGGACGGCGGCTGCGTTGGCGTCACCTCGATCGGGCGCGACGGCGAGGAGCGCGATCAGGTCTTCTTCATCCCCAAGCCGCCGGTCAAGGTCTGGCCCGGCACGCTGGTAGCCACGGCACGTGCCACGCTGGCGCGCGCCAAGGTCCGCTGCAAGCTGATTGACAGCACCGGCATTGCCAGCCCAATGGGCGAAATCGTGATCGTCAAAGTGCTTGAAGCCGGGGACATGGAGATTGCCGGCGCATCCCGTGGCAGCGACCAGCGCCAGGTCATCGCTCGGCTGCAGCAGTGCGGCGCCGCACAGGTGCTGCTCGACGGCGCACTTGGACGCAGCCAGCACGCCTCGCCAGCGATTGCCGACGCCGTGATTCTGGCCACTGGCGCAGCGCTGGGCGGCGGCATTGCCGACGTGCTGCGCAAGACGCGTGAGCGCTTGGCCATCCTGGGCATTGCCGCAGTCGATGCCAGCACGCAGGCGCTCGTTGCGCCGCTGTTCGCGCACGGTGGCGTGGCACTGTGGGACCGCGTTGGCCAGCCTGTCTTTCAGGCTCAGATTGCCACGCTCAACGCCGGCGCCGTGCTGCTGCAGCACAAGGACGCCGACTTGGGAACCATCGCGCTCAGCGGTGCGGTCGGACGCTCGCTCTGGCGCTCGCTCATGACACTGGCCACGCTTCACACGGGCCTGACGGTCGTGGTGGCCGACGGCACCCGGCTCTTCATCGAGAACAGCGATCTGCTGGCGTTTTCTCAAATGGGTGGGCGGCTGCTCGCCTGGCAGGCGATCCAAGTCGCCGGCATCACGCTCAACCCTTACTCGCCCATGGGTGGCAGTTTCGCGGGTGATGAATTTCTGACGGCCGCGCGGTTAGCGTTTGCCGGCTACGTGGTTAGTGATGTGTTGTTGGAGCCTGTCATTGCGGGCCCCGACCCGCAATCCAGGGTCCAAGTGGCAATGGATGCCGGATCGAGTCCGGCATGACAAAACATATGGTCATGCGTGACGAGATATCAGGAGAAATGAAATGAGTCAATTGCAATTGGACCCGGCGCAGATCGAGCGCGCGCGCGAATCGGCGCGGCGCATTGCGCGCCAGGTTTTTGATCAGATGAGCCCCTACACCACCACTACCGTGGAGCGGGCCACGCTGCGCCTGCTCGGCATCGACGGCGTCGATGACAACGGCGTGCCGCTGCCCAATCGCGTCGTCAGCCATCTGCAAGAACAAGGCATGCTTCAGCACGGCGCGGCCACGGCCATCGCGGCCGCGATGCAAGAGCACGGCTACAGCGCGCAGCAGGTGGCGCAGGCCGTCGCCGATGGCGAGTTGACACTGGTCCGCGCGAAGGACGAAGCAGCAGCCCGCCACAGCGCGCAGGCGCTTGCCGCAGCCACATGCCAGACAATCGCAGCGCAACGCGCGCTGCGCGAAGAGCGCATCAAGACGCTCGGCGAAGGTCCCACGCCCTGGCTCTACCTGATCGTGGCCACGGGCAATATCCACGAGGACGTGATCCAGGCGCGCGCCGCGGCCGAGCAGGGCGCCGACATCATCGCGGTGATCCGCTCCACTGGCCAAAGCCTGCTCGACTACGTGCCGTTTGGCGCCACCACCGAGGGCTTCGGCGGCACTTACGCGACGCAGGAGAACTTCCGACTGATGCGCGCGGCGCTCGACGAAGTCGGCGCCAAGGTGGGACGCTACATCCGCCTGACCAACTACTGCTCGGGCCTGTGCATGCCCGAGATCGCCGCCATGGGCGCGCTGGAACGGCTCGATGTGATGCTCAACGACTCGATGTACGGCATCATCTTTCGCGACATCAACATGCAGCGCACCTTCGTCGACCAGTTTTTCTCGCGCATGGTCAATGCCTTTGCCGGCGTCATCATCAACACCGGCGAAGACAACTACCTGACCACGGCCGACGCCTATGAGGCTGCACACACGGTGCTGGCTTCGCAGCTGATCAACGAGCAATTCGCCGTGCTCTCGGGTTTGAAGCCGCAGCAAATGGGTCTGGGCCACGCGTTTGAAATTCACCCTGACATGGAGAACGGCTTTCTGTGGGAACTGGCGCATGCGCAACTGGCGCGCCAGGTGTTCCCCGACGCCACGCTCAAGTACATGCCGCCAACCAAGCACATGACCGGCAACATCTTCAAGGGCCAGGTGCAGAACACCCTGTTCAATGTGGTGAGCAGCGTAACAAGGCAAAACATCCATCTGCTGGGCATGATGACCGAGGCCATCCACACGCCCTTCATCCAGGACCGGTTTCTCTCGATCCAGAATGCGCGCTATGTCTTTGGCACGATGAAGGACCTGCATTCGGAAATCGAATTCAAGCGCGGCGGCCTGATCGAGCAGCGCGCGCAGGCCGTGCTGTCGCAGACCGAACAAATGCTGGCGACCATCGAGGGTATCGGTCTGCCGACAGCGATTGGTCAAGCCATGTTCGCCGAGATCGCACGCACGCCCAGCGGCGGCAAGGGGCTCGATGGTGTGATCGAGAAGGCCTCGGATTACTACAACCCGTTTCCGGATTTGATGTTGGCGAAAGGAGCCGGGTTTTTGGGGTCAGAGCCCAAATTCGCAGTGCCTTCGGCACGCCCGGAAGGTGCGGCGCTTCGCGCCGCAGCGCTGACTCGGGGTTTTGCCAAATTGGTGTCTGACCCCAATAACCCATGGGTCAAACCCTACGGCGACACGCTCGACGATGGCCGCATGCAGGTCTCGTTCACGCTGCCGGTGGCGCTTGACGAAACGAGCAAGGAAGGCGCGAAGCGGCTGGCGGCGCTGATGGGGCTGGAGGAGCCTGCCGTTGTGCACGCCGAGGACATGGGTCAGGGCTTCAGCTTCTACATCGTCTACGGTCAGTGCAAGCACCGCGTTGACCTCTCCAGCCTGCAGGTTGCCAAGCCGGACTACGAAGTGCTCGACAAGGCCGGCGTCGATGCGCTGATCGAGCGCGCGATGGGCCGGCGCATGGTGGTGATTGGCGCTTGCATCGAGACCGACGCGCACACTGTGGGCATCGACGCCATCATGAACATGAAAGGCTTCAACGGCCACAAGGGTCTGGAGAGCTACCACCAGATTCGCGCTATCAACTTGGGCGCCCAGGTCGATTCCGAAGACCTGGTGGCGCGCGCCATTGAGGAGCAGGCCGATGTCATACTGGTGTCGCAGGTGGTGACGCAAAAGAACATTCACCTCGACAACCTGACCAAGCTCGGCGACCTGCTGGAAGCCGAAGGCCTGCGCGACAAGGTGATCCTGGTCGTCGGCGGCCCGCGCATCAGCCATGAACTGGCGAAGGAGTTGGGCTATGACGCCGGCTTTGGCAGCAAGACCTACGCCGAGGATGTGGCATCCTTTGCCATCCACGAATGGATGACGCGCAACGCTTCCAAGCTTTCAGTAGATCAATGACGCTCACACAGTTTGGCACTGTCATGCCGGACATGATCCGGCATCCATGGATTGCGGGTCGAGGCCCGCAATAACAACGCTGCATTCGTGTTTGGTCGATGGTTTATGCATTTCGAAAACATCCGTAGCCTGCGAGGAATGAAAATGAAAAACTACACCAGTCTGATCCGTCTGCGCATCAGCGCGCATGACGCCCACTATGCCGGCAACCTGGTCGACGGCGCAAAGATGCTGCACCTGTTCGGCGACGTCGCGACCGAATTGCTGATCCGCAGCGATGGCGACGAAGGCCTGTTCGTCGCCTACGACAGCGTTGAATTCCTGGCGCCGGTCTACGCCGGCGACTACATCGAGGCCAGCGGGCGCATCGTCAACATGGGCAAGAGCTCGCGCAAGATGGTGTTCGAGGCACGCAAGGTCATCGCTTCAGCCGGACTGGCCGGCCAGCCCTCGGCCGCCGATGTGCTGACCGAGCCCATCGTCGTTTGCCGGGCCTCGGGCACTTGTGTCGTGCCAGCGGCTTGCCAGCGCAAGCAGCCCCTGCCTTGTCATTGCGGACCTGATCCGCAATCCATGGATCCCGGATCACGTCCGGGATGACAAATTTCGGAATGACAACTTCTAATCCACCCATGCAAAAACTCATCATCACCGCCGCCCTGACCGGCGCCGAAGTCACACGCGAACAGCAGCCGGCGCTGCCGGTCACGCCGCTGGAGATTGCCATCGCCGCCGAGGAATGCGCAAAGGCGGGCGCCTCCATCGTGCATTTGCACGCGCGCCAGACCGATGGCACGCCGACACAGGACCGCGAAACCTACCGCCAAATCATCGCCGCCATCCGCGAACGCTGCGACGTCATCGTGCAGGTCTCAACCGGCGGCGCGGTCGGCATGGCGCCAGCCGAGCGCCTGGCGCCGGTGACGCTCTTGCCCGAGATGGCCACTCTCTCGATGGGCACGGTCAACTTCGGCGATGACGTCTTCATGAACCACCCGGCCGACATGGAGACCTTTCTGCACGCAATGCAGCAGCACGGCGTGAAACCGGAATTCGAGATTTTTGATACCGGCATGATCACAACGGTCAACCGCTGGCTGAAAAAAGGCTTGCTGCAAGGCCCCCTGCATGTGGACTTTGTGCTCGGCATTCCCGGCGGCATGGCCGGCACGCCGCAGGCGCTGATGTACATGGTCGAGCAGTTGCCTGCCGGAGCGACCTGGACCGTTGCCGGCATCGGTAGCGCGCAGTTGCCCTTGGGCACACTGGCGATTCTGCTGGGCGGCCATGTGCGCGTCGGCTTCGAGGACAACGTCTACTACCGCAAGGGCGAACTCGCCAGCAGCAATGCGCAACTGGTCTCTCGCATCGCGCGCATCAGCGAGGAACTGAATCGCCCGGTCGCCACGCCAGCCGAGGCGCGCGCCATTCTGGGACTTAGGCCGCACTGATTGTTATGCCATCGTCATTGCGAGCGATCTGTTTCGGGCGCCGAAACTGCAGATGGACCATGAACCTCGTGTTGTCATTGCGGGCCTCGACCCGCAATCCAGGGCTTGCATGCCCCTGGATCCCGGAGCAAGTCCGGGATGACAACTGGGGAGTCCGGAATGACGACGGTTCATCGAGAGCGAAGCGCGGCAATCCATGCATGGATTGCCGCGTCGCTGCGCGCCTCGCAGTGACGACCAACTAAAAAGCCCCGGGCTGTGAGGCACCGGGGCTCTTGTTGAAGCGGCAATCGTCACGTGACGGTTGCCGTTCATTGCGCTTAGTTGAAGCTGTAACGGCCCAGCAAGTTGAAGCGGCTGAGGTCGCCGACATCACCGCCAAACGTGGTGCGCTGGCCACCAATGTATTCGACACCCAGGTCAACGTTTTTGATCGGGGTGTAGAACAGGTTCAGGTGCCATTGCTTCAAGCTATGGTTGTAGGGCCAGCCCAGCGTTGCATAGGGTTCAGTCCCGTTGATCTGCGACACGACCGAGCCATAGGCCAGTGTGCCACGCAGTTGCGAGCTGAAGGTATTGGTCAGGCCCAGCACATAACCGCGCGACTTGTCCAGCAACATGGCGCCAGTGCTCGAATCCGGGTAATTGGCACCCATCATCATGGCATTGTCATTGTCACCGTCTACCGCCGCGTACTGGCCCATAACGGTCAGGCTGTCGGTGAGCTTGTAGGAGCCGCCGATACCATAACCGGTGCCATTCTTGCTGATGTCGCCGCTGCGCTGCTCATGCGAGACAAAGCGCACATTGAAAGCGCCGCCCCAGTCAAAGCTCTTGCTGGCGGCCAGCACCAGGTTCGGACGTTTGGCGCCGTCCGACGGGTTTTCCAACGCCACCTTGAAACTAGCGCCGGTCGGCGTGTTGTAGGTGTAGCGGATCTGAACCGGGCGCGAGAACGGCTGGCCGATGGGGCCGTTGAAGTCGGCCGTTTCCGGGCCGTCGTCCAGGTCCATGAAAGTGGACCAAGTCTTGCCGATCAGCCAGCCGGCATATTCGCCATACGCATGGCGCACGCGCAGACGGTCGCGGTTGCATTCTGTGCCGCAGTAAGCATAAAAGTCTGCTTCAAGCTGAGTATGAACAGGCCCCAAAGCGGTCGGAGTCGAGGTCTCAAAGCCGAAGCGCGAAGTCTGCGCCGTCATCGCGGTCTTGCCTGTGCTAGGGTTATCCTTGTTCAGCGGCTGCTCCATCACGTTGGTGAACATGTCACCGGGCGCCGTACCTTTGAAGTCCTTGATCAGGTTGCCTTCAACAAAGCCATAAACCCGCACCGAGGTTTCGCTACCCGGCATGCGGAAGGAATTGGCCATATCGCCGAGCACCACCGCTTCCTTGCCCTGCAGTTCAACCTGATCGCTCAGATCCGAGACTTGCTTCTGGGTCGGCATCGTGCTCTTGAGCTCGGCAATGGCCTTTTGCAGGACCTGCAGCTGATCTTCCAGCGCCTTGATGCGCGCCGCATCGTCAGCGTATGCGCTGCTCAGAAAGCCTGCGCTCATGCCGGTGGCCAACAGGGCCAAAACGAGTTTTTTAACTTTCATGGTGATTCCTATAAATATGTAATCAATTTCAAAAATGTCGATTGCTTGCGGTTGGCTCTGCGCCATCATCCGGGTCGCACCTGCGATAAAAATGCCTTTGCGCGCGCATGCTCCGGATTCGAGAAGAACGCTTGCGGCGTGGTGTCTTCGAGAATGACGCCCAGGTCAAAGAAGATCAGGCGGTCTGCCACTTCACGGGCAAAGCCCATTTCATGGGTCACCACCAGCATCGTGATCCCGGTGTGCGCCAGTTCGCGCATCACGGCCAGAACTTCGTTGACCATCTCCGGGTCCAGCGCCGAGGTCGGCTCATCGAACAGCAGCACCTTGGGGTCCATCGCCAGAGCCCGGGCAATCGCAACGCGTTGCTGCTGCCCACCCGACAACTGCACCGGGTACTTGTGCGCCTGATCCTTCAGCCCAACCCGCTCCAGCAAGGCCAGCGCCTTGGCCTCGGCATCGGCCTTTGACATCTTGCGCACGCGCATCGGTGCCAGGGCAACGTTTCTCAGAATGGTCAGGTGCGAGAACAGGTTGAAGTTCTGAAACACCATGCCGACCTCGCGCCGGATGGCATCCAGGTTCTTCAAATCGTCGTTCAGTTCGATGCCGTCGATCCGGATGCTGCCGCCATCGTGCGATTCCAGCCGGTTGAGCGTGCGCAGGAACGTGGACTTACCCGAACCGGATGGCCCGATGATGGCGGTGACCTGGCCTTCGTAAAAGGTCGCGGTCGCCCCTTTGAGCGCGCAGAACGCGCCAAAGTGCTTGTCCACATTGCGGGCCTCGATGATGGGTTTGAGTGTGCTGCTCATCAAAGTCTCCTAGCGCTTTCTGCCGACGTCAAGCTTGACCTCCAACGCCGACGTCAGCGAGGTAAACGCCGTCGTCAGAATCAGATAGATGGTCGCCGTCGTCAGGAACACCGGAATCGGCTGGTAGCTCGACGCCTGCACCCGGTAGCCGATCATGGTCAGTTCCACCACACTGATGGCATAGGCCAGCGACGAGTCCTTGACCAGGGAGGCCAGGTTGTTCGCCAGTGCCGGCAAGGCCACGCGCATGCTTTGGGGGAATACGATGTCCATGAAGGTCTGGAACGGTGACAGTCCCAAGGCCTTGGCCGCTTCAATCTGTCCATGCGGCACGGCCAGAATCCCGGCACGCACACACTCCGTGTTGTAAGCGCCAATGTTGATCGCCAGGGCAATTGCGGCGCAAGCGAAGTCCGACGGTTGCATTGAGTCCGGCAACAACTGCGGTGAGGCGAGCCACACGAACAGGATTTGCAGGAGCAGCGGCGTGCCACGGATCAACCAGACGTAGAAGTCGCACAGCCAGCGCAAAGGCAGGAACGAAGACAGCTTGCCAAGCCCGGCCACAACACCGATCACCATACCCGAGAGCCCGGAGACCAGCGTCAGCAGCACGGTGATCCGTGCGCCTTCGGTGAACTCCTTGGCCGCCGGCCCAATAGGTGCAGGCGCCATCGACAACGGCAAGGCCATACCCCACAAAACCAGCAGGAGTCCGATCATGGCCGCGAACATGGCCCAACCGGGGTGTTGTTTGCTCCAGTTCATGGCGTCAAACTTCAGTGGCAGGAAATGTCAGCCTGGAAGTATTTGGTCGACAGGGTCTGGTAAGTCCCATTCTTCATAACTTCAGCCAAGGCCTTGTTCAACTGGTCCATCAGTTCCTTGTTGTTCTTGCGCATGATCATCGAGATCCGCTCAACGAACACCATGTCACCCGGAATGGCGCCGGTGCCGGGGTTCTTGTCCAGCGTGGCTTTCACCAGGTACTTGTCGGAAATCCATGCGTCGTATTTCTTGGCCTTGAGCGCGGCAAAGTTGGCGGCTTCATCCTTGTAGGTCTTGATTTCGCCAATGCCGTCGATCTTCTTGGCAGCATCAAAGTAGGTGGTGGCGATCTGCACACCAACCGACTTGCCCTTCAAACCGGCCACCGTCAGCGGGCCACCGGGTAGGGAAACAATCTGGCCACCCGAGCAGTAGTGCGGATTGGCAAAATCAACCGCCTTGGCGCGTTCTTCGGTGTAGCCGTGCGAAGCGATGGCGAAGTCAAAACGGTCTTGCCGGATTGATGCGAGCTGAGCGTCGAAGGACACCACGCGCCAGTCGAGCTTGAGGCCCATCTGCTTGACGATGGCCTCGGCCAGTTCGACTTCAAAGCCGGTCAGTTTGGGACCGTCGAAATAGTTGAACGGGTAGTATTGGCCCTCGGTGGCGACCACGATCGTGCCCGCATCCTTGATGACTTTCCAGTCACGAGCCTGAACATTGCCTGTCAAAAGCATGCCAACGCAGCATGCCGCTCCGAAGAGCTTGGTAAAAAATCGCATTACATCTCCTGTGAACAAAAAAAACGTTGATTGCGAAAATTTGCAATCAACACCCTTGCTTTGGGGACCTCTTGAGAACCGCAGTCCCCCACTTACTCTCTATCGATGGTGATCAAGGCGGCGAACCCGTTGACCCGGTTCAACGTCTTGAAGAACACCGACAAAGTTTACTCCCGGCACTTGCACATAAAAGTCAAACAAATGTCATTTCGCTCATGGTTTCCCCTTGCTCCTAGCCTTGCCTGACTTCGGCAATTTTTGAGGCAAGTCCACCCTCACCGGCCAATCCAACGCTGCCCGAATCCGCTTTTGAATCCAGCATGGGCAGCAATTGCACGGCGATCATGCTGCTGAAAATCAAACCACAGCCAAGCAGACCGCTAGCGTTGAGCCGGTCGCCCATCAGCGCAAAACCAAACAGCGCGGCAAACAGAGTCTCGGACGACAGAAGAATTGCGGCATCGGCAGCATGCGCATAGCGCTGCGCCACCACCTGGGCGGTAAACGCCACGCCAACCGACAGGATGCCGGTATAGGCCAGCGGCCAAGCGGCCGCCTGCAGTCCGCTCCAGCTGACCGGTTCATAGCCTGCGGTCCAGAGTAGCGCCAGCAGACCACAGACGGCAAACTGTCCGCCCGCGACCAAAAAAGGCGCGGACATGCGATGCGCAACACGGCCGACCAACAGCACATGAAACGCCCAGGGAATGGCAGAGCCCATCACCCACAGATCGCCCCGGCTGATGGAGAGGCTTTGCGCGCCGGAAAGCAGATAGGCACCCAGAAGGCTGGCCAATGCACCAAACCAGACCGACCAGTGCGGCAGGTGGCGCAACCACAGCCAGCCGATGATCGGCACCAGAGGCACATAGAGCGCGGTCAGGAAGCCGGCGTTGGTGGCGCTTGTGCTCATCAGACCGATCTGCTGCATGGCCGAACCCAGCAGCAGCAGGCCACCGAGGCCCGCAATCTTGAAGCCGTCGACGCGCCGAAGCGCTCGACCATCGCGTTGCAAGCTACGCCACTCGGTCCACATCAGGGGCGAGACGACCAGCGCGCCGGTCACAAAACGCACGCCGGTAAAGGTCATCGGGCCAACATGGGCCATGCCATAGATCTGCGGCACAAAGGCCGAACCCCAGATCAGCGCAACAAGGATCAACAACAGGTTGGCACTGAAACGGGACATGGCGGTGCATCTTCGTGGAATGGGGGAGGACAGCGGGCAATTATGCTGCGCGTCATGCACCAGACTTGCGCATCAAGGTACTTTTCCCGAACAAACTTTCGATTAGATCAACCGCAAGCTCCGCAGTCTGATTGCGAACGTCTAGCGCCGGATTGAGCTCAACCACGTCAAGCGACGCCAGGCGACCGGTATCGGCAATCATTTCCATACACAACTGGGCCTCGCGGTAAGTCGGACCGCCGCGCACGGTGGTGCCGACGCCCGGCGCGATGCTGGGGTCGAGAAAATCGACATCGAGACTGACGTGCAAGTGCGTGTTGGCATCGACCAATGCCAACGCAAGCTCCATGCCATGGCGCATACCCATCTCGTCGATGTAGCGCATGTCGAAGACTTCAATACCGATGTCATGCACCAGGCGCTTCTCGCCAGCATCGACGCTGCGAATGCCAATCTGCCGAATCTCTTTCGGATGCAGCGCCGGTCCCGGCACACCGATGTCAATCAATTCCTGCGGACCGTGTCCGAGCAGACAAGCCACCGGCATGCCGTGGATATTGCCACTGGGTGTGAGCGTGGCGGTGTTGAAATCGGCATGCGCGTCAAACCAGAGCACGCGCAGCTTCTTGCCCTGTTCCCGGCAATGTCGCGCCACCGCGCTGATCGAGCCGATCGCCAGGCAATGGTCGCCACCGAGCATGATCGGCAGGCGACCCACGAGCAACTCCGCGTACATCGCCTCATGCACCAGTTCATTCCACTGAACAACTTCCGGCAAATGCCGAAAACCATTGACCGCCGCCTGCCAGGGATTGGCCGGTCCCACCAGATTGCCGCAGTCCTTCACAATCAGGCCAAACTGCGCAATCGCCTGCGCGATGCCGGCCACGCGCAAGGCTTCCGGTCCCATGCGCGCACCGAGGCTGCCGGCGCCAATGTCGGTCGGCACGCCGATCAGGCTGACGCCGCCAGAGACCGGGTTGACGGCGTGCGGCTCGCTCATGCTGCCAGCGCCAGTTCCTGAATGCCGGGGCGCACCAGGCTGAACAGGTCTTTCGGGTTCGTCAGTTCAGGGATCAGCGAAAGCCCTTGCCCCATGCCCAGCGCCTTTGCGCTGTCGCGCATGAAGCGCAGCGCCGAATAGTCTTCCAGCGCAAAGCCGACCGAGTCAAACAGCGTCACCTGGCTGTCGCTGCGGCGGCCTGCAGCCTTGCCGCTGAGTACCTGCCAGAGTTCGGTCACAGCAAAGTCGGCCGGCAGATGTTGCAGATCGCCTTCGACGCGGGTTTGCGGCTCGTACTCGACAAAGACCGCAGCGCCGCGTAGCACGTCCGGGTGCAATTCGGTCTTGCCAGGGCAGTCTCCGCCGACGCCGTTGATGTGCATGCCGGGCTCTATCAGGGCGGGCGTCAGGATCGTGGCATTGGTCTTGTCGGCAGTCACGGTGGTCACTATATCCGAGCCACGCACCGCTTCGGCGATGCTGGCGCAGGGAATCAGCCGCAGCGCCGTGTGCTGCAGGTTACGCATCAGCTTGGTGGTGGCGGCGCGGTCGGTGTCATAGAGACGGATTTCGTCAATGCCCAGCAGATGGTGAAAGGCCAGCGCCTGGAACTCGCTTTGCGCGCCGTTGCCGATCAAAGCCATGCGCCGGCTATCTGGTCGCGCCAACGCACGCGCGGCGACGACCGACATGGCGGCGGTACGCAGCGCCGTGGTCAAAGTCAATTCGCTGAGAAAGGTGGGTATGCCGGTGGCAACATCGGCCAGCACGCCGAAAGCCATCACGGTGGAAAAGCCGATGTGCGTGTTCTTCGGATGGCCATTGACGTACTTGAAGGCATAGGTTGTGGCATCGGAGATCGGCATCAGTTCGATGACGCCATCCGCCGAGTGGTTGGCGACGCGCGCGCATTTGTCAAAGTCCTGCCAGCGCAGAAAGTCGGCCGTGATGTAGTCGGCGACACCGCGTAGGGCAGCGGCCAAGCCGAGTTCGGTGACGAGGGTGGCCACATCCTGGGCGCTGAGAAATTGGGTCTGGAGGCGTGAAGTGGGTTTCATGGTGCAGGGTTCCGGGTAAGTGCCAAGCAGTGTCCCAAGAAGCCAGAGCAATGTAAATCAGCAATATTGCGAGCTTTATGCCAACAATTTGGCAAATCATCAGCCGCCAATGTCAAAATGGCAAAATGGATGAAACAGATCAGCAACTCTTGTCACTCTTGCGCAAGGACGCCCGCACCAGCGTGGCGACGCTGGCGCAAAAGCTGGGCGTCTCGCGCGGCACGGTCAGCAACCGCGTGGCCAAGCTCGAAGACGCCGGCATCATCGTCGGCTACACGGTGCGGCTCAAGCCCGACGCACAACCGGCTGAAATCGGCGCCTGGATGAGCGTGGCGGTCGAAGGCAACGAAACGCGCTCAGTGATTGCCAGTCTGCTCGGTGAGCCCGGCGTGGCCAGCCTGCACGACACCAATGGCCGCTGGGACTTACTGGCGGAACTGCGGGCTTCCAACCTGGCCGAGTTGTCGCAGATACTCGAGCGCATCCGGCTGGTGCGTTCAATCAGCAGCACCGAAACCAGCATCCACCTGCAAACCTATCGCCTGTCATGACCGACACCCTGAGCGAACTCGACCGCATTGACATAAAGATCCTGCGCTGCCTGCAGGAAGACGGCCGCCTGTCCAACCTCAAGCTGGCCGAGAGCGTGGCACTGTCACCGACTGCCGTGCTGGCGCGTGTGCAGCGTCTTACGAAGGAAGGCTACATCCTCGGATACGAGGCGCGCCTCAATCCGCTCAGGCTTGGCGCCGGACTGATGGTGTTTGTAGAAGTGCTGCTCGACCGCACCACGCCCAATGTGTTTGAAGCCTTCAAGGCCGCCGTGCAGGTGCGCGCCGAAATCATGGAATGCCACATGGTGGCCGGCGGCTTCGACTACCTGCTGAAAACCCGCATGGCCGACATGAGCGCCTACCGTGAGTTCGCCGGCACCGTGCTCTGGCAGTTGCCGGGCGTGCGCGAAACCCGCACCTACGCCGTGATGGAAGAGGTCAAGAACTCGACGCATCTGGCGCTGCGCTGAGCGCTACGCCGTCGCACTGATCGCGCTCGGTCTCCCGCCAAAAATCGCAGTCCCAACGCGCACCAGTGTGCTGCCGGACTCGATGGCCGCTTCCAGATCGGCGCTCATGCCCATGGACAGGGTATCGAGCGCCAAGCCATTTACATTGAGGTCGTCGAAAACGGCCTTGACCTTCGCGAACACAGCGCAGGCCACCGTGAAATCGCTGGCCGGCTCAGGGATGCTCATGACGCCGCGCAGACGCAGGTTCGGCAGCGCGGCCACTTGATGCGCCAGCGCCAGCGCCTCTTCGGATGGCACGCCCGACTTGCTGGCGCCACCATCGACGTTGACCTGAATGCAGATTTGTAACGGCGGCAACTGCGCCGGGCGTTGCTCGCTCAGGCGTTGCGCGATCTTGAACCGGTCCACGGTGTGGACCCAGTCGAAATGCTCGGCCACCAGACGCGTCTTGTTGCTCTGGATCGGTCCGATGCAGTGCCACACCAACGGCAGGTGGCGCAGTTCGGTGATTTTCTGCACCGCCTCCTGAATGTAGTTTTCGCCAAAAGCGATCTGCCCGGCGGTGTGGGCTTGCGTGATGTCCAGCGTTCCAAAGGTCTTGGATACCGCCAGCACCGCTACCGTGTCACGGTCGCGTCCAGCGGCGCGGCAGGCGGCATCAACGCGCTCGCGCACCCGCTGCAAATTTTTTTCAATCGTGGTCATAATTGCCCCTGGTACTCTGACACAGGGTACTAGCGTAACAAACGATCAAGGACTCTGTGGACATTACCCAATTACTGGCCTTCAGCGTCAAGAACAACGCATCTGATCTGCACCTGTCAGCCGGTTTGCCACCGATGATCCGCGTGCATGGCGACGTGCGGCGCATCAACGTCGAGCCGCTGGACCACAAGCAGGTGCACGCCATGGTGTACGACATCATGAATGACACGCAGCGCAAGCATTTTGAGGAGTTCCTCGAAATCGACTTTTCATTCGAGATTGAGGGGCTGGCGCGCTTTCGGGTCAATGCCTTTAACCAGCAGCGCGGCGCCGGCGCGGTATTTCGCACCATTCCGAGCAAAATCCTGACGCTGGAACAATTGAACGCGCCGAAGATTTTCGGCGACCTGGCCTTGAAACCGCGTGGCATGGTGCTGGTGACGGGACCGACCGGGTCCGGCAAGTCGACCACACTGGCCGCCATGGTGAACTACCTCAACGAAACCGAGTTTGGCCACATCCTGACGGTGGAAGACCCTATCGAGTTCGTGCACGAATCCAAGAAATGCCTGGTCACCCAGCGCGAAGTTGGCCCACACACGCTGAGCTTTGCCGCCGCCCTGCGCTCGGCGCTGCGCGAAGACCCGGACGCGATTCTGGTGGGTGAAATGCGCGACTTGGAGACGATCCGCCTGGCGATGACGGCGGCCGAGACCGGCCACCTAGTGTTCGGCACATTGCACACCTCGAGCGCAGCCAAGACCATCGACCGCATCATCGACGTCTTTCCGGGCGAAGAGAAGGAAATGATCCGCGCCATGCTGTCCGAATCCCTGCAAGCCGTGATCTCGCAAACCCTGTGCAAGAAAAAGGACGGCCAGGGCCGGGTCGCGGCGCATGAAATCATGCTTGGCACCAGCGCCATCCGCAACCTGATCCGCGAAGCCAAGGTGGCGCAGATGTACTCGTCGATCCAGACCGGCAACAGCGTGGGCATGCAAACGCTCGATCAGAACCTGATGGACCTGGTCAAGCGCAACGTCATCAGCGCGGCCGAAGCGCGCTCCAAGGCCAAGATTCCCGACAACTTCCCTGGCTAAGGGTATGGCCCCCACGCTCCTCGCTTCGCGTAGTTCGCTGCCCCCCGGGGGGGCTGTTTCGCCTTGGGGCGGCCCGGCGGCGAAACTTGCCCTCACGCTCCCCGCTTCGGTGGTGCCAAAGCGCGGCTTCATCTCGACTCTTTGAAAGGTGTTCTGATGGAACGCGATCAAGCCACCAAGTTCATCAACGACCTGCTCAAACTGATGGTCAGCCGCGGCGGCAGTGACCTTTTCATCACGGCCGAGTTTCCGCCGGCGATCAAGGTCGACGGCAAGGTGACCAAGGTCTCGCCACAGCCGCTCAACGCAACGCACACACTGGCGCTGGCGCGTTCGGTCATGAATGACAAGCAGGTAGCCGAATTCGAGCGCAGCAAGGAATGCAACTTTGCCATCTCTCCGTCCAGCATCGGGCGCTTTCGCGTCAACGCCTTTGTCCAGCAGGGCAAGGTCGGCATGGTGCTGCGCGTGATTCCACTGAGCGTGCCCACCATCGACGGCCTGGGCATGCCGGCCATCCTCAAGGAAGTGGCGATGACCAAGCGCGGCCTGTGCATTCTGGTGGGCGCCACCGGCTCGGGGAAGTCGACCACGCTGGCGGCGATGGTGGACTGGCGCAACGACAACTCCTTCGGCCACATCATCACGGTCGAAGACCCTATCGAGTTCGTGCACACGCACAAGAACTGCGTGGTGACGCAGCGCGAGGTCGGCATCGACACCGACAGTTGGGAAGCGGCGCTGAAGAACACCTTGCGCCAGGCACCCGACGTGATCCTGATGGGAGAAATTCGCGACCGCGAAACCATGGAACACGCTGTCGCCTTTGCCGAAACCGGCCACCTGTGTCTGGCCACGCTGCATGCCAACAGTGCCAACCAGGCACTCGACCGCATCATCAACTTCTTCCCCGAAGAGCGGCGCGCGCAACTGCTGATGGACCTGTCGCTCAACCTCAGAGGTCTGATCTCGCAGCGCCTGATTCCCATGCAGAACAGCAAAGGCCGTCTGGCTGTGGTCGAGGTCATGCTCAACTCGCCCCTGATTTCCGACATGATCTTCAAGGGTGAGGTCTCCGAAATCAAGGAGGTCATGAAGAAGAGCCGCGAAATGGGCATGCAGACCTTTGACCAGGCCTTGTTCGATGCCTATGAGACCAACCTCATCACCTACGAAAACGCCCTGCGCAACGCCGATTCCGTCAACGACCTGCGTCTGCAGATCAAACTCAACAGCCAGCGCGGCAGGACGCAGGACCTGAGCGCCGGCACCGAACACTTCTCCATCCTATGAACAGCATCAACCCTAAAAGCTACGAAACAACAACCGCGCGCCAGATTGCCTTTCTCGGCCTGGGCGTGATGGGCTACCCGATGGCCGGTCATCTGGCGGGCGCCGGGCACCAGGTCAGCGTCTACAACCGCAGCGTCGCCAAGGCGCTCGCCTGGTGCGCTGAATTTACCCCGGCCGGCGCAACATCGTGCAGGCACGCGCTGACACCCAAACTCGCGGTCCAGAACGCCGACATTGTTTTTTGCTGCGTCGGCAACGATGACGATCTGCGCAGCGTCACGCTGGGCCTGGATGGCGCCTTTGCCGGCATGAAGCCGGGCGCATTGTTTGTCGACCACACCACGGCCTCGGCCAACGTCGCACGCGAGTTGTCACTTGCGGCCAGCCAACTGGGCCTGCAATTTGTCGACGCCCCAGTATCGGGCGGTCAGGCCGGCGCGCAGAACGGTTTGCTGACTGTCATGTGCGGTGGTGAACAGGCCGCCTTTGATGCCGCGCAACCGGTGGCGATGGCGTTTTCGCGCGCCTTCACGCTAGTGGGCGCAATTGGCGCCGGGCAATTGGCCAAGATGGTGAACCAGATCTGCATTGCCGGTCTGGTGCAAGGCCTGAGCGAAGCCATTGCCTTTGGCCAGCAGGCCGGGCTCGATATGAATCAGGTGCTCGACGTCATCGGCAAGGGCGCGGCGCAAAGCTGGCAGATGGACAACCGCGGCAAGACCATGGTGGCGGGCAAATTTGACTTCGGCTTTGCCGTGGACTGGATGCGCAAGGACCTGGGCCTGGTGTTCGACGAGGCCAAGCGCAATGGCGCGCGCTTGCCGGTGACAGCGCTGGTAGACCAGTTCTACGCCGATGTGCAGCAAATGGGCGGCCGGCGCTGGGATACCTCCAGCCTGATCAAGCGCTTGAAGTAGCCATACGGGTCGTCATCGCGAGGCGGCAGGCCCTCGCTGACAGCCACGCGGCGGTCAGCGACATGGCGATCCATGGAACCGCTTGTCATGCCGGACTTGATCCGGCATCCAGTGGCATTCGGAGCATGGATTGCGGGTCAAGCCCGCAATGACCAGCCCCCACCTGACGTGGTGGTCAGGGCTTTGAGCTCTTCTGCGCTGATGATCTCAAGCACGCGAACCACCTTGCGGACGCCGTCGATGCTGCGGGTGATCTCGGTGGCGCGGTCGGCTTCGCGTTGCGTGACGCGACCCATCAGGTAGGTGGTACCGCGCTCGGTCACCACCTTGAAGGAGCTGGCGATCAGGTCTTTGGCATCGACCATGCTGGCCTTGATCTTGCCGGTGATCAGGCTGTCCGACGAGCGCTGGGTCAGGTTGGTGTTCTCCATGACGGCAAGCTCGTTAACGACAGAACGCACGTTGTCGACCTTGGAAGCGATCTGTTCCACCTGCTGCTTGTCCTGCGCACTGGGCACTTCGCCGGTCAGCAGAACCTGGCGGTTGTAGCTCGTGATGTTGACGTGGCCCCGCTCACCAAGGTAGTCCTGGAAACGGTTGGCGCCGCGCACTTCAATGCCCTGGTCTTCCACTTGCGTGCCAGCGGTGCGGCGGTCGACCGCGACCATTGTGCCCATGGCGAAGCTGCCAAACATGACCGGCGCGCAGGCGCTCAAAGAGGCGCCCAGGCAGGCGCTCAGAATCAGCCTGGTCAGCAGTTTTTGGTTTGACGTCTTCATGTTGGGGTCTCCTGGTCTCCGAGTAGCTGGGCATCCACCGCATCACAGATGCAGTGCAGGGCGAGAAGATGAACCTCTTGGATCCGGGCCGTGCGCTCGTGCGGCACACAAATGTGAACGTCAGTGTCGCGCAGGGCATGGCTCATCTTGCCGCCGCCGCGCCCGCTAAGGCCCACCACCACCATCTCCCGCTCGTGCGCGGCCTCGATGGCCGCCAGCACATTGGCCGAGTTGCCACTGGTGGAAATGGCCAGCAACACGTCACCGGGTTGCCCCAGGGCGCGCACCTGGCGTGAAAAGATGACGTTGAAATCGTAGTCGTTGGCGATTGCCGTGATGATCGAACTGTCGGTCGTCAGCGCAATGGCCGCCAGTTCCGGGCGTTCGCGCTCATAGCGCCCCACGAATTCGGCCGAGAAATGCTGGGCGTCAGCGGCCGAGCCGCCATTGCCGCAGGCCAGCACCTTGCCGCCGCCAGTGACGCAGGTCAGCATCGCCTGCACGGCTGCCGCAATCGGCTTGCTCAGAACCTGCGCCGCCTGGTATTTAAGGTCGGCGCTGTCGATAAAGTGTTGTTGAATACGGAGCTCAAGCATCCCATCATGATACCCGGCTGCTGATTAACCTTCGCTTAGCAAGCCTCAAACGCCGCCTGCAACCACTCGATGCGGTCTTGCTCCAGCAACACAGCATCGAAACGGCACGGCGGTGGTTCGGGCCAGCGCATCAGGTAGTGACGCGCGGCAAAGATGATGCGGCGCTGCTTGGTGGCGCTGACGCTGGCCGCTGCACCACCATGGCTGGCGCTGCGGCGCTGGCGCACCTCGACAAACACCGTGGTGCCGTCCGGCGCACGCATGATGAGGTCGATTTCACCGCCGCCGCGTCCCGGCGTCCGATAATTGCGCTCAAGAAGACGCAGACCACGCGCCTGCAGGTAATGCAGCGCAGCATCTTCGGCCCCATCGCCGACCTGTTTGGTGGTGCCGCTGCCAATCTTGTTTTGAGGAAAAACCATTGACTTACGCTCCCGCTGCTGCCTATGCCCTGGCCTTGCGCGCCGCATCCGAGGCGGCGGCTGGCCAGAATTATCCGCCCGGCGCGCTCTACATGGTGGCCACACCGATCGGCAATCTGGCCGACATCACGCTGCGCGCGCTGCATGTGCTGCAACTGGCTGACGCCATTGCCTGCGAGGACACGCGCCACACGCAGGCCCTGCTACGCGCCTATGGCATCGAAAAAAGTAGCGTCCAGTTGCTGGCGGTGCACCAGCACAACGAAGCGCAGGCGGCGCAGAGCGTGATCGAGCGCCTGCGTCAGGGTCAACGCGTGGCCTATGCCAGCGATGCCGGCACACCGGCCATCAGCGACCCCGGCGCGCGCTTGGTCGCGGCCGTGCGGGCGGCCGGTCTGCATGCGATTCCGCTGCCCGGCGCCAGCAGCGTGACCGCTGCGCTCAGCGTGGCCGGCATGGCGGACGAGGACGCGCAACCCGGCGCTTTTGTTTTTGCCGGATTTCTCTCCAGCAAGACGGGCGAACGGGCTAGCGCAGTCGAGGCCTTGCGCCTGGAGGCGCGCAGCGTTGTCCTGCTCGAAGCGCCGCACCGCATCGAAGCGCTGGCCACAGCGCTGGAGAAGCTCGGCAGCCGACCGCTGACCATCGGACGCGAGTTGACCAAACAATTTGAAGAGATTGCCACGGTCAGCGCCGAAGCTTTTCCGGCCTGGCTGGCGCAGGACGCGAACCGGCTACGCGGCGAGTTCGTACTGGTGCTGCACCCGGCACCCGCAGCGGCGCAAAGCGGTCCCGACAGCCGCGTGCTGGAACTGCTATTGCCTCATCTGCCGCTGAAAACCGCCGTCAAGCTGGCATCCGAAATCACCGGTGAGCCGCGCAACGCGCTGTACGAACTGGCACTGAGTTTGAAGAAGGATTAGCGACAGCGCCCCAAGGTTGTCATGCCGGCCTCCCAACATCATTGTCATCCCGGGCTTGACCCGGGATCCAGTGGCGGATGCAACATGCTTCGTGGGGTCTGCAGGCCGACATGGCACTCAGCTCCGCGACTGTCCCCCGCCCTTTGGGCTCCTCCTTGATGTCGCTGCGCTGAGCGCCACGCCGTCCCGCAGCAGCCAACGTCATCAACCGTCAACCACCGGGAGAGTTCGGTGGCGCTTAAAGACACAAAGCCGCTGTTCGCGGAAATCGATATTTTTCGCATGACTTGCAAGAGCGGCCGTTCACCAATGGCTGCTTTAGGGCGCCCAGTTCGCGAGCATGAATACCGCAATTGATTTGCGAAATCGTCGAGAGCGCC
>CAIXNB010000216.1 GCA_903920695.1 uncultured beta proteobacterium
CGGGTTATGGTCGCCCGAGGCGCCGGCGAACAGAGCCAGCGTTGTGCGGTCCACCGGCGGCAGTTGCAGCACCGGCAGTTGGTCGCCGACTTGAACGGTGTCGAAAGTAGGTGGGTTCATGCGGCTTTCCGGTCAGTGGCGGCAGACGATGACCGAGCGCAGCTCGGCCACCAGCTCATTGCGCTGGTTGGTGGCGCGCGAGGTCTTGACGACGAACTCAAGCGCGCCGTTCTTCTTGTCATAGATGTCGGTGATGCGGGACTGCACGCTCACCGTGTCCCCGACGCAGGCCGCCTTGTGATAGGTGAAGCTCTGCTCGCCGTGCAGCAGTTTGGCAATCGGAATCTGCAGATCGGCAAGAAGGCGATCGGAGGCGCCCGAGTCCAACTCGGCGGCAAAGAGAAAGGTCGCAGGCGCCGGCAGATCCGGGTAGCCAGCGTTGCGCGCGGCGACGATATCGGTATAGACCGGATCGGTCTCGCCAATCGCCTTGGCAAAGAACTGCAGCCGGCTGCGCTCGATCGGCAGTACCGAGGTGGGCAGTTCGTGGCCGATCCATTTTTTATCGATCATCGGGTTTCCTTTTTCAGCGCGTTCACGCGGCTTTTGCACAATGGCCTAAGCCTGGCCGTACAAGGTGACGACCGCAGCGCCACCAAGGCCGAGGTTGTGTTGCAAGGCCAGGCGCGCGCCTGGGACTTGGCGTTGCTCGGCGCTGCCGCGCAACTGGTGGGTCAGCTCATAGCACTGCGCCAGGCCGGTCGCGCCGAGCGGATGGCCCTTGCTCAAGAGGCCGCCCGACGGGTTGGTGACAACCTTGCCGCCGTAGGTGTTGTCGCCGTTTTCGACGAAACGCTCGGCGCCGCCGACAGCGCAAAAGCCCAGACCTTCGTAGGTCAGCAATTCGTTTTGGGCAAAGCAGTCGTGCAACTCGCAGACGTCAATGTCATCGGGTCCAATGCCGGCTTGCGCGTAGACTTTTTTGGCGGCAGACGCCGTCATTTGAAAGCCCACGAGGTCGATCATCGACCTCGTGTCGAAGGTCGAGCTGAAGTCGGTTGTCATGTCTTGCGCCAGTATCTGCACCTTGGGCGAGAGGCCGTGCTTTTTCGCAAAGGCGCGCGATACCAGCAGGGCTGCAGCGCCGCCGCAGGTAGGCGGACAGGCCATGGAGCGCGTGAGCACACCCGGCCAGATGGCGGGCGAGCGCATCACATCTTCTTCCGTCATCTCGGTGCGGAAGATGGCGAGCGGGTTGTTCACGGCATGGCGGCTGGCCTTGGCCCTGATCTTGGCAAAGGTCTCCAGCTTGGTTCCATATTTCTGCATGTGCTCCTGACCGGCGCCACCGAAATAGCGCAGCGCCAGGGGCAGTTCGTCGCCGCCGGCGATCTCGGCACACAGCGTATCGAATTTTTCAAAAGTGCTGGGCCGATCGGTCCAGTGCGTGCCCAGGGCACCGGGCTGCATCTGCTCGAAACCCACAGCCAGGGCGCAGTCAATGGCACCGCTGGCAATGGCCTGGCGCGCCAGAAAGAGCGCGGTTGAACCGGTCGAACAGTTGTTGTTGACGTTGATGACCGGGATGCCCGTCATGCCGACCTCGTAGAGCGCGCGCTGACCACAGGTCGAGTCGCCGTAAACATAGCCGGCGTAGGCTTGCTGCACCTGCTCGTAGCCGATGCCAGCGTCAGCCAGGGCCAGCCGGATGGCTTGCGCGCCCATCTCAAAATACGGCAGGCTAGCGCCGGGTTTTTTGAACGCAATCATGCCGACTCCGGCAACCAGAATTTGCTCTGTCATGGTGAGTTTTCCTTTTGATTAATGTGATGTGAAATGGGTACGGTGGCACCATCCGTGACTTCTTAACCGACGCTGCGCTGCTGGTCTTTCCAGAAGGGTTCGCGCAGCTTGTTCTTCAGAATCTTGCCAGCGCCTGAGATCGGCAAGGCATCCAGAAAGGCCACGCTGCGCGGGCATTTGTAGTTGGCGATCAAGGTCTTGCAATGCGCGACGATGCTCTCGGCTGTGGTTTGCGCCGCTGGCTTGAGGACCACCGCCACGTGAACCCGCTCGCCCCACTCGGTGTCGGGAATGCCGATCACTGCGCACATGGCAACCGCCTCGTGCTTGAGCACGGCGTTCTCGACTTCAATGCTGTAGACGTTTTCGCCGCCGGTCACGATCATGTCCTTGATGCGGTCAACGATGAAGACAAAGCCGTCCTCGTCCATGCGGCCACCGTCACCGGTGTGCATCCAGCCATTGCGAACGGCGGCGGCTGTCTCTGCCGGCTTGTTCCAGTAGCCCAGCATCACCCCCGGGCCACGGACCGCCACTTCACCGACGCTGCCCAGCGGCAATTCCTGGCCTTCGCCGTCCACGATGCGAACTTCGGCCAGCGTGCAGGCGGTGCCAGCCGAGCGCATCTTGCCCAAGCCCCGGTGTTCGGCCAGGTGGTATTTCGGCAGCAAGAGTGTGGCGATGGGTGAGAGTTCGGTCATGCCGTAAGCCTGGCAAAAGGCGGCTGAGGGCAGTGCCTTCATGGCACGGTCAAGCACGGCTTCACTGATCGGTGAGGCACCGTAGATGACCGTCTTAAGGCTGTCGAGCTGGTAACGAGCCATATCCGGGTGGTCTGCCAGCATCTGAATCATGGTCGGCACCAGCAGGCTTGCCGAGACCTGCTGCTCCTGTATCACCTGCATGACGCCAACCGGCGTAAAGCTGGGAATCATCACGTGCGTCGCCCCGGCTGCGAGCAAGGCATTCATCAAGGCGCCGTCCGCCAGGTGGAACATGGGCGCGGCGTGTAGCCCCACGCTGTCTGGCTTGACCACACCGTTGGCCAGGACGGTCAGGCAATTGCTGGCCAGGTTGGCATGGGACAGCATCACGCCTTTCGGGAAACCCGTGGTGCCGCCGGTGTAGAAGACACCCGCGAGGTCGTTGCCGCTGCGGTAGGCATCCGCCACCGGCGCCGCATCCGCCAGCAAGGCCTCGTAGGACAACATGCCGTCCGGCGCTTCGCCATCGCCCGCATGAATCAGCACCTTGAGCGACTTGCAACTTTGCTTGAGTCCCTGCGCCATCGCTGTGAAGGTGTCGTCAACAATCAGAATTCCGGTTTCGCAATCGTCCAGGGAGTAGGCAATCTCAGGCGCAGTCCAGCGGATATTGGCCGGGTTGACGGCGCCACCGGCCCAGTAGACGGCCAGGTAATACTCAAGGTAGCGGTCTGAGTTAAGCGACAGCATGCCGACCCGGTCTCCGGCTTTCAGACCGAGACCCTGTAAAGCGCCGGCCAATTTCGCGACCCGGCTGGCAAGTTCGGCGAAAGTGCGCTTTCTGCCCTGGAAGATGGTGGCGACGCTGCCTGGCTTTTGTTGGAGTGCGCGATGCAAACCCTGCGTGAGGTACATGGTGATCTTCCTGGTGATGCTTGGGACTATCGGCGGCAGTCGGGACGACGGCGACGGGGCAATGTTACCGTCCGGTAAGTAACATATCCAGTAGGTACTTACCCTGACTGCTAGAATTCCGGCTATGAATACTGCCGAACCCAGTGCCAAGATCGATTCACCGGTTCCGGGTCCAGCCCCGGCTGTGGTCAAGGCGAATGCGGTGCGCTGGGGCAGTGAGATTCAAAGCAGCGCCGAGCAGGGCGATCTCAAGCGCTTTGCGATTTTGCGCAAGGCAGCCGAGCTCTTCAACGAACGCGGTTTCTATGAGACATCACTCAATGAGTTGGCCAAGCGCCTGAACGTCACCAAACCCAGCCTCTACCTGTATTTCAAGAACAAGGACGACATCCTGCTTCAAATACTCAACCAGGCCACGGTTGAGTTCACACCAGCCATGGAACTGGCCAAAGAATCTGACCTGTGTGGGATCGAAAAACTCAAGATTTTTGTTCTGCAATACACCCAGGCCATGAGTGGCGTCTTCGGGAAATGCATGGTGTTGTCAGGGCTGAGCCCACTGGAGCCATCCAGCCGGGAGCAACTGACACCGACGTTTCGGCTGCTTGACACCTTTGTCCGGAACTTGCTGGCCGAGGGCATCAAAGACGGCTCGATTGCGCCCTGCGACACGAAGATCGCGACGTTTTCGCTGTTTGGCGCCATGCACTGGCTGGCCCGGTGGTACCGCCCCGACGGCGAGCTAAGCCCCGAGGCCATTGCGGAACAAGTATTCCTGATTTTCGAGACCGGTCTGAGAAACGTTCGCCAGCCTTGAGACGATTCCGGGCATAGGGTGCTTCGCCTGGTGTTGACGCTCGCTCCCACGCCTGCACTGCCAAACTCCACATAGCCCGTGCGGGAAATATGAAGCATAGTGCTGCAAACATTTGCAACATGCACTATCATGCGCCACCCCGTGCACAGAACATGCATTTTTTTGCGCAGAATCAAGGAGAAACGTCCGTGACCCAAGCCAGCCGCGTTGAATACCAGACCGACCCTTCCCAATACCGACACTGGAAACTCAGCTTCGACGGCCCGGTGGCCACGCTGAAGGCCGATTTTGATGAGGACGCCGGCCTGCGTCCGGGCTACAAGCTCAAGCTCAACAGCTATGACCTGGGCGTGGACATTGAGTTGAACGATGCCATTGCGCGCATCCGCTTCGAGCACCCGGAGGTTCGCACCGTGGTGCTGACCAGCGCCAAGGACAAGGTGTTTTGCTCGGGTGCGAACATCTTCATGCTCGGCGTCTCCAGCCACGCCTGGAAAGTCAACTTCTGCAAGTTCACCAACGAGACGCGCAACGGCCTGGAAGACTCCTCCGCCCACAGCGGCCTGAAGTTTCTCGCCGCCGTCAACGGCGCCTGCGCTGGCGGCGGCTACGAGCTGGCGCTGGCCTGCGACGAGATCATTCTGGTTGACGACCGTTCCTCCTCGGTCAGCCTGCCCGAGGTGCCGCTGCTCGGCGTACTGCCCGGCACCGGCGGCCTGACGCGCGTCACCGACAAGCGCCACGTGCGCCACGATCTGGCTGACCTGTTCTGCACCAGCGTCGAAGGTGTGCGCGGCGACAAGGCCGTGGCCTGGCGCCTGGTGGATGCCGTCGCCAAGCCGGCCGTTTTTGCGCAAAAGGTGCAGGAGCGCGCCCTGGCGCTGGCAACGCAGAGTGATCGACCGCTGGGGGCCAAGGGCGTGACGCTTTCGCCGCTGCAGCGCACTATTGACGCCGACGTGCTGCACTATTCGCATGTCAGGGTCGAGATTGACCGCAACAAGCGCACGGCCAGCTTCACGGTGCAAGGCCCGAGCGGCGCGCAACCCGCCGACATCGCTGGCATCGAGGCCGCTGGTGCCGCCTGGTACCCGCTGGCACTGGCGCGCGAACTGGAGGACGCGATCCTGCAGATGCGCACCAACGAGACCGAGATCGGCACCTGGCTGATCCGCACCACGGGTGACACGACGGCGGCGCTGGCGCTTGATGCCACGCTGCTGGCGCACAGCAACCACTGGCTGGTGCGCGAGACCATCGGCCTGCTGCGCCGCACCTTGAGCCGGCTTGACGTGTCCTCGCGCAGCCTGTTCGCGCTGATCGAACCGGGCTCCTGCTTTGCCGGCACGCTGCTCGAACTGGCGCTGGCCTGCGACCGCAGCTACCAACTGATGCTGCCCGACCACACGGCACAGTCCCCGAAGATCGCCGTGAGCGAGGTCAACTTCACGCTCTACCCGATGATCACCGGCCAGAGCCGCCTGGCGCGGCGCTTTTACGACGAGCAGCCGGCGCTGGCTGCTGTGCGTGCGCAACTCGGTCAAGCGCTCGACGCCAACGCCGCCAACGCGCTGGGCCTGATCACCAGCAACCCCGATGACATCGACTGGGCCGACGAAGTGCGTCTGGCCATCGAGGAGCGCGTCAGCATGTCGCCCGATGCGCTCACCGGCCTGGAGGCCAATCTGCGCTTCAACGGCCCGGAGAACCTATTCACGCGCGTCTTTGCCCGCCTCTCCGCCTGGCAGAACTGGATCTTCCAGCGTCCCAACGCCGTCGGCGAAAAAGGCGCGCTCAAGGTTTACGGCAAAGGCCAGAAGGCCGTCTTTGACTGGAACAGGATTTGAGAAAGGCTGTCATCCCGGACCTGATCCGGGATACATGGATTGCGGGGCAAGCCCGCAATGACAAGACAGCATTTAACGATTGAACATTACGCAGGAGACACCCATGACCGCCATCAACTACACCGACAAAATCCCCAACAACGTCAACCTGAGCGAGGACCGCACGCTGCAGCGCGCGCTGGAGCAGTGGCAGCCCAACTACCTCAAGTGGTGGGGCGACATGGGGCCGGACAACTCGCAGAATTTTGACGTCTACCTGCGCACGGCGGTCAGCGTCGATCCGCAGGGCTGGGCCCAGTTCGGCCACGTCAAGATGCCCGACTACCGCTGGGGCATCTTCCTGAACCCGGCCGAGAAGGACCGCAAAATTCATTTCGGCGATCACCTTGGTCAAGACGCCTGGCAGGACGTTCCCGGCGAGTACCGCGCCAACCTGCGCCGCATCATCGTGACGCAGGGTGACACCGAGCCGGCCTCGGTCGAGCAGCAGCGCCACTTGGGCCTGACCTGCCCGAGCCAGTATGACCTGCGCAACCTGTTTCAGGTCAACGTCGAAGAAGGTCGGCATCTGTGGGCCATGGTCTACCTGCTGCACAAATACTTCGGCCGCGACGGGCGCGAGGAGGGCGAGGCGCTGCTGCAACGGCGCAGCGGCCAGGAGGACAACCCGCGCATCCTGCAGGCCTTCAACGAAGAAACGCCGGACTGGCTGAGCTTCTTCATGTTCACCTACTTCACCGACCGCGACGGCAAGTTCCAGCTCTGCGCGCTGGCCGAGTCAAGCTTCGACCCGCTGGCCCGCACCACCAAGTTCATGCTGACGGAAGAAGCGCACCACATGTTCGTCGGCGAGAGCGGCATCTCGCGCATCATCTCACGCACCTGCGCTGCCATGAACGAACTCAAGACCGATGATGTGGGCAAGCTGCGCGCCGCCGGCGTGATCGACCTGCCCACGCTGCAACGCTACCTGAACTTCCACTTCAGCGTGACGATCGACCTGTTTGGCGCCGACGAATCGAGCAATGCCGCCACCTTCTACACCACCGGCCTGAAGGGCCGCTACGAGGAAGGCAAACGCACGGACGACCACATGCTCAAAGGCGCCAGCTACAAGGTGCTGGTGATGCAGGGTGGCCAACTGGTGGAGAAGGAAGTGCCGATGCTCAACGCGCTCAACGAAGTGCTGCGCGACGACTACATCCGGGACTCCATCGGCGGCGTCGAGCGCTGGAACAAGGTGATCGAGAAGGCCGGCATCCCATTCCGGCTCAAGGTGCCGCACAAGGCCTTTCACCGCAACATCGGCGCACTGGCCAACGTCAAGGTCTCGCCCGATGGCCGCGTTCTGAGCGAGGCCGAATGGGCCGCGCACGTTGACCAGTGGCTGCCCAGCGCGACCGATCGCGCCTTCGTCGCCAGCCTGATGGGCCGCGTCGTCGAGCCCGGCAAGTTCGCCAACTGGATTGCCCCGCCCCTGATCGGTATCAATCGCCAGCCCGCCGATTTTGAGTACGTGCGCTTTAATTAGGGGATGCGGAAATTGCAAAACTATCGGTTTCAAATGGCTGTCATTGCGGACTCGATCCGCAATCCAAGGTGCCGAATCCATGGATGCCGGGTCATGCCCGGCATGACAACGGTACATCAACAATTTCCGAATCTACAAGCGCCGGCGCCATGTCTGAAGCACAACTCATCCAGCAGCACCTGATCGACCCCGAGGTTTGCATTCGCTGCAACACCTGCGAGGCGATCTGCCCGGTCAAGGCGATCACGCACGACTCGCGCAATTACGTGGTCGATGCGAGCAAGTGCGATCTGTGCATGGCCTGCATCGCTCCGTGTCCGACCGGCTCGATTGACAATTGGCGCAGCATGCCGCGCACCCAAGCCTACACGGTTGAGGCGCAGTTGCTGTGGGATGAGTTGCCGGTGGAATTGGAGCCTGAGCGCCTGGCCGAGTTGGGCGCAAGCCAGGCGCCAGCAACCCCGTCTGTGCCTGCTGAGCCGAGCACGCACGGCGACGCAGTCGCTGAGGTGGCGTCTCAGCCTTCGTCGTATGGCGCCAGTGTGCCGCCCTGGTCGGCAGCGCATGCCTACACCAACATCTATGGCCCAAAGGCGCAGCACCCATCGATTCGCGCCCGGGTTGCGGGCAATGTGCGCGTAACCGCTCTCGGGCAGGACTACGACACGCACCACATCGTGCTGGACTTCGGCAGCATGCCGTTCCCGGTGCTGGAGGGCCAGTCGATTGGCATCCTGCCACCCGGCACCGACGCGCAGGGCCGTGCCCACCATGCGCGCCAGTACTCGGTGGCCAGCGCGCGCAACGGCGAGCGCCCTGGCTATAACAACTTGGCGCTGACAGTCAAGCGCGTGTTGCAAGACCATCAAGGCCAGCCGGTGCGCGGCGTGGCGTCGAACTTTTTGTGTGACCTGCAGGTCGGCGCCAGCGTCGAAGTCATCGGCCCGTTTGGCGCGAGCTTCCTGATGCCCAACCATCCGCGCTCGAGCATCGTCATGATCTGCACCGGCACCGGCAGTGCGCCGATGCGCGCCATGACCGAGTGGCGGCGCAGACAGCGCCGTGCTGGCGCCGGGCCGTCCCAAGCCAGCACAGCCCCCTCGGGGGGCAGCGACCCGCGTAGCGGCGGAGCGTGGGGGCCTGATCCGGGCGGCAAACTGATGCTGTTCTTCGGCGCGCGCAGCCAGGAAGAACTGCCCTACTTCGGTCCCTTGCAGAAGCTGCCCAGGGATTTCATCGATATCAACTTCGCTTTCTCGCGCACGCCGGGGCAGCCCAAGCGCTACGTGCAAGACCTGATGCGCGAGCGCGCCGCGGACCTTGCCGCGCTGCTGGCTGACCCGGACACTTGCTTCTATGTCTGCGGACTCAAGAGCATGGAAGAAGGCGTGCTGCTGGCGCTGCACGACGTGGCGCAGCAAGCCGGCCTGTCATGGGAAACGCTGGGCGCCACGCTCAAGGCGCAGGGCCGACTGCACCTGGAAACCTATTGACGCCAAGGCGCAAGCAGGTGACGCGTGCCGGAGCGGATGCGTTGACATCATGAACCCCCGGACTCGTCATTGCGGGCTCCGACCCGCAATCCATCGTGTGCATGGCACTGGATCCCGGATCGCTCCGGACCTGATCCAGGACCTCCTACTCAAGCTTGGTATGGCAGCAGGGGGCAGGTCACTGCGGTGAATGGCTCTGAAGGGGGCTTTTTGCCCCACCAACTTGCCCTTGTTCCAGGGCTCACGTGGCCGACTGGTTTTGCTGGCGATGTTATCCATGAAAAATCTCCTTGAAATTGAAGGGGCAGCTATCCTCCTTTTGGCAATTTGTGCACATTTCGATTCACAAACAATGTTTGAATTCAAAGGAAACTGATGAACTCCATCAAGGTCGGTATTCGGGAATTTCGTGCCGGTCTGGCGGGTTTCATTGCGTCGAGCACGCCGGTCGCCGTGACACGCCATGGGCAAACCATTGGTTATTTCATCCCTACCCACGGCCAGGCCGAGGCCGACATTGCGTCATTGAAGAAAGCGAGCAAGACTCTGGATCGCTTGCTCGCCGCCAAGAGCATTGATGTGGACGCCGTCGGCGCCGAATTCAAAACCGCCCGCAAACGCTCGAGCGCGCCCAAGAAACCAGCCTCCGCCGTGAAAGCATGAGGTTTGGCGTCTCGCAGCGGCAGCCTTTCAATCGCATTGCATGGTGCAAATATTGCACCATAATGAAACTGTGAATACGATTTATCGCGACGGCAGAATGAAGAAATCGGTCTATGCCGACCACGCGCCGGTTCATTTTCATGTACGCACGCCGGATGGTGATTCGGCGGTTGATCTGGCAACCATGGCCGAGCTTGCGGGCTGCGCAAATCGAAAACTGCTTGCCAAGGCGATAGCTTGGGCGCTGGCTAACAAACCACAGATTCAGGCCGAATGGGACAAACTCAATGGAGCATGACTATGCGTGAAAAACTTCCCCGAATTACCAAGGCCACGTCGCTTGGCAACATGCGCCTGAACGTGTGTCTTGAGGACGGTTGGAGCGCCGATGTTGACCTGGCCGAATTCGTGGCTGGTTTCAAAAGCCTCAAACCCCTGCGCGATGCGGATCTGTTTCCGCGGGTTGCTGTAGAGGAATGGGGTAGCGGCCTGACATGGGACGATGAAGGCCCACTGTCGATAGCTGCCACCACGGTTTACCGACTGGCCGCCGAGCAGTCGGACGACGGTGCGCGCAGCTTCGATGCATGGATGATGCAGCACGGGTTTTCGGCCAGCAAAGCGGCTGACACCCTGGGCATGTCGCGGCGAAATATCATCAATTACCGCACCGCTACCCGACCCATTCCGAAAGTAGTTCGTCTAGCCTGCAAGGCGGTGGATATGGGTGTTCACGACTGAGGAAGAGTTGACGGGAGTCTCGCTCCGGTGGAGTCGGGCAAGCGGTGACATTGCTTTGGCGAATTGAATAGATGGCTTTGCTGTCAACATCAGGCGTTGAAGCCGACGCGCTCAACTGCGGCACTGTGCCCCAAGCCGACGACGATATTCCTTAACTGCCAGCCCGATAGCCGACATTGGGCGGCACATTCGATATTCTTGGGCGACGGTCTATTTGACGCCATAACATTCCATAGACTTGCCTCCCGGGTGGCGGCAGCCAATCCACACGGCTGTCACTGGCCTTTGTCGATCCACGCGTTTAAGACGTGCATTGGGCATGAATCACATTACTCATCCAGCATCGGAAGGGCGATGACTATTGAGCTCGGCAAACTTCGTCGCCATCGTCGGGTTACCCCGAGTCAGCTTCTTGATCGTCACGTCCTGCGCCTTGTCATTCGCCAGACGGAGGTTCCGATTTGTGCCGACCAGGGCCTCCCTTGTCTTCTGCAGGTGGTCGATCGACTTGTCGATCTCATCGATTGCCGTCTGGAAGTGCCTGGATGCGAGGTCGTAGTTTTTCCCGAAGGCGGTCTTGAATGCCTCTAGCTCGGTTTCAAAGTTGGTGACGTCGATGTTCTGCGCCTTGACCAAAGCAAGCTCTGACTTGTACTTGAGCGCATTCAGGGCCGGATTGCGCAAGAGTGTGATGATTGGAAGAAAGAACTGCGGTCGGACAACGTACATCCTTGGGTAACGATGAGACACATCAACTATGCCCGTGTTGTAAAGTTCACTGTCGGGTTCAAGCAAGGAAACCAGGACCGCATACTCGCACTTCTTCTCGGTACGGTCCTTGTCCAGCTCTTTCAAAAAATCCTCGTTCTTTTTCTTCGACGCCGTGCCATCGCTTTCGTTTTTCACCTCGAACATGATCGACACGATCTCAGTGCCAGTCTCATCCGATTCACGAAAAATATAGTCACCTTTGCTGCCAGTCTTTGCGTCGTTGTCTTTCTCAAAATATGCCCTCGAAAAAGCCGTCGCCCGAATGCGATTGAACTCGGTTTCACAGTGCTGCTCAAGGGTTTCACCAACCATCTTGGTTGACAAGCGAACTTTCATGTCCCGCAGACGCTCAATCGCGTCATCGCGATCCTTGATCTGCGTTTCGTATTTGTCCTTAAGTGCACTTTCAGCGAGTTGCTTCTCAAGTGCTGCTCGCTCAAGGCCACCCCTCAGTTCGTCGCGCTCCTTTTCTACCGCACTGACCGCTTCGGTGATCGCAAGCTTCTGCACAACCTCAATAGAGTTGAGTTTGTTGGTCAATCCCTGAATCTCCGTGTCCTTTGTAGCTGCAGCCCGCTGCAGTTCGTTCACGATCCTTGCTTCGGCCAACTCGGTCGCGGCCTGCTGGTCACGCTTGGCCTGGGCAAGTTTGCCCGCAAGCACGTCACGCTCCTTTTCCACAGCACTCAAAGCTTCAGTCACGGCGAGTTTTTGCGCAGCCTCACTGGCTTCGAGTTTGGCCTTCAACCCCTGGATCTCTGCGTCTTTGGTTGCGGCCGCTTTCTGTAACTCGTTGGCCGCTTTGATCTCGGCAAGCTCGATGGCACTGCGCTTGTCCTGCGCAGCCAGTTCAAGTCGTTCGTGCAACTGTTGCTCGAACTCGCTGTCATGAACCTGCTTCAGGATGTCCGCGTACCCGGCCTCGTCAATCTTGAATGCTTTCCCGCAGTGCGGGCAGGTGATCTCGTGCATGTAAAAGTCCTTCCATCGTCGTTAGGATCAGCTTTAGCTTCTCTGGAACAGAACTTTCCACGCAAGCGTCTCCGTCCAATATTTGCTTGTCCTGACCCACTATAAACTAGACTTTTGGAGGATGATGCTGTTTGGTCAGTGTTTCTGCTGCGGTCTTTAGGGTTGACTATCGAGAGTATCATGACGCCCCATCCCTTTGGGGACACGCAGATGGCGAATGGATAGCGGCCTGCAGGTCTCGACTCGTTTGCACGGTTGGTTTTGCAAGCGTCTCACCCCGAGAGACACATTTTTTTCGTTAGCCGAAAGTGCATAAGTAGAGCCGAATAAGACAATTTCCAGAAAGGTGACTACAGTGGAAAAATTCCCAAAGAGCCCGAAATCAAGTTCTTCGATAGTCGAAAAAATGCCTTCCAAGGCGGCGGAACAGAAGGCTCTTGTGCAGGCCAAGACCATCAAGACCGTAGCCCGTTTGCTCGAAATCCTTTCGGTTCCGAAGGAGCAAGCCCTTTCCAATGAGGAATTGTGTAGAAAGTTTTACGGGAAGCCAGGGAGCAACTGGGATGCCAAGACAAGAGATCTCCCCGCCTCGGAACTGCGCAATATACAGCGCTATACCAAGGCGCTATCGCGAGAAACCAGTGAGGGGCCGGCCCTTATAGAGAACGTCGGAAAGGGTAAGGGGGGCGGGGTACACAGGTTTTACCACATCCCATCCCGCGTTACCCATTGGTTGATGACAGAGGAAATTGCACTCAATGTTCTGCTGACAAGGCAGATTCTCGGCGCCACCTTTGACTCCATAGAAGGGATAGGCATCAAGGAGATCAGCAGTATTGCTGACAAGCTGGTTGGTACGAGTGTGGAGACTGAAAGAATTCGACGGCGACTTCGTGTTGTTCCAGACTGGATTGGACGCGAGCCTGCATCCATCGATAAGACGGTTCTCAAGGAAACCTTTGATGCCATCGCCTCAGATCGGCAATTGAAGTTTCGTTACAAGCACAGTAATAAAGAAGTGATCAACAAGACTGTGAGTGTCCAAGGACTCGTTGCCAAGGACGGTTCACTTTATCTTCTTGGAACAGATGGCTTTAGTGACATACCTGCCAGAGGTTTGCCCTTGCATCGGTTCGAATTTGCAGAATGCACAAATTTGCAAGCAATACCAAGACCCGATTTTGATCTGGATGGCTACATTGAGGATAGCCACAAACTAAGTCATAAATTCGACGTCCGTCAGTCGCCAATCGAACTGAGACTTAGAGTAGCACCTGACGCGATCTATCATTTCCGTGAGCGCCCCCTGTCGGTGCCGGACAAGCAAGACATCGGACCGAAAAGCGAGATAGACGGTTGGTTCCCGGTGCTGATAACCCTGCCAGACATGATTTTGCTGGTGCCATTTCTACTCAGCATGGGAGGTTGGATTGAAGTGCTGGGTCCGCCCGAGGTGCGCGCGGAGATGGCAAAGCGGGCACGCCATATTGCTGGACACTACGCTGCAGACGTTCTGGATTAACGATCAATTTTGACGCACCTCTTCGGTAGCATCAAAGGCTCGCTTACAAAGGAGCCTTATGACGAAAGCTGCTGCGGCGGTATGTGCAACTAAAACGCTGAGTGAAAGTCAAGCTGCTGAAGCGATGTGGGCCTACTACAAGGCACACAAAGCGGAACTGACGACCGATATCAGGGAGTATCGGGATTTCATTTTGGCCGAATTGGGTAAAGGTGTTTCGGCCGAAAAAGTGTTTGCCCAGTTTGCTCGAGCACCCGAGCCAGTTGCGCGTGTGCGTCGCGTTCGCTAACTTCCAAAACGCTAACCGCGCAGCAGTGTCCCGCGGTTAGCGTCAACGTACTTTTCCCACCTTATCAGTCGAGGAGCCAAAGCATGAATTCACCCTTAAAGCCAGGAGATTGCGTTCAGCCCGAGCCGCTAATTGGCGCTGGTCGGTTTTATGTCTATGCTTTGTTGGATCCGAAAAACAATATTCCGTTTTACGTGGGCAAGGGCACATCAAACCGGATCGTGGATCATTTCAGGGTCGGACGCTCGCCTGAGGAGATCTTTGAGGAGGAGGATGATCCAAAAGAGACAAAGAAGATCCAGACCATACGGGATTTGATGTCTAAGGGCGCTGGTGCGAAGGACATTGCGAGAGTAGTCGGACGGCGGCTGAGCGAGGAAGTGGCATTCGCAATCGAAGGTCTGCTTATAAAAAGCGTGTATGGGCGTGGACCCAATGCACTGACCAATATCGCAGATGGCCAGCATGCCGAGCGTTTCAGGGCAAAGGATGAATGGGTTCACATCAGTACGTACGACCTGCCTACCGACCGCCAGGGCAACTTCCTGGCGGATGATGGCGAGCATCAACTTGGTGAGTACTACGTCTATGTCCTTCGAAACCCTGTGAATGGGCGAATTTTTTACGTTGGCAAGGGCAAGGGAAAACGCCTTTGCGATCATTTCCAGAATGCCATATCGAATATGGCGAGCCCAGATGTGGAAAGGCTTGGCGAGATTCGTAAGCTTCTCGGGGAAGGTCACAAGCCGTGTCACATCGGGAGAATCATTGCTCGTGTAACAAGCGAGGCTCTCGCGTTCATGGTCGAGTCCTTATATATCAAGTTTGTAATCGGCTTCAAGAACCTGCACAACATCCAGCCTGGTCATGCCTCTGGACTTTACCGGTCGCACGATGACTGGGAACTCAGAAAAGGCTTCGATATCCCAATTGTTGTTGAGAAGGGCCAAGCGCGGGACGAGTTGCTGGATATTTTCCTCGGCGACGGACTAGATATCGAATTGCAGAAAGTGGTTGATATCCTCGCGCGTGCGCCTAATAATCTAACACTTGCTTTTTCCCGCCCAAGGGTTATTGGAGCGAGTGAACTAGCGGTTTTGGCAGACATTCCTAGCGTAGATCCGGGGGTCAAATTGCGTATCCAGATCCGCGGGGCTCGCCGGATCCAGGTCATGCTGTACCCCGTTAACAAGTCAGGCAAGGCATGGATTCGCAGCCATTTCGCGCGACTTGACGCCTATCCGTTGAAACGTAAGGACGACATGTTTATTGCTAAACCATGGATGAGCGCAAGCAATGTAACGTCTAAGCCTGCAGTTGCTGCAGATCGGGTCCTCCAACTCATCGCCCTGACCCGTGTTCAAACACGCGAAGATCTGGGGAATTTGGTGCTATTGCTGGATGGTCTTCCTTGGCGCGGGGATGCGATATCAGCAAACCGCCCGCGATACTTAACAAAGTCCCGCTTCAAGATCGCCGTAGGCTGTCCGACCAAGCTCTATTACACCGGCAAGAGTGCCATTTACGCCGACAATAAACAGGAAGACGAGTTCTTGAAGGCCTTGGCAGAAGGCGGATTCCAGGTTGGGGAATTGGCCAAGTTGATGTACCCCGGTGGGGTTGAGATCGACTCCAGATTCCATGAGGAAGCCGTCAATCAGACGCGGCAACTGCTGGCCCAAGACCAAGTAACCCTGTTTGAGGCGGCGATCTGTCAGGGCGACCTGTTTGCGCGAGTCGACGTCCTGCGCAAATCCGGCGAACAAATTGAGCTTATCGAAGTCAAGGCCAAGTCGTTTGATTCGACCGACTTGTTTACTTTTCGGCAAAAAAGGGGCGGCATTGACAAGGGCATGTTGCCTTACCTGCAGGATGTTGCCTTCCAGCGCCATGTCATGAGTTTGGCCTTTCCCCAACTGAAAATCAAAAGTTTCTTGATGCTGGCCGACAAGTCAAAGGTCTGCACCGTGGACGGTTTAAACCAGAAATTCAAGATCAGCCGGGACAAGGACGGTCGATCAAGCGTCCAGGTGCTGCCAAACACGAATTCCAGCAATATCGGGAACCCAATTCTGACTTGTATGAATGTTGACGATCTTGTTGACGAAATCCTGGCACTACCGCTCGTTGCACCTGGCTCCGATGGCACGCTGGCGCAACTCGCAGAAACATGGGCCAATAGATACCAGGCGGACAAGAAAATAAAGCCTGTTATCGGGTCGCACTGCGCCAAATGCGAATTCCGAACGACACCGGGTACCTCTGAGCTGAAAAGTGGAGTTCATGAATGTTGGCGCGAAGCACTTGGTTGGACCGACGAGCAAATCGAGCAAGGCACTGTGCTGGACATCTGGAATTTCCGGCGCAAGCAGGAGTTGATCGACCGCGGAGTTCTCAAGTTCGAGGATGTGACCCAGGAGGATCTGAAATATTCAGAAGGGGAAGATTGCCTGAACCCTAGCCAGCGCCAATGGATGCAGGTGTCCGGTGAGTGGCCCGGTGGAGAAGATTTCTTTTTGAACCGGGCGCTAATCAAGCGCGAAATGTCAAGTTGGACGTTTCCCTTGAACTTTATCGACTTTGAGACTGCACGGGTAGCGATCCCTTTCTTTGCCGGGCAGCGCCCCTACGCCAATATCGCGTTTCAGTTTTCCCACCATGCAGTTGAGGCCGACGGCAGCGTGGCTCACAAGAGCCAGTTCCTCAGCACCACGCCAGGGGTACGGCCAAACTACGAATTCGTGCGAAAGTTGATGCAGGCCATCGGGGACATAGGCACGGTCTTCATCTGGTCACCGCACGAGAACACAACGCTCAATGCCATCCTGACCGAGCTTGAAGAAGATCAAGCACCGCCAGCTGACGCAGAGGGACTCAAAGCAAGCATCTGCGATTTGACCCGAATCAAGAAGGGGAGCGTTGTGGTGCGCCAAGGTGATCGAGCGATGGTAGACCTTTGCCAGTTAGCAAAGCTTGCCTACTTCCATCCCTCGACCAAGGCCAGTTCGTCCATCAAGAAGGTACTGCCCGCCGTCATGCAGTCATCCAACTTCCTGAAGGAGCGTTACTCAAAGCCCATCTATGGAAGCAAGTCAGGCATACCCAGCCTGAATTTCAAGGATCAGGTCTGGTGGGTGCAATCTGACGCCGGTGTTGAGAACCCGTACAAGCTGCTGCCGCCCGTCTTCAACGACATGCCGCAAGAATTGCTGGAGAGCATGGAGGCAGATGATGACCTCGCCATTGCTGAAGGTGGCGCTGCTACGACAGCCTTTGCTCGATTGCAGTTCGACAATCTCTCGCCTATCGAGCGCAGTAGTATTGAAGCATCATTGCTTCGCTACTGTGAACTTGATACGATGGCCATGGTGATGATTTATGAGGCATGGCGGGAGTGGCTTTGAAATACTTAATTCTGCAGCGCTCGAATCGGATGACGAGTTGGAAATCGCCAAGGTGGCGTGGTCACTGCGGCGTATGCCCGGCTGCAGTTCGAAAATTTGACGCCGACGGAGTCGCACAATATCGGAGCAGCCCTGAAGCGGTATCGCGAACCCAATGGCCTACGTTGGATTGCAAAGTCGTTGGTCTTTATGCGGCTGGCCCAATGTGCAATCAGTCAATGCTTGTGTCCGGTGAACTTGGGAAGACAAACTTTAAGCCGAACACCAAAGTTGATTATTTTTCCCTGGCGAAGGAGTTGATCGCGTTCTCGCCTGAGGTGCCCAGGGCGACACATAAAAGGCCGATACCGCCAGATATTAATGAGGCGTACTCGTTGGATGCCTGCCTCAAGATGCCGACTCAATGATGCCTTGACGTTCCAAGGCGTTGGACCATAGAAGTAGAAGGGAGAATACATGGAAATCGAACTTATAACTGTGATAGCGGCCATTCTGCAAGTCTGCGTCGGCGGGAGGCGTTCATTCGCGCCGAGCAGCGTGCGTAAGATGATTCAGCACTTGAACGGTGCGGCCGCCCGCATGGAGGCTACATCGATCAGTGCCAAGATGCAGCCACACTTTAGTACCTTGACGCGCTGTGGATGCATCGAGTTCGTCCCGACCGTGCAGCTGCGAAACAGGCCTCGGAGGATCACGAATCGTGATCGTCTCCAAGATTTGATTGACAATCCCGCAAGAATTAGCGAGTTTCTTCCAGATGACATCGAGGTGGTGCCTGAAGCTGCAGACTTGATCGAGCACGTACTGGTTCCTGAAGGCACTGAACAGCCATATCGCGAAGAAGCTATTCTCGATGTTCGACGTGAACTCCTTGAAGCATTTGAGGAGCATGAGAACAGTTTGCTTGAGATGATGTCAGATAGCAATCAGAAGCTGTTTGACAAACTGCATGTTATCGAGCAACAGATATCCTCACTGCGCGAGTTGCTCGATCAGACGTGTCCTCGGTCTAACGAGGAAAATCTGCGCGATAACGCTGACACAGTTGGAGTTTCATTAGCTGTCGAACCGGAAGCGTTGACGCCAAAACGCGCAGCTCCTGCGGTCGTGTGTGATCCTAGCGCGGATATACCCATCGCAGGGATGACAGGCGCGGAAGAAATGCCTCTGTGGCTCCGTCTTTGGAAGCCCTCTCGCCAGACCTCGTTGCCGGATTTCTTCGGGTCACGGGTTGTGTACTACCCAGGCAGCGGAACGGACGGACAGCCAGTGGAATTTTTCGGCTCACGGCATGCTGCACATTGTTTTGTCTTTGTTGATTACGGAATTCCACGCAGCATCGTAGAGCGGGAGTTGAACGAACATCCTTTTGAAGGTTATAGATCTATCGGGCGTCGCGCGCTCGATATGCATGATCTAACCCCGAATGGATGGATGCCCAGCATCAAGCCGGAGGTGGCTTCGGCAGCATTACAGGCTACCGTACCACCATATGCTTTTTTGGAAATCTTGGAGCGACAGCACGATTTCGATGACGCACATGGGCCGCAGCGATTGGCAATTCTCATCCTCTGCGCCGATGGCGTAGCGGCATACGATTCGCTGTTTTGCCAGGCGACGGTAGCAGCGCCTTTTGCAGTTGTGCTGCAGGACCACGGATGGGGCGGCAACTGGACGACGTTCGGACATGGGGGCGCCCTTGAAAATCTCGCCTTATTTGCCCGGCGGTTGCCGCAGTTCCTATTCGTCGCAGAGAACACAATTGCCTGGACTGGATATGAGGAGGTAGATGGAGCTATCTTAGGTCGCGGCGGGATGCACAGATTCGAGCGTCAGCTCTGGCGGCGTTCTGATCAGGATGGAGGTGCATCAATCGCACCAAAACTTTCGAGTGCTGAGGCACGTGAAGGGACTTCGGTGGAAGTGATCGATGATCAGCCCTCACCACTACCAGTTCGGGAGGAATCAGAACCGCCCGCAGAAGATGCTCCTTCGGACGGAACCGCTACCGGGAAAGTGCGCGACAAGCTCTTGCAAAACCAAATTTTGGAGAAACTTCAATCGCTGAGGGACGCACTGAGACAGCACCCAGGCTTCCAAGGTTTGAATGTCGGTGAGCCAGACCTATTAGTTCCGTTGGATCCCTGCATACTGGTGACAGGTTTTGAGCCCTCGTCGGTTCAACTGCAGATTAAGATGCAACTCACTGGCAAGACGGTTGTATTGAACCTACTGCCTTCTAATCGACTTCGACTCGCCGAATTTGAAGCAGCGCTTGAGGCGGCTGCGAACCCGTTTGAAGTCAAAAATGGAAATGTTCGGTTTGGTGGAAAATACACCCAGACGCACGACTTCATAACGAGAGAAGGGGGCTACCCGCGTGGCATCCCTCGGGATGATGTCGATACCATTGTGGGATATTCAAGAGACGCGATAGAGCGATTGACAGCATGAAGCAAGTTCAATCCCATTTCTGGCTGAACGCTGCTTCGCGAGCCGCAAGCAGTATCGCTAGTGTCGCCTTGGCATCATCGATGGATCGGGGCCGTACTCGCTCTGCTCCTACATGTGCTGCCAGTGCGTTAAAGCCAGCGATTTGGACTTCTGTCCAGATCATCAACGCCATGTAATCAATGTCATAGACCGAGGCGTCGAACGTCTGATCGATGCTTTCTGCAGCTTTCTTGAGGCAAGGCAAATCGACCGTTGCATTTTGAAGAAAGACCGGGCGCAACGCAACAAATGCCATAAAGGCCTTCATCACTTGGGCAAGCGGCATCCCTTCGAGCGCAAGTTGTTCCTGCGTGACGTCGATCAACTTGAGGATGTCATCCGATACCGGGTCAGTAACTTTCACAAGTTTGGAGAACTCTGACTTCACTGTTCCGGTCGGATCGACCTGCAGGGCTGCGATCTCGACTATTTCGCAAGATTCGGGGTCCAGCCCGGTCGTCTCGATGTTGACCACAACAAAGGGGCCACGTATGGCTTCCCATTCTTTGGCAAATCCGACAGCCGGGTTGAAAATGGCGCGGTCTTCGGTGAAAGTCCAGCCAAAATAGTCATCCGCTGATGGATCTACCGGATCGCCGAGGGAAAACATAGGGTTAGTGTCAGTCATTTTTGTAGCAGCTTATTGACCGGTTGGGTAGCGCCGGCGGCTCGCAGCACACTCAGCACGCTGCGTAAGCGACCGGTGGCCTGGACCCGTGTCACCACGCGGTGTGCGTTGAATCTCTAACTTTTCGGCAAGGTCTGGAATTAAGTACCTCTCCATGACTGAGAGGACGATCAGGATTTTGTGGGTTGCCCCTACAGATTTACCCAACTCAGTTTCGTCAGGAGGTCCTGCTTGGACTTCTGAATCAACGCCTTGTTTGGATGTAAGCCTGCCAAGTAGAGTTGGCCACTGCAGGCGAAGAACATTAATTTGTCAGCTGATCGGGCGGGTACGCCGATGTGGTTTGCTAGGTCACGGGTAAAGTCAATGGCTCCCTGCGCGCTGACTCGTCCGGGAGCGTTCAAGGCGGCAGTCGCTACAGCGATCACGTGCGTGTCTGCCTTAACAAACTCCCGGTTGCCCAGGTCGGCTAAAAAACTGGATGCCAGTGCGTTTCCAAACTCCCGGACAGATGTCCATCGAGCCACTAAATTGTCAACGGCCAGGGCGGTACGCGATGCATCGATTTCAGCCCAGAGTCGGTTCGGTTGCAATTCATACTGATCGTTCAGGAAACGAAGCCCTGAATAGAATCCCAAAACGATCCTGTTCCACCCGTAGGAGCCACTCGCGATTTGCTTATGTGGCAAATCAAGTGCCTGTTGTGTACTGAGTGCTTGAAGTTGGCGCAGCGCTGTTCGGTCGGTATCGGAAAAGCCAGCTGCTGCATCCTGATGCGGTTGAGGAGCGCGCTCGGACCAGGAAATCCACGATTGAATCATGTTGGGCCAATCCAGCCATGAGCGCCAGTCTTGTTCAGTATCCGAGTTGAACAAGCCCATGACGCGGGGAGACATGACCTTGTAGCGCGCGTCGCGGGTGACGCTTGCCACGCCTTGTCGATTGGTGTGTGTTCGCAGCAGCACTCGAGCGACACCTAGGCCAGTATGAGTGGCTTCAAATTTGAGGAAGGCGCTGGCCGCCTCAATTTGATCCGAGCCGAGCGACCAGTTCATAAGCTGCTGCTCAATAGCGAAATCATGGATGGGCATTGAAAAGTGATCAGGATGCAGGTGTGCATCTAGCAAGCGATTTGCAGCTCGCTCATTCAGATCGGGTTTGATTTGACGTATGACAGATACGGCTGTCGTCTGAAGAATTTGCCAAATATCGTCGTACATATTGATAACTCCTGGATTCTTGTATGGAGGGATCGTCACGTTTGTTGAGCGAGCACTTGCCATCACTGATTGGTCCATTGGATTGCATCACCATGAAACCGTAGATTGCAAGCCTACTGACCCTCAGACGGGAGATGGTTCAGTTCATTGAAGAGCTCTGCAGTTTCGTCACTAGCCTTAAGGGCTAGCCAGTCATTGGCAGTCATCATGGGGCCCTCGTTAAAACGCCACGAAAGTTCTTTGAACTTATGGGTGATGTTCATTTCGGAAAGAAAATCCTTGCAACCACAGGCGAAGAACCGGTCGATGTATGCGTTGATGGTCGTGATCGTCAGTGCAGGAACGTTAATTGTGGCGCCGAGTCCGGTGCCCCATTTGTAGTTGTGTCGTAGCTCCCACCCCTCTCGGACGAAGACAATGCCGGCATCTGCCAGAACTTGTCGGGCGCGGGCTTCGTCAGGGATTTCCGTTGGGTACATCCACGTCTTAGGATCAGTGAAATCTATCTTGATCAGGGAAGGCTCGCCCAAGTCCAAATCTTTCAGCAAGTCACGCGCTTTCTCAACGACATCATCACAATAAAGGATATGCGGAATTTCCGATGGTTGGTCCAGAGAAGTTGACCTGCAAGTTTTGATTAATTCGTCGATTGCATCTTCATAGGGAGCCGTTGTTGTTTGCATTGCAACACGGTAATAGTCAGAAGGCTTCTTGCCCAGAAAGGCTGCCCAAACAATCGTATTGGTACCTTGCAGCAGATCTTCTGTCATGAACTTCCCCCCAAGTGCAGGGGTGACCAGTCGGATTTGATTCTTTAGATGAATGTACGCGTTCTTGCGTTGAGCCCGAGACCGCTGTCCAAACGGGGTCCCATTTGTGTAATGGTTTGTGCGCTTCAAGTTATTCTTCGGTCAAATTTTCCACACTGAGATTGGTCACCTTAGCCGGGCAAACATGGCCCGAAAGCCTGGATTGCGGCCGCTGGCCTGTTGCATTGCGTCATACTCACTGTAGGCGTAGACATGAACGCCAATGGTTGTCCCTGAGCTGTTGCGCAGTTCGACGTAGTAGTTTTGCGGATTTGCCATCTCAAGTTCCTTAGGTTGGGGGGAGGCGTTGCAAGTGTGTCGCCATTGCACTCTTAACGCGCTTTGATAATTGATTGTTGTCTGAAGTTGCGACAAAAACTGACGTTCCGTAATGTCCCGTCTTCAAGATTTTCCATTGCGCCCGCGTCCTGGTTGATTGACGACATCTCGGAGGACGTCTTTGGCCAACGAGGCCGCCGCCAAAGTTCCGACAACCCGGACCGCGCCGTGCACGACGGGACTGCGAGACCGCAGCACAAACTGCTCCAGCTTGTTGCACGCCCACACAACACCTGCGACGACGCTCAAACCAATGATCACTTCCATGAAATTCTCCTTCAAATGTATTGCCAAAAATTGCCAGGGAACCAGCACCTGGTGGTGGCAGTCGAATCCCATTCTTGCAAGAACAGCCGACAAATATTGACGTCCGTTACACGCAAAATCTAAGAATCAGCAGTTGCGGTGCCTTACCTGGCCAACTGGCGGAGAATTGGAGGCGGAAGATGACGCGAAGAAAGAAGTTCAGAAATCAGATTGCTGCAAGAACACGCATTTCTCAGCATGCCATTTGGGAAAAGATGTGGGCAACAATCCGACAGCGTTCGGAAGAAAGAAGGGAGGCTGAGCCGATACTGGTTTTGGCGCATAAACATTGTTCCAACAACCGCGTGGCGATCAGCCAAAGCAGCCTGTGTGCGTGCTTCTATTGCCGCAAGACCTTTCCCGGTGAAGCGATTCAGACGTGGTGGGACCAACCCGATGATGCTGTGAACGGTGAAGATGCATTTGGCATGACGGCCGTGTGCCCGTTTTGTGGAATTGACTCTGTGCTGGCTGATCAATGCGGCTATGAATTGAGCGAAGATTTCTTGAGGAGAATGGGGCAGTTCTGGTTTGGCGAGGTGCTCGCCGAGCTCTGCTACGCAACGCGTGGTGGCAGTTGGCAGTCAGGACAAAGACGTTTCAAGTAATGCGCACGCGAGAGAAATTCATCAAGAATTTCGTGATCATCGCATGCGCTTTGAGACCAGAAGACCCACCACCGGTATTTGTACTTTGGCGCTCACGGGAATTGACCCACCCCTGCTCACC
>CAIXNB010000217.1 GCA_903920695.1 uncultured beta proteobacterium
CACGATGCTGGTCTGCCCGTAAGGCGGCTTGCTGCGCTCGTCCGCCATTTTGAGGAACAGCAGGTAAGTGAGCTGCTCCACGTAGTCGCCATAGCTCATGCCGTCGTCGCGCAACACGTTGCAGTAGTTCCAGAGTTTCTGGACGATGGTGGCGGAGTTCATGGTGAGAGCTTTGATAGTTCGCGCAATGTATTTGCCAACGGCTTCGCACGCTGCTGGCTGAAAGCATCGCCTGGCAAGTGGCCAGACAGGGCTTGTTCAAACTCGGGATCAGAAAACAGGGCGGCAAATTCTGCGGCCAGGTAAGCGCGCAGTTCGGGTGCCACAGACTGACACTCGGCCAGCAATTCAGGGCGTCGGTCCGTCACCGTGATGATGTCTTCCAGGTCATGACTGCCCAGGTAGTCTGGCTTGCCATTCACGTCTTTGCCTCGGTCTTTAAAAGCCTCCAACTTGGTACCAATGAACACTGGTGCGGTAATGAGCTTGATGGTCATGCCGCTTGGCAAAGTGACCAATTCTGCAGTTTGCAGAGCCAGCGGATACCAGCGGTTGGCAAAACCCAGGATGTCTTTTACCGTGGGCATCAAATCGAGAGTGACATTTTTGTAGACCCATCGGCATATCGGTGCATCGGGCCGCATGTCGTTGCTGAAGCCCCGGGCTCGGACTTGCTTTTCTATTGCGTGGTAATCATGAACCGTCAGTGCTTGGGCAACGATGTCCACATCTTCGGTAACGCGGATGCGGTCTGGCCGCTCCTGCGTGAGCAGCAGGCCAGTGGCGCAACCGCCCACAAAAATCACACTTTCACACACAGGGCCAAGGGCCTGTGCCACCAGTTCCAGAATGGCTAGATTGGGATTATTCAGCGCTGCCATCAGCTCAGCTTTTCTTCCAAAAACTTGCGAGCCATTTCACGCTCGCGCGCCTGGCCGATTCGCAAAGCATCAAACAAGGCCAGCAACTCATAAAAGGGTGGGTCCATCGACGCCGCCAAAGGCAACTTGGGGTACAGCGGAAGCAACGCACTGCCGCGCACCGGTCCGTTCATATGCGGCCACACGGGAGGCGTCTCGTCAGCAAACAGTACCTTGGACTTCAGTGGCTCCACGCCATAGGCGGTCGGAAACCCCATCGTGATTTCCCCCCGCACTGCCGGAAAAAAATACGCAGTGCCATGCACCACCATCGGCCTGAAAGCCGCCATCACCAGCGTGGGCGTGTCATTCACATCGGCCAGCAGGCGTGCACCACTCAGCCGCGCCAGGCAGGCGTGGGCTTCAAACTGCGACATGTGCATGGCTTGCGCCAGCGCCGCGTAAGGCAACTTTTGGCCCGCCAGACACACCAGCTTGAACGCCATCGCCAAGTCTTGTGGCTTGAGCGACCACTGCGAGTGGCTAAGGCGTGATTTGATTCCAGAAGAGCTCATAGGGTAAATAATATGCAGTATGCATACAGAATATGCCACAAAAATCGGTCACTGAAAAGACTGTTTCAAAATATATATGCGGTATGCATATACTTCAACGACCCTTCGCCCGCACCGCCAGTTCCTCATACCCCGTCGCCGCATCGGGCTCACGCGCAAACTCCCATTCGGGCAGCAGCGCCAGCAAAACCTCTGCCGTGGTGCGCACGATGCAGCCCGGCGCCACGTGACCACCCAAGACCTGGCCCGTGGCCGTGGAAAGCGCCATGTGCAGGTGCGAGCCATTGCGCGCCACCGAGCCGGACAGACTCAGAATCTCCATGTCACCGCTCAGGTGCTGCGGCAGCTCAGCGCCCGCAAACCGAAGGCTTGCGGCGGACAGACTGCCGACGCCAGAGAGCACAAAAGCCGCGTGGCTGCCGTGGCTGCGCACGGCAGCCTCAATGGCTTGGCGGAGGTCCTGGCCGGGGGTCAGGCGGATGGGCAGGGTTTGCATAGACTGTCGGGTGCGGCTGCATAAACCGTTTGGCGGGACTGGTTCACCACCGCAATGACGTCAGGATTTTCCAGTGCGGGGGTGTTTACCAGGTCAATCTTGCGGGCGAACAATTGCTCCAGTGCTTGCTGCAGTTCAAAGTAGCTATCGAACAGGCTGCCCGCATCGTCCGGAAGGAATTCGACCAAAAAATCAATATGGCTGTGTGCCGGGTCAAACGCGCCGTCGGCAGCCAGGCCAAACACCTCCAGGCTCTGCACGCCAAAACGGCGGCATAGCGCGGTAACTTCAGGGCGGTGTTGTTCGATGAGGGCAATCATGGTGTTCTATCGCTGGGATTATGTGGCCATCTCCACCGCCCGGTCAGAGTTGAGCACGCTGGCCGCCATGATGGCGCCGTGCTCGGTGAATGCCAGCGGCAGGTAGCGGCGTCCGCCGCGCTTTGAGGTCACATTTTGTGACCTCAAACTTTCGAACTCATCGGCAGATAGCCGAAACATGAAGTCTGGCGGGAAGCGCGTCTGGTTTCGCTTGATTTGCTGATTGAACTTCTTTGTCTCCACCTCGTACAACTGGGCCAAATCAGCATCCAGCAGCACCCGCTGCCCACGGATCACCACAATGCGCCCCGCCAAGGCCCGCGGAGATAGAGCGGTCAACTTGAGGTCGCAATTTGCGACCTCAAAAGGGCTGTTGCCGTCTACCGATTTGGCATCGTTTCAACCCAGAGTTCGCCGCTCGGCTTCAAGATGCCGAAATCCACTTGGGCCGGGTGCGCAGAAGTATCAACATAAATCGGCCGACTGAAGCAGAGCACGCCTGGATGCTGTCGGCAATACAGCTCCATCGTTCTGTATCGTCCGCGGTTGGTGTTTCGCAGTTGCAAGAAGACATTTGCTTCGTTGCCATCAACCACGCCGCCAATTGCATGACCGACAAAATGCCCTCTATCCCAAGGACCTTTCGTGCTTGGCATCGCCGAAAGATTCATGCCTCGGAGCCTGTAGTCGTCTCGCCTTGAGTGCTTGGGTCTTGATGTGCCGATGGCAAAAACCAACCGCGCTTCGATCGGCAGTTTTCCCGGGCTTGGGTCATATCGCTCCGGCTGCTGGTACGTGTCGAACCATCACATACGGATCCGCTTCCTCGTACTCTGCTTTCGGGTCCCGTAGACCGATGAACTGGTTTTGCACCGCCAACGAGTCAGTCAACAAGTTGGCTGTGGACACGAACATGCCGCTGTTGGTCTTCACCCATTGGATCAACCCCGCTGTCCCAACCGCCTCGGCTTCCTCCCGCACCAATTCAGCGGCGATCATCCTGCCCGACGCTACGAGCGTATCCATCCTCGTCACCAGACTCGCAAACACATCGGTGGGGTAGTAACGCGCCTGCCAATCCATCAACGAATTGGTGTCAATTGAGTAGATAACCCCAGTCGCGCTGTCAACCATTCAACGCCCCCGCGCTGGCTGGACCATTCACGATATTCTGCAACTGGTCGAAGTGCTGAAACTTCAAATCCAGATAGCGCGCCGCATCCACAGAAGTAATGCGGTTGATGGTCATGGCTTCCAGGACCAACTGAACAAATGGCCGACCGTAACGGTTGAAAGTCTTCTCGGCCGGCGTGGCATAACCACCGCCACGCTTGGGCAATGCCGCAACATAAGCCTGCCATTCATTGCGCCAGACGTTGTAGCGGTCCCAACTCATAAAACCGGACTCGCGCAAGCGCGTCGCCATTGCCAGCGGGGTGATCCAGAAGCGGTGCGCCAGGCGTCGAACCTCTTGCAAAGTCCAGTTGCCTGCATTGCCCGCCATGGCGGCGGCGTGCGCTTGCAACAAAGCCTCTGGCAACAGGGCATGACTCGCAGCAGACTCCGCAAAGCGTTCCACATCCAACCACTGCGGCCCGGTTCGCTTTTCCTTCAACGCAGGCAACTCTTCATGGCCCGCCGCCAGCATCAGGTGCACCACCTCATGCAACAGCATGAACGCCTTGGCTTCAGGCACACGCTCCTTGCCATTGATGCCGACCACAGGCAGCGGCGCATCCAACAGCGAAAGCCCCCTCACCTCTTCAAGCTCCACCTTGGTGAACTGAAAAACCAGAACTCCCATTGCCTCTACCGCCGCCCGCCACGCGCGCCAGGCCTGCCACTCGCTGGCCCATGCCAGCTGCGTTGCATCATCCAGCCCCAGAAGCTGGCGCAAGCGCTGGCCCACCGCTGCAGGTGTCTCGGACAAATGCGCAATGCCCTGAAAAACCAGCACTGAATCACCTAACTCGTCGATCAGATCAAGCGTGGCCTGGCGGCGGTTGATCATCTGCCGCAATGCGAGGCGCAAAAGCGGCGACTCGTCACCCGGCGTGACATGGGGCAAACGGCGGTACTCAGCAGCCAGCGGCGGCAAGTCGGGCGGATTCGGCTGAAAGAACGTGCTCAAAGGCCGATGCAGAAATTTAGCCAGATTCTGGACTTGCCGAACCGTCGGCTTCTTCTCGCCAGACTCCCACGCCTGCAGCCGCTCCACCTTGATGGCCAATTTCTTGGCGACATCATCAAGCGCCCAGCCGCTATCCTTCCGTGCCCACACGAGGACGCGGGGATTGACGGGGGCAAGTTGCGGAGCGGGCATGGCTGAAATTACTGTACGACGTCGATGGTACCTATCCCGTCCCTAGAGACCTCAACCCAACCTCTTCAGCAGAGCCTGCACATCCCGCAGCAGGGGCGCCAAGTCATCTGCAATCGCGCTCCAGACGATGGCGGGGTCGATCACGTCGTAGCCGTGAATCAAGACATTGCGAAACGCGATGATGCGCCGGTAGTCGGTGATGCGAGCAGCGGTGTCGGGGTCATCTTTTTCCAGACGTCGCACAGCTTCACCGATGATTTCAAAATTGCGCTCCACGGCTTGACGCAGCAGCCGGTCTTGCTTGAATTGTTCCAGCGCCACGCCTTGCGTCGCCGTCTTCACAAAGTCCGCCGCATTGCGGATGTCTTCAAGCAGCTTCGGCGCGCGCGGATGCATAGACGGATTGGCGAGACTGGTTAACCGTCGCAAGGAAATACGGGTTGCTCAAGGCGCTTGCCGTTACCAGGTCAATCTTGCGGGCAAACAATTGCTCCAGCGTTTCCTGCAGTCCAAAGTAGCGGTGGAACAGGCCGCCCGTATCGTCCTGGTTGAACTCCACCAAAAAATCGATGTCGCTGTGCGCTGGGTCAAACACGCCATCGGCAGCCGAGCCAAACACCTCCAGGCTCAGCACGCCAAAACGGCTGCATAGCACGGCAACTTCGGGGCGGTGTTGTTCGATGAGGGCAATCATGGAGTTCTCTCGATGGGATTATGCCGCCAACTCTGGATTCGTCGCCCTCTTCCGCACGGCGGCAAGTGCCCGTCATGGGGTTGGCGCCAACAAACACTGGGCGCCGCAGCCGCGAGGCACGCGGCACATTCACCACCACAAACTGGCGGCGTTCGTCTTCCACCGTGCGCACATCGTCATCGCGCAGCAGATTGCGGTCCAACGCGTCGTGCAGGAACGGCTCATCGGGTGGGACTTCGAGGTCGGGCAATCTATATTTCATGGCACGTACCCTGGACTATTGATCAACAGAGAAAGCTTTGGAAAGCGTGGACTGCCGCAGCGCCTGCGCGCGCTTGAGGTTGGCATCGACTTCGGCCTGCACTCCAAGGATGATGGAAAGCCGTCGGTCCACTTCAGCGACGATGCGCGCCTGCTCAGCGAGGGGTGGAAGTGGAATCGGCAAACGTCGACATAAGTCGAGTGTCAAATTCGTTTGCCCTGCAGTCGTTTTTGCTTTTCGAATTGCCCAGGCGATGATGGATTCAGTCATCAACGCATGGGCCACAAATTTTGTGCTGAGCGGCTTTATAGGTCTAAAACGCGCGACTGCTTGATTCATATTCGCCTCGGCCATCGTTGGCGGCACCACCGAAACCTGCCCAAGGGGTGGGCCAACGATGTTGATTAGCACGTCCCCCGCCAACACTTGCGAACGAAGTAATTCGCCCTCATGCGTTGCGCGACTCACAAATGCAGGTTTGTATGTCTGGTTTAAGGTGCCATCGAAAGTCAGGTTGTAGACCTTCAAAAACTGCACATCACCGATGCCATCCAAGAGCTTTTCTGCGGCTGGCGTTGTCCCCTTGGTAATGAATGTGGAGAGCTGCTCCGCACTTGCCCACACCCACCCATTGGGCAGATGGGCCAACCCACCTGTTTCAACAGCGGGTGGTTCTTCGTACTTGCCACGACCAGCCCATTCACTCTTTCGCGTGACAAGAATGCGCTGCAACAACTGCTCGCCGGTTTCAAAACGGCGGCCTTCGCGGCGGGCGAGTTCGGCTTCGGTGGGGACGAGGCGGCCTTCTACGGCGTCTTTGAGGACTGAGGCTTTGTAGCGTTTGAGATTGGCCTTGACGCGCTTCAGGTTGACGACGGCTTCGTCGAGGCGGGAGAACTGCTTTTCGATGTCGTCCAAAACACGACGCTGCTCGTCCAAAGGCGGCACGTGCAGTTCATAACCGCGAATATCTTTTGGCCGCACTGCGGGATAAAGCGCACCTTGAACAAAATCCTCCATCGTCTCAATGAAGTCACGAGACTGAACAGCATTGAATAGCCAACGCGGATCAACGTGATCGTTGGCGCGGAGAACGTGAAAGCCAGTTGAACCTATGGCGCCGTCCAACTCGTGAGGCACCATGGCAACAGCGTTCAAGTTCGGTCGCGTCATTGAAACCAACACGTCGCCAGCGCGAAGGCGTTGGCGCGCACGACTTGGCGCTTCCGTGACAAGCAAACGCTTTGGGTCAACTATTCGCTTTATCTTGTTGTCCACGCTGCTGATATCGACATAGACAAATGCATCAGCAGCAACTGGCCCAGTTTGCTCAATTTTCGGAACTGTCAATTCATGAAGGGTACTCACGCCGCCAACTCCCGGTTCATCGCTTCAAGCACCTTCGGCAATTCCGCGCCGAACAGCTGGTACACCTTGCCGATGCCGCCCTCCTGCGCGAAGGGGGAGTATTCAAAGTCGTCGGGCAAGATACCGAGGTTGGCGGCGATGTGGTCGCGGATCATTTCTAGCCAGTGCATTTGTTCTTTGGTGAAGGGGATGCCTGGATTCCGGCCTTCGCCGGAATGACGAGTAGGGGTGCCGGCATGCCCCATTTGGGCCAGCCAGGCTTTGAAGTTGGCGTTGACGCGTTCGGGAAAGGGCACAAGTTCATTGTCCTGATGCATGGCGAAGCGCACCAGGCTGACGAGGTCGGTGAGGATGCGGCGGCGGCTCTCGCCTTTGACCTTGCTCTTGTCCAGCGCGGCGTAGGCTTGCCAGAGCTGGCTCTCGGTCCACAGGTGCGGCGGGGCTTGCAGGGCGTCGGCCAAGGTCTTGAGTGCCTCGAATGTCAGGGGCTCTACGCCCTGCCCTTTGGCTGGGCCGCTCATTCTTTGCGGTCGGCTGTAGAGAATTTGCAGGGCGGTGATTTCGTCCTTGTGCTCGGCGATGAATTTCTCAAACGATTCCACCGTGCCTTTGGCGCGCTCGCGGGCTGCCTCGCTGAAGTCGGCTTGCAGCAGGGTGTCCTGCGTGACGGTGTCGATGATCTGCTCGGCCTTGCGTTTCAGGTCAATCAGCAGGTTGCGCAGTTCTGGCGAGGCGAAGGGGCGCACTGCGGCCTGGATTGCGGCCTGCGCCGCAATGACATCATCTACGTCAGGGTCGAGGGCATCGACGATGCCGCGCGTCAGGTCTTGCAGGGACGCGCCACCAGCAGCTTGCATCACACGCTGCTTGTCGCCCTCGGTCAGTTCGCGGTTCAGGCGGGCAAGCCTCGCCGCCACGCTGGACAGCACTTCGGGCTCTACGTTGCCCAGCGCCACGGCTAGCAGCAGTTTGTCAAAGGGCACAGACTTTTTCTGGTCCATCGGCGCGGAGTCGGTTTTGTCTTGCTCGCACACACCCACGCAGTCGACGATGACGAAGTGGTCCTTGACTTTGGCGTCGGGCGTCACGGCCTGCAGGTCGGTCGGCTCGATGATGCGCACGCCGCGGCCTTTCATCTGCTCGAAGAAGTTGCGGCTTTTCACGGCGCGCATGAACATCACAATTTCCACCGGCTTGATGTCTGTGCCGGTGGCGATCATGTCCACGGTGACGGCGATGCGCGGAAAGTAGCTGTTGCGGAAGGCGCTGATCAGGTTCTCGGGCTTCTCGCCGGTGGTGCGGTAGGTGATCTTCTGCGCAAACTCGTTGCCCTTGCCAAACACCTCGCGCAGGATTTCCACGATCTTCTCGGCGTGGTTGTCGTCCTTGGCAAACACCAGGGTCTTGGGCACCTCGGTGCGGCCGGGGAAGATTTCCAGCGGCAGCTTGTCCCTGAAAGTTCTGACGATGGTGCGGATCTGGTCTGGCGTTTGCACGGCGCGGTCCAGCGCATCGGCGTCGTAAGCCAGGTCTTCGTCGAGTTGTTCCCAGCGAGTCTTGCGCGTCAGGCGGTCGCGGTAGCCCACCGAGAAACCGGCTTCGATCTGGCTGCCCTGCTCACTCACCTGGGTGCGGATGCGGTACACGTCGTAGTTGACGTTCACGCCGTCGGCCACGGCCTGCGGGTGGCCGTACTCCATCACCAGGTTCTGGTTGAAGAAGCCAAAGGTCTGTTTGGACGGCGTGGCGGTCAGGCCGATCAGGTAGGCGTCAAAGTACTCCAGCACCTGGCGCCACAGGTTGTAGATGGATCGGTGGGCTTCGTCGGTAACGATGATGTCAAAGGTCTCAATCGGAAAATTCGGGTTGTAGCCAATGGGCTCGGGCTTGGTGAACAGATTGCCCAACCGATCCACACTTTGTTCCTCATCTTCCTCGGCCAGCTCACGGCCTTTGAGCATGCTGAACAGGCGCTGGATGGTGCAGATGGTGACGCGGGCTGTTGAGTCAAGCTGGTTGCTGGTGAGGTGCTGAACGATGTATTCCTCACCAAATTTATAGTTGTTGTAGGGCGAGTTGTACTGGTCAAATTCCTTCTTGGCCTGGCGCCCGAGGTTGCCGCGGTCCACCAGAAACAGCACGCGCTTGGCACCGGCAAACTTGATCAGGCGGTAGATGAAGCTGATGGCGGTAAAGGTCTTGCCACTGCCGGTCGCCATCTGGATCAGGGCACGCGGCTTGTTGGCCTTGAGCGAGGCTTCGAGGTTGCGGATGGCGATGATTTGTGCTGGCCACAAGCCGTCTTCAATCAAGGGTGGCAGGGCTTGCATGCGTCCCAGAAAAGTAGGGCCGATAAAGTCGGTGCCCGACGGGACGCCCGGACCGGTATGGACAGCGCCGGTGGGTAGTGCCGCACCGGCTCCCGGCATGTAATTCAGAAACGCCGCCAGCGTCTCGGGCCGGTGAAAGGCAAACACGGCTCGGGCACGCGGCTGCGGGTCCAGCCCCTGCGTGAAGTGCGTCTCGATGCCGGTGGACTCGTAGCTGAAGGGCAAGGGCCGCACCCAGGCCGGCAGCGCGGCGGGCAGACCCTGCGCATAGCGGGCCGATTGCACCTCCACACCGGTGAGCGTGCTGCCCTCTTTCTTGGCCTCGATCACGCCAGCGGCTTTGCCGTCGATGTAAAGCAGGTAGTCGGCAAAACCGTAACCCGTGTTGAGAGGGAATTCGCGTAGCGCCACGCCGCGTGCCGCGTGGATGTTGGCATGCGCCATGTCGCACACGTGCCAGCCAGCCTGGACCAGCAGGATGTCGATTTTGACTCTGGCCTTTTGCTCTGGTGTCATGCCTGCTCCCGTATGGGCCATTCTAGGGGGTGCTGCGACTGGCGCACAACGTGAATCGTGCAGGGGCGACGGCAGGCGCAGCCGTCTGCCGGCTGGTAGACTGCCGGCCATGCGATCCATCTTCTCTTATCTGCTGCTCTGTCTGGCGCTGGCAACGCCACCGGTTTTTGCCAAGACACCGGGTGAGGTTGAAATTGGCGGCACGCTGCGCGAGGCCACGATGCTGGGCTTGTCCGGGCCATCGCGCAAGCTGTCGGAGTTTCGCGGCCGGCCGCTGATCATCAACGTCTGGGCCAGTTGGTGCGGCCCGTGCCGGCAGGAGATAGGTTCGCTGGAGCGGCTGGCGCGCAGCAAGATCGGCAAGCAATTCACGGTGATCGGTATCTCCACCGACGACTACCCGGAAGCCGCCAAGTCCTTTATGAATCGCTCGGGCACCACGTTCAGCCACTTCATCGACCAGCGCCTGCTGCTGGAAAACATGCTCGGTGCCGAGCGCCTGCCGCTGACGCTGCTGATCGACGCCAATGGCAAGGTGCTGGGCAAGTACTACGGCGCCGAGGAATGGGACAGCCCGCAGGCCTTCAAGCTGGTCTCAAAGGCATTCCGCATCCCGATGTGATGGCGGCCCCGCGTACCAAGCACCAGCTCGCGGCGCACACACCCTGCCCTTGTGGCAGCGGCCAGACCTATGTTGACTGCTGCGGCGCCTGGCACACGGGCCTGAATGAAGGCCGGCACGCGCCCACACCCGAGGCCCTGATGCGCTCGCGCTACAGCGCCTATGCGCTCGGGCTGATCGACTATCTGCTGGCAACCTGGCACCCGGCCACCGCGCCGGGCGAACTGGAGCTCGCGCCACTCAAATGGCTGGGGCTGGAAGTGCGCCACGCCGAACAATCAGGCGACGCCGGTGTGGTGGAGTTTGTGGCGCGCTGCCGCGACAGCGGACGCGCCCAACGCATGCATGAGATCAGCCGCTTTGTGCGCGAGGGCGGGCGCTGGTATTACATTGACGGGCAGGTGCCGGAGGCGGATTGACTGGATTGCAGGTCGAGCCCGCAATGACAAGCCAGACTCAGATCCTCCCGTAGCGCGCCGTGAACGTGGCCTTGCCCAGGCTGGTGGCGTTGATCATGAAGCCGGCCAGTGCGGCGGTGGCGTCAAGCGGGATATCGAGGACATCTTTGAGCGCGTGCACGGTGAAGATGTAGCGGTGCGGTGCGTCGCCGGGCGGCGGCGCAACACCACCCCAGGCTGCCACGCCGTAGTCGATGCGCACATGGCGCGCGCCCTTGGGCAGGTTGGCGCCACCTTCAGCACCGGCGTTGGGCGCGAGTTCAGTCACGTCAGCCGGGATATTGATCACAACCCAATGCCACCAGCCGGAGCCGGAGGGCGCATCGGGGTCGTAGACTGTAACGGCGAAGGCCTTGGTGCCGACGGGCGCACCCTGCCACTTGAGCGCCGGCGACTGGTTCTCGCCGGAACAGCCGAAGCCGTTGTATTCAAAGCGTTGCGCCATCAAGGCATCGGCCTTGATCTCTGGACTCGACAGCGTAAAGCCGGCACTGGAAACGGTTTGCATCATGGCATCCTCCTGTGTGAAGAAGCGTAATGTTATGCCAAATGCTTGCCGACGATGCCGGCCAGTTCGAACATCGTGATCTGCGGCTTGCCGAAGACCGGCAATAGCTTGGCGTCGGCATTGATGGCGCGTTTGTTGGCAGCGTCCTGCAGACCGTTGGCCTTGATGTAGTCCCACAGCTTCTTGATCACCTGCGGCCGCGCTACCGCCTCGGCCCCGATCACGGCGGCCAGTGCCGCACTCGGCTGCAGACCGGTGCCGGCCGTGGTTTGGCGCGGTGCCTTGGGTTTAACGGTCTTGGCTGCTACTTTCTTGGCGGCCACCTTGAGGGCTGGCTTCTTGACGGCTGCCTTTTTCGCCACCACCTTGACGGCAGCGCCAGCAGGGGCTCGCACGGCAGTCTTGCGCGGCGGGAACTTGCTCGGTGCAAACTCAAAGTTGACCTTGCCAGCCTCAGCGTCCCAGGCCAGCATGGCCTTGAAGCCGCGCCGCGTGCGCATCGAAACAAACTTGTCGAGCAAATCGGTTTTGCCGGTCCCCAGCAACTTGCTCATCTGCTCGCGCGCAATGGGCTGCTGCAGAATGATCTGGCCGCTCTTGAAATCACAGCTCGGCGTGGGCTGCGTCAGCGTCGGCACGGATTTTTCACAGACATAGCTCTTGCCATGCTCGAACACGGCAGCGCCGCATTTGGGGCAGGCGCCGAGTGATTGCTGTGCCTGGAAGTCGATCAGCTCGCCGCTTTCCTCGCCCTTCTTGTCGTCGCCGAAATCGAATTCGAGCTTGTAGTTCTTGGTCTCTTCATCGAACTTGATGACCATCTCGGCCGTGAAGGGCCAGCCGGCTTTGGAGCGGAAACCATCGAGCGGACCGATTTTGCGATCACGCAGGAACTGCTCCACTTCAGCGACCTCGAAGGTGCGCCCCGCCGGCGTCTTGCCAAATGAGAAGCCGCAGCCACCGTCTTCGGTGCCCGATGCGCCAGTGCAGGTGTAGCGCCGATAGTTCTCCTTGACGACACCGCCGCAGTTCGGGCACGGGGCTTGCAGCGTGGCGTAGTCGCCGGGGATGGTATCGCGGTCGTATTCCTTGGCTTTCTTCACCATGCGTTCGGTCATGGCGGCGATGTCGGCCATGAAGGACACGCGGCTCAGTTTCCCGTGCTCCATCTGCGCCAGCTTGTACTCCCACTCGCCAGTCAGCTCGGCCTTGGACAGTTCCTCGACGCCTAGGCCGCGCAACAAGGTCATCAATTGGAAGGCCTTGGCCGTGGGGATCAGCTCGCGGCCCTCGCGCAGCATGTACTTTTCAGCGATCAAGCCTTCGATGATGCTCGAACGCGTGGCGGGTGTACCCAGACCCTTTTCCTGCATGGCCTCGCGCAGTTCGTCGTCTTCCACGGTCTTGCCTGCGCCTTCCATGGCACCAAGCAGCGTTGCTTCCGTGTAGCGCGCTGGCGGCCGTGTTTTCAAACCCTTGGGGTCGACGGCCTCGGCCTTGACCTGTTCGCCAGGCTTGACCGGCACCAGGTTGCCCGGGCTCTTCTCGTCGCCGTCCTTGACCTCCTCGGCCGCTTCCTTGCCGTAGATGGCGAGCCAGCCCGGCTTGACAAGCACCTTGCCTTCGGTTTTGAAGTGATGTGGCGCGACTGTCGTGATGCGCGTGGTAATTTGATACTCCGCACTCGGGAAGAACACGGCCATGAAGCGACGCACCACCAGATCGTAGATTTTCTGTTCGGCCTCGCTCAGACCATGCGGCGCCTGCAGCGTCGGGATGATGGCAAAGTGATCGCTGACCTTGGCGTTGTCGAAGATGCGCTTGCTCTTGCTGATGTAGTTGCCGGCCAGCGCGGTGCGGGCGTGCGGCGCCAGGTGCTTCATGTCACTGCCGCCGATCATCTCGAAAGTCTGCTTGACCACCGGCACGTAGTCTTCGGGCAGGGCGCGCGAATCGGTACGTGGGTAGGTCAGGGCCTTGTGGCGCTCGTACAGGCTTTGCGCGATGGAGAGCGTGGTCTTGGCCGAAAAACCGAACTTGCCATTGGCCTCGCGTTGCAGCGAAGTCAGGTCGAACAACAAAGGCGAGGCCTGGGTCGTGGGCTTGCTCTCCTCGGTCACGCTGCCCTGCTTGCCGCGCACGGCGTCGGCAATCGCCTTGGCCTCACGCTGACTCCAGACGCGATCGGCCTTGAGTTCGGCGTCCGCCTCCTCATTGCCGGCGGCGGCGTTGGCAGCGGCGCGCCTCCACTGGGGGTCGAACCACTTGGCGTTGTAGTCACCGGCCTGGGCGGCAAAGCTGGCGTGCACTTCCCAATAGTCACGGCTGATGAACTTGCGAATCTTCTCCTCGCGCTCCACCACCACCGACAGGGTGGGCGTCTGCACGCGGCCCACGGTGGTCAGGAAGAAGCCGCCGTCACGCGAATTGAAGGCCGTCATGGCGCGCGTACCATTGATGCCGACCAGCCAGTCGGCCTCGCTGCGGCAGCGCGCGGCGTCGGCCAGCGGCAGCATCTGCTGGTCGCTGCGCAGGCTGCCGAAGCCATCGCGAATCGCTTGCGGCGTCATCGACTGCAGCCACAGGCGCTGCACCGGCAGCTTGACCTTGCTGTACTGCTGGATCAGGCGGAAGATCAGTTCGCCCTCGCGCCCGGCATCGCAGGCGTTAATGAAGGCGCCAACATCCTTGCGCTTGGCCTGCTTGACGATGGCGTTGAGCCGCGTCTTGGTCTTGTCCATCGGCTTGACATCGAAATGCGGCGGAATCACCGGCAGGTGGGCAAAGCTCCACTTGCCGCGTTTGACATCGAATTCCTCAGGCGCCTGGATTTCCAGCAGATGCCCGACGGCGCTGGTGACGACGTATTTTTCGTTTTCGAAGTGATCCTCGTGCTTGTCGAACTTGCCGGCAACGGGCGTGAGCGCCCGCACAATGTCCTGCGCGACAGAAGGCTTCTCGGCTATGACCAAGGTCTTGGTAAGCACTGCGTTTTTCATCTGACTACAATCCCTTTTCTCGCGGGCGCACGGGCGCACGCATATGCACGTGAGCGCGCACACACACGCGCCCATACGAGTTCACCATACCAAATTTTTCAAACGTGTCCAAAAAACCTGCTTCCGACAGAGGTCGCCGTATTCAAACCCGCCGCTCTGGCGTACATGGCAAAGGCGTGTTCGCGCTGCAGGACATTGCCGAAGGCGAGACCCTGATCGAGTACGTCGGCGAGATCATCACCTGGCCCGAAGCGCAGGAACGCCATCCGCACGACCCGAGCGACCCGAATCACACGTTCTATTTCCACCTTGACGAGAGCCGCGTCATCGACGCCCTGGTCGGTGGCAACTCGTCACGCTGGATCAACCACGCCTGCGACCCGAACTGCGAAGCCGACGAACAGGACGGCCGCATCTTCATCAAGGCCCTGCGTAACATCCGCGCCGGGGAAGAACTCAATTACGACTACGGCCTGATCATCGACGAGCGCTACACGCCCAAGCTCAAAGCCGAGTACCCGTGCTGGTGCGGCGCCAAGAACTGCCGCGGCACCCTGCTGGCACCTAAGCGCGGCCGGCGCTGAGACGTGATGGGCACGCCACTGCACTGGCCCGCTGAGGCGATCTGGGAGGCTGTGGTAGCAGACCTGCCGGACTTCAGCGTCGAAGTGCTGGCGCAGATCGATTCCACCAACAGCGAACTGATGAGGCGCGCGCGCGCCGGACGGCTGGAGCCGGTGCTGCTGGTGGCCGAACAGCAGACCGCCGGCCGTGGCCGCATGGGACGGCAGTGGTTCAGTGGCCCGGTGGACAGCGCAGCACACGCAGCGCCATACGGAGGGCCAACATCTTTGACGTTTTCTTTGGGGCTGCCCTTGGCGCCACAAGACTGGTCCGGCCTGTCGCTCGCCGTGGGCATCAGCGTGGCACAGAGCCTGCATCCTGATTTACGCCTGAAGTGGCCCAACGACCTCTGGTGGCAGGCACGCAAGCTGGCCGGCATCCTGATTGAAACCGCCAGCCTGAACACAAGCCGCTACTTGGTGGTCGGCATCGGCATCAACATCACGCCACCGCCGGCCGCCGGCTTGGCAACACCACCGGCCTGGCTGCAGGAACTGCTGCCAGGCATAGCCGCTGGGCAGGCCCTGCAGCGTGTTGCCGCGCCCTTGATTCGGGCGATCAAGGCCTTCGAGCAAGACGGCTTCCTGCCGTTTCAGACCCGCTTCAATGAACGCGATGCTTTGAGCGGGCTGGGCGTCACGCTTAGCGACGGCACCAGCGGCATCGCACGGGGAGTCGATTCAGACGGCGCCCTGCGCGTACAGACAGCGCAGGGACTGCAATTGATCAGCAGTTCCGAGGTCAGCGTGCGCCCGCTGACGCCGCAGCTTCTTTGATGGGCCAGCGACACCTCATGCGCCTGCTTGTCTTGATCCTGCTGCTGCTCAACAGCCTGTATTTCGCCTGGTCGCAAGGTTTCCTGGCCGACCTGGGTCTGGCACCCGAGCAGCAGACCGAGCCGCGTCGCTTGCAGCAACAGATCACTCCCGAAGTGCTGCGCGTGCTTTCACCGCAGGAGGCGTCCGAAGTAGGGTCGCAGGCCCCGGGCGCGCCGGAGTGCCTGCAAGCCGGGCCTTTCACCGAAGCCCAAAGCACGCAGTTGCGCGCGGCCCTGGCGGCAAGTATGCCGCCAGGTTCATGGTCGCTGGACGCGGCAAAAGGTCAGGCCGCGATGCTGCGCGTGCCCAACGCGAACGATGAACAGCGCGCCCGGCTCAACGAGATCAGCCCAGCGCTGGCGAACCAGCCGCTCAGCCCCTGCCCGTAAGCACAGCGGCCGACCCGGATTCGGCGCCAAAGCGCACCGTGAAGCGCGCCCCAGGTGGCTGTTGGCCGGCGCGCGTGTCGTCCACCGCCACCGTGGCATTGTGCAGATAGGCAATTTCCATCACGATTCGCAAGCCCAGGCCGGAGCCATCGACTTCGGTGCCCAGGGCGCGGTAAAACGGCTGGAAGATCAGTTCGCGCTCAGCCAGCGGAACGCCGGGGCCGGAATCCTCCACCTGCAGCATCAGGGTTTTGCCAAAAGGGTCGGTCAGCACCCGCGCCGTGATCACGCCCTGCTTGTCCGCGCTCGATGGCGTGTAATTGATGGCGTTGTCAAGCAGGTTGCGAATCAACTCCTTGAGCAGCGTCGGGTTGCCCGCGAGTTGCCCGCCATTGGCGCCGGGCTGTGTGCCCTCGAAGCCCAGGTCAATGTGCTTTTCGAGCGCACGTGGAACGCAATCGTGCACCACCGAGATCGTCAAATCCGCCAGATCGCAACTCACGCGTGGCATGGCCGCGCCGCTACTCTCGGCGCGCGCCAGTGCCAGCAGTTGATTGACGGTGTGGGTGGCCCGAATGCTGGAGCGACCAATCTGGCGCAGCGATTGTTTGAGCTCATCGGTATTGGCCCCTTCGCGCTGCGCCAGATCAGCCTGCATGCGCAAACCGGCCAGCGGCGTCTTGAGCTGGTGCGCGGCGTCGGCCAGGAAGCGCTTCTGCGTCGCAATCGACTCCTTGAGTCGCATCAGCAGGTCGTTGACCGAGGACACCAGCGGCACGACTTCCAGCGGAACCGCCTGCGCGTCGATTGGGCTCAGATCGTCCGGTTTGCGCGCGCGGATCCGTTCTTCGAGCCGGTTCAGCGGCTTGATCGCTTGTACCAGAGCTAACCAAACCAGCAACACAGCCAGCGGCAGGATCACGAACTGCGGCAGCATCACGCCCTTGACGATTTCAGTCGCCAGGACCGAGCGTTTTTCCATGGTTTCGGCCACCTGCACCAAGGCGGGTCGGGCGTTGGGCAGCGCCAGCTTGACCCAGGTGTAGGCGATCTTGACGTCAACGCCGTGGACCTCCGAATCGCGCAGGCGCACTTCACCAAAAAATACCTTCTCGTCTTCGGCTGGCATCGGTAGATCACGCTCGCCACTCAAAAACTCACCCTGCGCGCCCAGCACCTGGTAGTAGACGGTGTCGGAATCGTCAGCGCGCAGCAGTTCGCGCGCCGGCAGCGGCAGATTGAATTGCACCCGGTTGTTGGAAACGCTGACCAGCTGCGCCAGGGCGCCGGCGTTGTATTCGAGTGCCCGGTCAAACGGCTTGCCGGCAATGTTCTGGGCCACCAGCCAGGTCAGCACCAGGCTGATCGGCCACAGCAGAAGCATGGGCGTGAGCATCCAGTCCAGGATTTCCCCGAACAGTGAGCGCTGCTCCTGGTGGAAGATGTTCACAACGTGAGAGGCAACCTTAATTGGGGATTTTTTCGAGGCAATAACCGAGACCGCGAACAGTGGCAATGCGCACTGGCCCCTTCTCAATCTTCTTGCGCAGGCGGTGGATGTAGACCTCGATGGCGTTGTTGCTGACCTCTTCGCCCCACTCACACAGGCGCTCCACCAACTGGTCCTTGCTGACCAGGCGGCCGGCGCGCTGCAACAAGACCTCAAGCAGGCCCAGTTCGCGCGCTGACAGCTCAACCATGACACCGTCAATGGTGGCAACGCGACCTGACTGATCGTAGATCAGCGGCCCATGCTTGATCGTGCTGCTGGCCGTTCCCATACCGCGCCGGCCCAGAGCGCGTACGCGCGCTTCAAGCTCCTGCAGACTGAACGGTTTGGCCATGTAGTCGTCGGCGCCATAGTCGAGGCCTTTGACGCGTTCATCAACGCTGTCAGCCGCCGTCAGGATCAGCACCGGCAAGGACGAGCCACGCGCGCGCAGCTTCTTCAGAACTTCCAGACCATGCATCTTGGGCAAACCCAGGTCCAGGATCACCAGGTCGAACTCGGTATTGGTCATCAGGGCTGCGTCGGCCTCGGACCCGCTGACCACATGGTCAACCGCCGCACCCGAACTGCGCAGCGTGCGCAGCAAGCCGTCGGCAAGGACCTGGTCATCTTCAACAATCAAAATTCGCATGTCTGTCTCCAATGTGGGCAAAGGCCGGCAACGGCTCTCTTTTTCGGACCATTCTAGGCGGACGCGCTCGAATCGGTCCGACCCTGGCACAGAGTGTCAGGCGGCATAAGCCTCCAGGCCGATTGCCACGACGGTCGCAATCTCGGCTCCGACGGCAGCCTGGAACTCGGCCTCGGCCTGCGCCACTGCCTGGCCAAAGGCCTGCAGCCAGCTTAGTCCGATCGGCGTGAAGACGATGCAACGGGCACGCGCATCACGAACGTCGGCTGAGCGGCTCACCAGGCCCCAGGCCTCGCATTCCTGCACCAGTTTGCCCATGGCCTGTTTGCTGACATTGGCGCGCCGGGCCAATTCCGTCAGGCGTGAGCCTTCGAGAGCCAAGTGACGCGTGATGTGAATGTGCGATGCCGTCAGGCGCCCGCGCGCAGCCAGATTGGACAGCGCCAGCGGCACCTCGTCGTTTTGCGCCATCAAGGACAAAACCCGGGCATCGAAACGCTGTTGGGCCGCCCCCAGCCAATAGCCGAGGTGCGCCTGCCGCCAGCCTGGAACCGGCTTGTTTGCGATATTTTCCTTCATGGTGAAAATAGTAAACCAAATTGACCAATAAAAGCTATTGTCAAATTCAATCTTCGAACTAAACTACTGTCTAAGCATCCAGCCTGTTGTTAAAAGCAGGAAATGCACCCGCTACCAACCATTGCCACTCAAGGAGAATTTCATGGACGCACTCGTCAAAACCCCTACCCCCGCCAACAGCGAAAAGGCCAAGGCCCTGCAAGTTGCGCTGGCACAGATCGAGAAACAGTTCGGCAAGGGCACCATCATGCGCCTGGGCGAAGGCGAGGTGATCGAAGACATCCAGGTGGTCTCGACCGGCTCGCTGGGTCTGGACATCGCCCTGGGCGTCGGCGGCCTGCCGCGCGGTCGGGTAGTCGAGATCTACGGCCCGGAATCGTCGGGCAAGACCACGCTGACGCTGCAGGTGATTGCTGAAATGCAAAAGGTCGGCGGCCAATGCGCCTTCATCGACGCCGAGCACGCGCTGGACATCCAGTACGCGCAAAACCTGGGCGTCAACCTGCAAGACCTGCTGATCAGCCAGCCCGACACTGGCGAGCAAGCGCTCGAGATTGTGGACAGCCTAGTGCGCTCGGGCGCGGTTGACCTGATCGTGGTTGACTCGGTCGCTGCGCTGACCCCAAAGGCCGAACTCGAAGGCGAAATGGGCGACTCCCTGCCGGGCCTACAGGCGCGCCTGATGAGCCAGGCGCTGCGCAAACTGACGGCCCACATCAAGAAGACCAACTGCATGGTCGTCTTCATCAACCAGATCCGCATGAAGATCGGCGTCATGTTCGGCTCGCCCGAGACCACCACCGGCGGCAATGCGCTCAAGTTCTACGCCTCGGTGCGGCTGGACATCCGGCGCACCGGTACCATCAAGAAAGGTGATGAGGCCATCGGCAACGAGACCAAGGTCAAGGTTGTCAAGAACAAGGTGGCACCGCCATTCAAGACCGCCGAGTTCGACATCCTGTTTGGCGAAGGCATCAGCCGCCAAGGCGAGATCATCGACATGGGCGTGACCGCCAACATCCTGGACAAGTCAGGGGCCTGGTACGCCTACAACGGCGAAAAGATCGGCCAGGGTCGCGACAACGCCCGCGAGTTCCTGCGTGAAAACCCCGAGTTGTCGCATGAAATCGAGAACAAGGTGCGCGCCTCACTTGGCATCCCGCTGCTGCCAGAAACCGGTAGCGCCGAAACCGAAGCCAAAGCCAAGACGCCGAGCAAGAAGGCCGTTTAAACCCAGATTAAACAAGCTTGCCGGCGTGATCGCTGTGTCCCCGACCCAACCCTCGCTCAAAGGCCGCGCACTGAGCCTGCTCAGCGCTCGCGAGCACTCGCGCGCCGAGCTCGAGCGCAAGCTCAAACCCTTCGAGGAAGAACCCGGCACACTGGCACGCGCGCTCGATGAGTTGCAGGCCAAGGGCTTCATCAGCGAACAGCGAGTGATTGAGTCCGTGTTACATCGCCGTGCCAGCAAGTTGGGCTCGACGCGTATCCGGCAAGAGTTGCAGGGCAAGGGTCTGGACCCCGACGCCATTAGCGATGCGCTTGCAAGCCTGAAAACCACTGAGTTGGAACGGGCGCAGGCAGTCTGGCAAAAGAAATTCGGTGCGCCGCCGGCCAACGCAATGGAGGCCGCACGTCAGATGCGCTTTCTGGCCGCACGTGGCTTCTGTGCTGACACCATCCGGCGCGCGGTCAAAGGCCCAGCATCAGACTGAGGTTTTGCACCGCTGCGCCACTGGCGCCCTTGCCCAGGTTGTCGAGCCGGGCCACCAGCACCGCATGGGCGAAGCCGTCAGTTGCGCCCTGGTTTGAAAACACGCGCAGTTCCATCTTGTTGGTCCCGACCAGCGCCAGCGCGTCAAGTTTGTTGTCGGCGGTGGCCGGCTCGACGCTGACCCAATCGCTGCCCGCATAGTGCTGGCTCAGCACCTCCTGCAAGTCCCGTGCACTGGGCTGCCCCGGCAGCAGGTCCAGATGCAGCGGCAATTGCACAAGCATGCCTTGGCGGAAGTTACCGACCGCCGGAACGAACACGGGACGGCGAAGCAGACCGCTGTACTTCATGATTTCTGGCAGGTGCTTGTGCTTCAACCCCAGTCCATACAGTTCGAAGGCCGGTGCCTGGCCACTCTCATAGGCTTCGATCATGGACCGCCCGCCACCCGAATAGCCACTGACGGCCGGCAAGGTGAGCGGAAAATCGACTGGAATCAAACCGGCATCGACCAGCGGGCGAATCAAGGCGATGGCGCCGGTCGCATAGCAGCCCGGGTTTGCAACGCGACGCGACGCGGCGACCAACTGCCGGTGTCCCGCGACCAGTTCCGGGAAACCAAAGACCCAGCCCGGCGCCGTGCGATGCGCTGTTGAGGCGTCGATGATTTTCGGTCCGGGCTGACCTGTTTCCTTGGCCGTGGCGTCAATCACGGCGACCGATTCAATCGCTGCTTCGTCGTGCAGGCAGAGTACGACCAGATCGACCTGTGCCATCAGTGCACGCTTGGCCTTAGCGTCTTTGCGCAGTTCGGGGGCAATGCTGACGAGCTCGATGCCCGGCATGGCTTGCAGGCGTTCCCGAATTTGCAAACCGGTGGTTCCGGCCTCACCGTCAATGAATATCTTGTGCATGATTGATCTCGATCAGGTGCACCCAACAGAGTGTGTAAGACTGGTGGAAGTATGGTGCGTTGCAGCATGATACAGTCGAAGTCTGTGTTGTCCAGTGCCTGCCCCGAGCAGTCAAGCTTCGAGGCCGGAGAAAAAACCATTCACTCCTGAGAGCATCCTCATGAAGATTCACGAATACCAAGGCAAGGAAATCTTGCGCCAATTCGGTGTACCGGTGCCACGCGGCATTCCGGCCTTCACCGTTCAAGAAGCGGTGGAAGCCGCGCAAAAACTCGGTGGCCCGGTGTGGGTCGTCAAGGCACAGATTCATGCGGGTGGCCGTGGCAAAGGCGGCGGCGTCAAGCTGGCACGCTCGATCGACGAAGTCAAGCAACTTGCTGGTGAAATCCTGGGCATGCAGCTCATCACACACCAGACCGGTCCGTTGGGCCAGAAGGTGCGCCGCCTGTTAATCGAAGATGGCGCTGACATCAAGAAAGAATACTACGTCTCTGCCGTGACCGACCGCGCCTCGCAACGCGTGGCGATGATCGTCTCGAGCGAAGGCGGCATGGACATCGAAGGCGTTGCGCACGACACGCCAGAAAAGATCATCACCGAAATCGTGGACCCGGCACTCGGTCTGACCACCGCGCAAGCCCAGAAGCTGGCCGACGCCATTGGTGTTCCCGCGGCCTCCACCGCACAGGCGGTTGACGTACTGCAAAAGCTCTACAAGGTGTACATGGACACCGATGCCGCGCTGGTCGAAATCAACCCCCTGATCCTTGAAGGCAACGGCAACATCAAGGCCCTGGACGCCAAGTTCAACTTTGATGCCAACGCCCTGTACCGCCACCCCGAAATCGTGGCCTACCGCGATCTCGACGAGGAAGACCCGGCCGAAGTCGAAGCCAGCAAATTCGACCTGGCTTACATCAGCCTGGACGGCGACATCGGTTGCCTGGTCAACGGTGCCGGCCTGGCAATGGCCACCATGGACACGATCAAGCTGTTCGGCGCCGAGCCGGCCAACTTCCTGGACGTAGGCGGCGGCGCCACCCCGGAGAAGGTGACCGAAGCCTTCAAGATCATGCTCAAGAACAAGAAGGTCAAGGCCATTTTGGTCAACATCTTTGGCGGCATCATGAAATGCGACACCATCGCCATGGGCGTGATCACTGCCTGCAAGGCGACCAATCTGAGCGTGCCACTGGTGGTGCGCATGAAGGGCACCAACGAAGAACTGGGCAAGAAGTTGCTGGCCGAGTCTGGGCTACCCATCATCAGCGCCGACACCATGGCCGATGCGGCCCGAAAAGTGGTGGCTGCAGTCAAATCCTAATTCTTTGTTGGACGGACAGCCGCTACCCCTGCGCGCAGACTCTGTCCTGAACTGAAAGTGAATCATGTCCATCCTCATCAATAAAGACACCAAGGTCATCACCCAAGGCATCACCGGCAAGACCGGACAGTTCCACACTGAAAAGTGCCAGGAATATGCCAACGGCAAGAACTGTTTCGTTGCCGGCGTGAACCCGAAGAAGGCCGGCGAGTCGATCTTCAACATCCCGATTTTTGCCTCGGTTAAGGACGCGGCCAAACAAACCGGCGCCACCGTATCGGTCATCTACGTACCGCCAGCTGGCGCTGCGGCCGCGATTTGGGAAGCGGTCGAGGCCGACCTTGATCTGGCGATCTGCATCACCGAAGGCATTCCGGTGCGCGACATGCTCGAAGTGCGCAACAAGATGCGCGCCAAGGAAGCCGCTGGCGGCAAGAAGACCTTGCTGCTCGGCCCGAATTGCCCGGGCGTGATCACACCAGACGAAATCAAGATCGGCATCATGCCCGGTCACATTCACCGCAAGGGCCGTATCGGCGTCGTCTCGCGCTCCGGCACCCTGACCTATGAAGCCGTCGCGCAACTGACCGAAATCGGCCTGGGCCAATCGACGGCCGTGGGCATCGGCGGCGACCCGATCAATGGTCTCAAGCACATCGACATCATGCGGGCTTTCAACGAAGATCCCGATACCGATGCCGTCATCATGATCGGCGAAATCGGCGGGCCCGACGAAGCCGAGGCGGCGCGCTGGTGCAAACTCAACATGAAGAAGCCAATCGTCGGCTTCATCGCGGGCGTGACAGCGCCAGCCGGCAAGCGCATGGGCCATGCCGGTGCCCTGATCTCGGGCGGCGCTGACACGGCCGATGCGAAACTGGCCGTGATGGAAGAGTGCGGCTTCAAGATCACGCGCGATCCGTCCGAAATGGCGAAGCTGCTGAAAGCCATGCTGTAAGTAAAGCCAGCAACAGGTGGACGGCTTGGCGGCCGTTACACTGCCCGTCAAACGGTAAGGAAGCGCTCCAGACACCCTGTTTTGAGCGCTTCTTTCATTAGCAAAACAGGAGAATGCCGATGCAATGGCTGCAAAGCGTGGATTTCTGGATTGGTCTGTTCCAGATCGTCTGGATCAATATCATCCTGTCGGGTGACAACGCCGTGGTGATTGCACTGGCCGCACGTTCCCTGCCGCCGCAGCAGCAGACCAAGGCGGTGTTCTGGGGCTCCGGCGCAGCGGTCATACTGCGCATTGCCTTGACCGTGGTGGCGGCCAAGCTGCTGGAGCTGTCGTATTTGCAGATCGTCGGCGGCTTGCTGCTGCTGTGGATCGGCACGCAGTTGCTCAGCGCGGAAGAAGAGGGCGAGGGCCACAGCAAGCAGCACGGCAGCCTGATGGCGGCCGTGCGCACCATCCTGATTGCTGACCTGATCATGAGCCTTGACAACGTCATTGCCGTGGCGGCGGCGGCCAAGGGCAGCATGACCCTGCTGATCCTGGGTCTGGCCATCAGCATTCCACTGGTGATTTTTGGCAGCACACTGATGATCAAGTTGATGGAGCGCTTCCCCCTCATCGTAACTGTGGGCGCTGGGTTGATTGGCTGGGTCGGCGGTGAAACCATCGTCCATGATGTGGCTTTGCAGAGCGTGCTGGCTGCAAACCCCTGGCTGCATGAAGCCAGCGCGGTTACGGGCGCTGCATTGGTGCTCGGTTTGGGGCGCTTGTTGCAAAAGCGGCACCAGACTGACCCGCACTCCGCTGCCTGAGACTTTCGCAATCCCGGCGCTGAGCGACTTGCGGCGACTCTCGTGAGGCGGCAAGGCTTTTGAATTGCGGACAGCGTGTTCACGCGACAAGACAGTCAACTTGGCGCTACAGTCCGATACACGATGAAATACACCTTCTGCTCGCAAACCGATCCGGGACGGATTCGCCACAACAACGAAGACTCGGTGGCGGTCGACGAAACCAACCGACTCGCGATCTTGGCCGATGGCATGGGCGGCTACAACGCGGGCGAGATCGCCAGCAGCATGGCGACTGCCTTGATCATGTCGGAGCTCGGCGGCTGGCTGTTGCAGGCCAGTGAACAGTCCCCAATCACAGACCTCGGGCGCGCAATCGAAACCAGTGTTGCCAGCGCCAACCGCGCGATTTTCGATGCATCGCGCAGCAACCCCCACTGCGCGGGCATGGGCACGACGCTGGTGCTGGCTGCCTTTCGGGAGCGCCAGCTGCTGCTAGGTCATGTCGGCGATTCCCGCTGCTATCGTCTGCGCGGCAAGGAATTCGTGCAAATCACGCGCGACCACTCGCTGCTGCAAGAACAGCTTGACGCCGGCTGGCTGACGCCAGCACAGGCCCTTAGCTCGCCGATCAGGAATCTGATAACGCGGGCCATGGGCGTGGCAGACGAAGTGCTGCTCGAGCTCAATGAACATCAGGTGCTGGCGGGCGATCTCTATTTGATGTGTTCGGACGGACTTTCTGACATGGTGCAAGATACAGAGATGGCAGACCTATTGCGGCAGCGATCACCATTGCAGAAAATGGCGCACGACCTGATCAGCAAAGCCAACGAAAATGGCGGGAGGGACAACGTCACGGTCTTGCTGGCACAGGCCAGCGACCAAACCGAAAAACCCCGGTTAATATCGAAATGGCTTCGAAAATCAGGAATCTCATGAAATCCGTCATGGCAAATTTCAGCAGCAGGAGTTGGTCATGCCGAAAATGATTGTGTCGATCGACGGAGTTGTCATCCGGGAAGTCCTGTTGACAAAGGACCGGGCCACGCTGGGTCGGCGACCCTACAACGATATCGTGATTGACAATCTGGCGGTCAGTGGTGAGCACGCCTTATTGCAGATGGCCGGCAACCAGGTTTATCTGGAAGACCTCAACAGCACCAACGGCACCTACGTCAATGGCAAAGCCATCAAGAAGCAGTTATTGCAGAACGGCGATAACATTGAGGTTGGCAAGTACCAGATCAAATTCATTGACGACGCCGAGAAGCAGGGCCCGGACAAGAGCATCTCCGTCAAATCGAGTACACCCGAGCCGACATCCTCCTTTACATCGCAGGAACCCACCAACTTCTCAACCCTGCCTGGCCAAGCAGCGATCAGGGTCTTATCCGGTGCCGCGGCAGGTCGCGAGGTGACTCTGACCAAAGTGGTGACCACCATTGGCAAACCCGGCATCGCGATTGCCGCAATCTCGCGTCGCAACAACGGTTTTGTCATTCACCACGTCGAAGGCACAGACATCCCGGCCCTCAATGGGAACCTGATCGGGGCGGAACCGGTGAGTCTGAAGAATGGCGACCTGATCGGACTGGCCGGAACCCAAATGCAATTTGTCGAGTCCTGACCGCGAGTCCGCACGCCCGTCACCGATTGCAGACGCCCAAGGAGTTTTCCTTATGAAGGAAGTGATGAAGTCCCCGCTTGTGAAAGACCGGCACGCAAGCGCAACTTTGGATGCACCGGAAACCTCTGCGGCAAAACCAGACATGACATTTGAGGCGCTTTTCTACCGACAACTGCAACAGGTCACGGCTCGCATTCACGAAACAGAAAACCTTGAGCAAATCATGCTCGAGGCGAGCGAAGACATCTGCAAACTGTTCAACGCCGACCGGTTGACTCTGTATGCCGTCAATGAAGACCGCAGCGCCATCGTCTCCAAGGTCAAGACCGGTCTGAAGAGCAATCGGGAACTCAAGCTGCCCATCACGCCGCAAAGCATTGCAGGCTATGTCGCGTTCAGCAAGCGCTTGATCAATCTGACCGACGTTTACGATGATGCGGCGCTCAAGAAATTCCATCCCGCACTGACCTTCCTGAAGGAAGTCGACAAACGCTCGGGTTACCGGACCCGCCAGATGCTGGTGGCACCGATTCTTGAAGGTGACATCCTGCATGGTGTCCTGCAGATCATCAACAACAAGAGCAACCAGCCTTTCGGTGAACTCGAGGTTGATGGCGTTGCACAACTCTGCAAGACTCTGGCCATCGCCATCCGACAACGCATGCAGAAAGCCGCTGAGCTGGCACGGCGCAAGGCCACCAAGTATGACGGGCTGGTGGCAAAGGGCTTGATCAGCCCGGACCAGTTGGCGCAATGCCTGGAGGTCGCTCGCCTGGAAGCCAAACCAGTCGAGCCTTTGCTGCTGGACCGCTACAAAGTTTCGTCGGCATACATCGGCGCCTCGCTGGCAAAATTTTTTGGTGTGCCCTACGAGCCTTTCAACGCCGGACGCATCCGCTCGGAAATGCTGCACGGTGCCCTCAAGCGCGAATTTGTCGAAGCGCAGGGCTGGCTGCCGCTCGAAGAGTCGCCAGAGGGCTTGGTCATCATGTGCACGGACCCGGAAGCGGTGCGCAACTCGCGCGTGGTGCCGCAGGTTTTCCCGCGCATCGGCCGCTTTGCCTACCGCGTCACCACGCAGACCGAATTTGCCGAGTCCCTCAAGCAGCTCTTCGGCGCCAGCGCCGAAGGCGGGTCGATCGACGAATTGCTGGCCGACATGGACAGCGGACCGATTGATGACGGCCACAATGACGACTCACTGGAGTCGGCGGCGGCCGACAACGAACTTGTCAAGTTCGTCAACAAAGTGATCATCGACGCCTACTACCAAAAGGCATCGGACATCCACATCGAACCGATGCCGGGCAAGCTCAAAACCGGCATCCGCTTTCGCATTGACGGCACCCTGATGCCTTACGTCGAAGTCCCGGCGCATTTCCGCCAGGCCATGGTGACACGCCTGAAGATCATGTGCGACCTTGACATCTCCGAGCGGCGCAAGCCGCAGGACGGCAAGATCAAGTTCAAGAAATACGGACCGCTCGACATCGAACTGCGGGTGGCCACCATTCCCTCGGCTGGCGGCGTCGAGGACGTCGTGATGCGCATCCTGGCCGCTGGCGAACCGATCCCGCTGGACAAGCTCGGCCTGACCCCGCACAACCGCGAGCGCGTGGTGCGCACCATCGAGCGGCCCTACGGCCTGTTCTATGTCTGCGGCCCGACCGGCTCTGGCAAGACCACCACGCTGCACTCAATCCTGAAACACCTGAACACGCCCGACACCAAAATCTGGACCGCCGAAGACCCGGTTGAGATCACGCAAAAAGGCCTGCGCCAAGTGCAGATCAACCGCAAGGCCGGCATCGACTTCGCCCTGGTCATGCGCGCCTTTTTGCGCGCCGACCCCGACATCATCATGGTCGGCGAATCGCGCGACAAAGAGACCGTGGCCATGGGCATTGAGGCCTCGCTCACCGGCCACCTGGTGTTTTCGACTCTGCACACCAACTCGGCGCCCGAGTCCATCACGCGCTTGCTCGACATGGGCATGGACCCGTTCAACTTCGCCGATGCGCTGCTGGGCATACTGGCGCAGCGCCTGGCCAAAAAACTATGCGACTGCAAGGAGTCCTATGTGCCCGACGCGCAGGAGCTCAGCTTGTTTGCTGCCGAATACGCCGACGAACTACGGCACTCCAGCGCCTGGGTGGCCGACTACGAAGGCGAAACCAAAAAGCTGATCGACGGCTGGCGCAAGGCTTATGGCCACGACGGCCAGATCCACTTTTACCGCCACGTTGGCTGCGACAAGTGCAACCTGACCGGCTACAAGGGCCGCATCGGTCTGCACGAACTGCTGATTGCCACCGACGACATCAAAAAGCTGATCCAGGAACGCGCCCGCGTCGCCCAGATCTTTGCCGCAGCGGTGGAAGGCGGCATGCGCACCCTGAAGATGGACGGCCTGGAAAAAATCATGATGGGCCTGACCGACATCAAGATGGTTCGGTCAGTGTGTATCAAGTAATCGGGCCGTACAACGACAATAATGTCACTTGGACTTTGACAAATGACAAAACGCCAGTTGCCGCATTGCTGAATTTGTCATATTTTTGCGAATAATGGATCAATTCCGGGGATAAATAGCCTGGCACGGAAGCTGCTATACCAAGTTACAGCAATCTGCTTATGCTGGTTTTTTCACTACCCTAGGAGTTATTCATGAAACGTTCTATGCAAAAAGTACAAAAGGGTTTCACCCTGATCGAGTTGATGATCGTCGTTGCGATTATTGGTATTTTGGCTGCAGTAGCACTGCCGGCTTATCAGGATTACACAAAGAAGGCCAAGTTCGCCGAAGTGATTAGCACAGCTGCCTCTTATCAAACAGCCGTTTCACTCTGCGCGCAAACACTGGGCACAGTTACGGGTTGCGATCTCGGAACCAATGGCATACCGGCAACGACGTCCTCGACCCACGTGGGTTCCGTTGGAGTCACTAACGGCACAATCACTGTCACGCCAACTGCAACCACCTCGGCCACGGCCACTTTGATACTTATACCTACTCTGGGTGGAACAACCCTGACGTGGGCCAAGACTGGTAGCGGATGCTTGACATCATCGCCTATCCTCTGCACGCTTTAACCACTGACGTTAGCTCACAGAGTTAATTTGCGACCGGGAAGCTAAAAAGGGGTAATTGGGGTCAGACTCCAATTACCGGTTCAAAAGGAGCCCGCGAAAGCGGGCTTTTTTTCGACTTGCGCAAAGGATGCAACTCACCCCCTCCATCGCGGCGAACTATTCTGCCCATAAGGTCTGCACGGGCAAGGCAAACAGACGCGGCCCAAAACGCATACTGGCTTCGCCGTCGTAGAGCACCACGCCGCAGGCAAAACGTTCACCGGCAATCTCCTGAAGCTTGCGCAGACCACGAAAATCCTCGCTGCGCACTGTGCCAGACGCCTTGACCTCAACACCGGCCCGCAGCGAGCCGCGCTAAATCCGCGATGCAGGCCCCGGCTGATTGCAAGCTCAATACCCGGCTGATTGAAACAATTTTGTCCGCTAATCGAACTATATTGGCGGACTAAAGATGGCGTTCACACCCGCATCACCGCCTCAATCTCGTCCACCCTCACCGGCACCCCACGGCTGATCAGTTCGCAGCCGGCATCGGTCACGATGGCGTCGTCCTCGATGCGAATGCCGATGTTGTGGAACTGCTCGGGCACAGCTTCGGCCGGACGCACGTAGATGCCGGGCTCGATGGTCAGCACCATGCCGCTTTGCAGAATGCGCGCCGGGCGGTCCTTGATGAGCTCGCCGCTGAGCGGGTCCTTGCGTTCGCTGACGGTGCCGACCTCGGACGGCTCGATGTAGCTGCCGCAGTCGTGCACGTCCATGCCCAACCAGTGGCCGGTGCGGTGCATGTAGAACTGGAAGTAGGCGCGTTTTTCAATCACATCTTGCAGGCTGCCAACCTTGTTTTTGTCGAGCAGACCGAGGTCCAGCATGCCCTGCGCCAGCACCTTGACGGTGGCCTCGTGCGGATCGGTGAATCGGGCGCCGGCCCGGGTGGCGGCAATCGCCGCCTCCTGCGAGGCCAGCACCAGCTCGTACAGGGCGCGCTGCGGTGCGCTGAACTTTCCGTTGGCCGGAAAGGTGCGCGTGATGTCGCTGGCGTAGCCATCGAGCTCGCACCCGGCGTCGATCAGCACCAGGTCACCGCTGCGGATTTCGCCCACATCAGCCCGGTAATGCAGCACGCAGGCATTGGCGCCGCCGGCCACGATGGAGCCATAGGCCGGGTATTGGGAACCGTGGCGACGGAACTCGTGCAGCAGTTCGGCGTCCAGGTGGTATTCACGCACCGGCTGGCCGTCGCGCAGCATGCGTGCGCTCATCTGCATGGCGCGAATATGGGCACCAGCGCTGATCTGCGCGGCGCGGCGCATGATGCTCTGCTCGTGCGCGTCCTTGGTCAGGCGCATCTCGTCCAGCAAGCCGCACAGGTCGCGCTGCTGCTCGGGGCACAGCGCGCCAAAGCGCACGCGTGCCCGCAGACTGCCGAGCCAGCCGTCGATGCGCGTCTCCAGCGCCTTGTGCGTGGCAAACGGGTACCAGACGGCGTCGCGGCCGTCGAACAACGCCGGCATTTGCGCGTCGAGTTCGGCCACCGGGTACGCTGCATCCAGCGCCAGTTGCGCCGGTGCTGCGAGCGGGCCAAGACGAAAGCCGTCCCAGATTTCGCGCTCCAGGTCTTTGGGCTGACAGAACAGCGTGCTCTTGCCGTCGCCCGTTAGCACGAGCCAGGCATTCGGCTCGCTAAAGCCGGTCAGGTAGTAAAAGTAACTGTCGGGTCGATACAGAAAATCCGAGTCGCGGTTGCGCTGCTGCTCGGGTGCGGTCGGAATGATGGCGACGCCCTTGGGACCAAGCTGTGCCGCCATTTGGGCGCGGCGCTGGGCGTAGATGGCGGTGGCGGATGAGTTCATGCGGCGTCCATAGGGGTCAGGTTATTGAGTTGCGCCAAGCGCTCCGGCGTGCCGACATCGGTCCAGGCGCCAGCGTACAGTTCGGCCGATACGAGGCCATTGTCCATGGCCTTGCGCATCAGCGGCGCCAGTGGGGCTTTGATGCCCCGCGGATTACCGGCTGCGATGTCGCAGCACCAGGGGGCCTCGAACAAAGCCTTGCGGTACAGGCCGATGGTGGAATAGGTGTAGCGCGGCTGCGCATCGTCGGCCGGCAGGTTCAGCGCCAGGCTGATACCAGCAGCAGACGCCACCGACAAGCCGAAATCACCGCGCGGGACGTGCGCCGGATTGGGCACCAACCAGATATGGGCCAGCTTGTCACTGGCAGCAAAGCGCGCCACCGCAGACGCACTGAAGACAAAGTCCGGCACAAACACATCGCCGGCCAGCACCCAAAAAATATCACCGTACTCGCCCGACGCGTCGGGCGGGCACAGCAGCGGCAAGGCTCTGGCGATACCACCGGCAGTTTCCAGCGCAGCGCCAAAATCGCGCCCCTCGTGCGAATAGCCAATCGGCAAACGCGTCTGCGTTTCTGCTGGCGCAAAGACGATGCCAAAAGCCGCTTCGATCTGCTCACCGAGCCAGGCCGTGTTGATCACAGCGCGGCTCACACCGCCCTGCGCCAGCGCTTGCAGCAGCCACTGCAGCAATGGCTGCCCGCGCACCTGCAGCAGCGGTTTCGGTGTGGCATCGGTCAGCGGACGCATGCGCTCACCGCGGCCGGCGGCCATCAGCATGGCGGGGACTTTGAGCATGGGGAGTCGAAGCGTCAGGGAGTTGTCATTGCGGGCCCGACCCGCAATCCATGCTGCGCGTAGCAATGGATGCCGGATCAAGTCCAGCATGACAAGCGGGTGATTGGAAGGCCGCGCTTTGCTCGCAATGATGAGGGTTCATGGTGTTACCGCATGCCCACTGAGACCTTGCCAAACGCCGCCTGCGCCTCACGCGGCAGGCAGCGCCAGTAGACCGGGTTGGCGCTGACCGTGCCGCCGAGCGCGGCTGCGGCCTGCCAGCCCCAGCGCGGCTGGTAAAGAAAGGCGCGCGCCAGCGCAATCAAATCCGCATCACCGGCCTGCAAAACGGCTTCGGCCTGCTGCGCCTCGGTGATCAGTCCGACCGCCATGGTCAACATGCCGCTGGCCTGGCGGATCTCGCGCGCAAACGGCACCTGATAGCCCGGCCCGATGGCGATCTTCTGCGCCGGCGAAACGCCGCCCGACGAGACGTGGATGAAATCACAACCCAGCGTCTTCAGGCGCTTGGTGAATTCGGCGCTCTGCGTCACGTCCCAGCCACCCTCAACCCAGTCCGAGGCCGAGATGCGCAGCCCCAGCACGCCGTCAAAGGCCTGGCGCACAGCAGCAAAAACCTCAAGCGGGAAGCGGATGCGGTTCTCGAAACTGCCACCGTATTCGTCGCTGCGGGTATTGGCCAGCGGCGACAGGAACTCATGCAGCAGATAACCATGCGCGCTATGGATTTCCACCGCGTCCACGCCGATGCTGTGGGCGCGCTGCGCCGCCGCCACGAAGGCGTCACGAACCTGCTCCATTTTCTCAAGCGTCATGGCGGTGGGCGGCGCTTCACTCGGCAGATAGGCTTGCGCCGACGGTGCAAAGGTCTCCCAGCCGCCCTGCGCCGGCGTCAGCAATTGCGCACCTTGCCAGGGCAGAGCACTTGACGCCTTGCGTCCAGCGTGCGCCAGTTGCACACAGACCGCCAGCGGCGGCGCCAGCTTGCGCGCGCGCTGCAAGGTTTCGCCCATGGCGCGCGTTGTGCGTTCGTCCCACAGGCCGAGGCAGTTCGGCGAAATGCGGCCTTCGGGCAGCACCGCCGTGGCCTCGATCGTGAACATGGCAGCCCCACTGTTGAACAGGTTGCCCCAGTGCATCAAGTGCCAATCGCCAGCCTCACCATCCTGGGCCTGGTACTGGCACATCGGCGCCACCACGATGCGGTTCGGCAGGGTCAGGCTGCCGCGTGGCGAAGGCAGGGTCAAAGGGGAAAACAACAGGCTCATGGCAGTAGATCTCAATCGGAACAGGGACGAAAAATGCAAGCATAGCCCAAGACCACAACGGGGCTGTGGCCCACCCCGGTAAAATACAGCGTTTACCCTTACCTACAGAACCCGCGGAGTTGGCACAGATGGCTGATACAGAACAAGCAGAACAAACCCGCAGCGCAAGCCGCTCGGACATGGCCAACGCAATTCGCGCGCTGGCGATGGACGCAGTGCAAGCTGCCAACTCGGGCCATCCCGGCGCGCCCATGGGCATGGCCGACATGGCGGTTGGCCTATGGGGACAGCTCAAGCACAACCCGACCAATCCGCACTGGTTCGACCGCGACCGCTTCGTGCTCTCCAACGGCCACGCATCCATGTTGCTGTACGCCGTGCTGCACCTGAGCGGCTACAAGCTGCCGATCAGCGATCTCAAGAAGTTCCGCCAGTTGCACAGCAAGACGCCCGGCCACCCCGAAATCGGCGTCACGCCAGGCGTGGAAACTACCACCGGTCCGCTCGGTCAGGGCATTGCCAATGCAGTTGGCATGGCGCTGTCGGAAAAGCTGCTTGCCAAGGAATTCAACCGCGACGGCCACTCAGTGGTGGATCACCACACCTTCACCTTCATGGGCGACGGCTGCATGATGGAAGGCATCAGCCATGAAGCTGCGGCGCTGGCCGGCGCCTGGAAGCTGAACAAGCTGATCGCGCTCTACGACGACAACGGCATCTCGATCGACGGTGCGGTCGCGCCATGGTTCATCGACAACACCGCGCAGCGCTTCGTCGCTTACGGCTGGAACGTGCTGGGGCCGATCGACGGCCAGGATGCCGATCTGGTGGCGCGCACCATTGCCGAAGCCAAACTGTCCATCGACGGACCCACGCTGATCATCTGCAAGACCACCATCGGCAAGGGCAGTCCGAACCGGGCCAACACCGCCAAGGCGCACGGCGAGCCGCTCGGCGCCGAAGAAATCAAGCTCAGCCGCGAAGCGCTGGGCTGGCCATACGCCCCGTTTGTCATTCCACCAGAAATCTATGCCGCCTGGGATGCCAAGGCCGCCGGTGCCGCAGCCGAACAGGCCTGGAACGACAAATTCACCGCCTACAAAGCCGCCTATCCGGACCTGGCCAGGGAATTCCTGCGCCGCATGAAAGGCGAACTGCCGAGGAACTTCAACCAGATCGCCGTCGACACCGCCGTTGCCGCCCACACCAAGGCCGAGACCGTGGCCTCACGCAAAGCCTCGCAACTCGCGCTTGAAGCCTTCACCGCCGCGCTGCCGGAAATGCTGGGCGGCTCGGCCGACCTGACCGGCTCGAACCTGACGAACACGACCAGCACGCCGAACCTGCGCTTTGACTTCAGCGGCCAGTCGAACGGTGGACGTCACATCAACTACGGCGTGCGTGAATTCGGCATGGCGGCCATCATGAACGGCATTGCGCTGCACGGCGGCTTCCTGCCCTACGGCGGCACCTTCCTGACCTTCAGCGACTACAGCCGCAACGCCATCCGCATGGCCGCGCTGATGAAGCTGCGCGTGGTCCATGTCTTTACGCACGACTCGATTGGCCTCGGCGAAGACGGCCCGACACACCAGTCAATCGAACACGCGGCCTCGCTGCGCCTGATCCCGAACCTCGATGTCTGGCGCCCGGGTGACACGGCCGAGACCGCCATCGCCTGGAGCGTGGCGCTGCAGAACAAACGCAAGCCGACCGCGCTGCTGCTGTCGCGCCAGAACATCCACTACGCCCCCAAAGCCAGCCTGGGCGACATCAGCAAGGGCGCCTATGTGCTGGCCGAGCCGAGCGAAGTCGGCCTGAAGAAAAAGATGCAGGCCGTCATCATCGCCACCGGCTCCGAGGTGCAACTGGCGCTGCAGGCGCAAGAACTATTGGCCAAACGCAAGATAGCGGTACGCGTGGTCTCGATGCCCAGCACCACCACCTTCGACCAGCAAAGCGCGGCCTACAAGAGCGCCGTGCTGCCGGCCGGCGTGCCGCGCGTCGCAGTCGAGATGGGTGTCTCGGACGGCTGGTGGAAATACGGCTGCGCGGCGGTAGTCGGCATCGACAGCTTTGGCGAATCGGCCCCGGCGCCAGTCCTGTTTAAACTGTTCGGCTTCACGCCCGAAAATGTGGCCGACACGGTGGAAAAAGTTTTGCGGAAATCATGAATGCAAGACTTCCGATCCGTCATCCAGCGGCGAGCGAAGCATGGATTGCGGGTCGGGCCCGCCATGACAACATTTTGTTCTTAAGTATCAACTCACGGAGAAATAGCAAATGACAATCAGAATTGGTATCAACGGCTTCGGCCGCATCGGGCGCATCGTTTTTCGTGCCGCCACCCAGAGCTTTCAGGACATCGAAATTGTCGGCATCAACGACCTGCTCGAGCCCGAGTACCTGGCCTACATGCTGCAATTCGATTCCGTGCATGGCCGCTTCAAGGGCGAGGTCTCGGTTGAAGGCAGCAACCTGATCGTCAACGGCAAGAAGATCCGTCTGACTGCCGTCAAGGACCCAGCCGAGCTGAAATGGAACGAAGTCGGCGCTGACATCGTGATCGACGCCACGGGCCTGTTCCTGACCAAGGAAACCGCGCAGAAGCACATAACGGCCGGTGCCAAGAAGGTCATCATGTCGGCACCGAGCAAGGACGACACGCCGATGTTCGTCTTTGGCGTCAACGACAACACCTACGCGGGTCAGACCATCATCTCGAACGCTTCCTGCACCACCAACTGCCTGGCTCCGGTGGCCAAGGTGCTCAACGACAACTGGGGTATCAAGCGCGGTTTGATGACCACCGTGCACGCTGCCACGGCGACGCAAAAGACAGTGGACGGCCCATCGAACAAGGACTGGCGCGGCGGCCGCGGCATCCTGGAAAACATCATCCCCTCCAGCACTGGCGCAGCCAAAGCCGTCGGCGTGGTGATTCCGGCACTCAACAAGAAGCTCACCGGCATGTCTTTCCGTGTGCCGACCAGCGATGTGTCGGTGGTGGACCTGACCGTTGAGCTCGAAAAACCGGCCACCTACGCCGAAATCTGCGCCGCCATGAAGGCTGCCAGCGAAGGCAGCATGAAGGGTGTGCTGGGTTACACCACCGCCAAGGTCGTGTCGACCGACTTCCGTGGCGAGAGCTGCACCAGCGTGTTCGACGCCGACGCCGGCATCGCGCTGGACAGCACCTTCCTCAAGGTCGTGGCCTGGTACGACAACGAATGGGGCTATTCGAGCAAGTGCCTGGAAATGGCACGCTTGATCAGCCGCTAACAGCCTAGCCAGCCTGCCGCCGGGCCGCCCCAAGGCAGGCACGCCCCCTTGGGGGGCAGCGCAGCACACGCAGTGGCAAGCGTGGGGGCGATCATCCAGGTGGGCGCTCGGTGCGCCCATCCGGATGGCGCGCAAAACGCGGCGGTTCATTGCCGTGCACGGGCGCCTCATGCGGCCAGGGCCAGCCGCCAAACTCGGTGCGACGATAGTCTGCCATGGCCTGTGCAATCTCGGCCTTGGTATTCATCACGAATGGCCCGTACTGCACCACCGGCTCGCCAATCGCCTTGCCCTGCAACAGCAAAAATTCGCTGACAGCCTCGCCGTTGACCAGTTCGATGGCATCGGCGCTGACTTCAATCATCGCGTGCTGCGCCACGACCTGCCCAGATAACGCGACCGAGCTTCCCTTGAAGAAATACAGACAGCGCCGCGTGGCCGCGCCGCCAGCGGCGGGCAGGGTCCATCTGGCGCCTGGTGCCATGCGAATCGTCCAGATTGCCACATCGGCATCCGCCTGCGCGGCCCAGGAATCGGGTGGTGGCACCGGCGCCACGGCGTCGCCGTAACGCCCGGCAATCAACGCGACTTCGGTGTTGCAACCCTTTCCATCCGTCATGGTCCGAAGCACCTTGTTCTCGGACCAGAACATCTTGAAATGCGGCGCCACCATCTTGCTTGCTGCCGGCAGATTGAGCCAGATCTGGAACAGCTCCAACGGATTGGCTGCATTCGCATTGAGCAGCGGAAACATCTCGGAGTGGACCACGCCCTGTCCCGCCGTCAGCCACTGCACATCGCCAGCGCCAAAACGCGCCGCCGCGCCGAGCGAATCGGAGTGATCGATCAGCCCCTGGCGCACGATGGTCACGGTCTCGAAACCACGGTGCGGATGCGACGGAAATCCCGGCACTACGCGGCCGTGGTACATGCTCCAGCCGTCCTTGCGGCTGAAGTCCTGCCCGAGCGCGCGCCCGGTCAGCGAGTCTTGCGGCCCCAGATCAGCATTGCCCGCCGGGTAGGCGTCGTCGTGGTGGGCGCAGAACAGGAACGGGTCTATCGTCTCCCACGGAAAACCGAGGGGTTTGATTTGAACAATGGGGTTGGCAGACATGGCAGAGCTTTCAAAGGAGCGCTGACTGTACTTGAGAATGCCCCACCGAGGCGAAGCAGGGTTTCGGCGACGCCCCTATTGGCCCACCACCGACCACCCCGCGTGCAAGTTGACCTTGTTGTTCTCGTACTCCCACTCGGTAGCGCAGCGTTCACAGCGGTACTTGGTGATGGTGACCTGCCCGTGGCTGCGCGGTTCTTTGCGGTTGACACCTTGCATCAACTCGGCATGGCCGGGGGCGCCGCGCCAGTTGCGCTGGATGCCAGCGCACGAATCGCAAAGCGCCGTCTTCTTTGCTTCATTCTGTTGATTCAAATTCTGGGTCATGTTGCGGCTCTTGATGTTGCGAATGGATGGCTTCTTGCTGGTAGATTGTCAGCCCTCGGGCGCCAAGGCTGAAGCACCGGCAGCACGCCTTACTTGGCGGGGCGGTGCAGCGCGCAGAGCTTGTTGCCATCGGGGTCGCGCAGATACGCCAGATAGAGCTTGCCGGCCGCGCCTTCGCGCCAGCCCGGTGGGTCTTCGCACGTGGTGCCGCCGTTGGCAACGCCCGCCGCATGGAAGGCATCGGCTTGCTCCGGTGACTGCGCGGTAAACCCAAGGGTGCTGCCATTGCCGTGGGTCGCGGGCTGGCCATTGATGGGCGTGGTGATGCCAAACGTGCCGGTGGGGCTGCGATAGAAATAGCGGTCTTTGTTGGCTACGCCAGGGCCAATGCCCAGCGTGCCGAGCAGCGCGTCGTAAAACTTTTTCGAGACCTCAAGGTCATTCACACCGACCATCACATGACTGAACATAGCTTTCTCCGATAGGGCCCGACTTGGGGCGAAGTTGAATCGTGAGGATGGTAAGCGATACAGGCGCCGACGCCGGCATCGCCCTGGACAGCACCTTCGTCAATGTCGTGGCCTAATACGACAACAAAAGTGCGTCCACATCGCTCCACTGCTTGTCCTTGATCATCACAAATTGGCAGGTGCCGCCCGACAGCCTGGCCCATAGCCCGCCGATATCGCGATCATCTTGTGCATCAGTCCAGGCATTCGCACCCTTGTATTCCACGATCAGAAACGAGTCGTCGTTGAGTTTGCACACAAAGTCGGGGTAGAAGCGTCCGGTGGCTTTCTGGAAGAAAAATGACGCCCCTTCGCGGCGCGCCAGATTGCGCACCCAATATTGCAGTCGCCCCTTTTGCGCCTGGGTGTCCAGCCACACCGCGCATTCAAATTCTTCCTTGCTGTCGAAGTCGCCGATGCGGCTGTAGAAGTGCTTGCGAAATCGGTGTTGCCCAAACCGCCCGTCATAGTCGCGACTGGGCGCATAGACTTCTGGCCGAAAGTCATAGACGAACGCCGTCGAAACCGAGACCCGTTCAGCTGCGGCGTCGCCAAACAAGCTCTCTTGGTACGCTTGCCTGACCGCGCCCATGCGAAGCTCCCGAATGCGCGCCTCCAGCAGATTGCGAATCAGAAACTTCTGCAAATTGGCCCGACCCAAATCGAAGCCTGGTTGCGCCAGCAGGTCAGACAGCCAGCCCGAAACGAACGCCAATTTGTTTGCATGGGTGAGCGCGGGCTCCGGCAGATTGGTGCATAACCAGGCCGCCAGCTTGACGCGATCCCAATGCTCCGGCGTGTAGGCCAGGCCGAGGTCGCGTTGCAGGTTGGGGATGAAGTCTTGCACCAGCTTGCCACTGGCCTCGTCGATATCAATCACACCACCTTCGCTCACCGTCAAATCGGCGCCGAGCTTGGACAAATGGTCAGGCGTTGGCTTCGCATCGAACAGCGACAGTTCGCACGGGTAGTCCAACACCTCGGGGTCATCAAACAACTGCAACTCGCCTTGCACGCGCAGCGCAAGCTGTGGCACGAGCAGCGTCTTGCCTTCTTCCACCGGGGTCCTGAAAAACTCAATGGCCGTGGTTCGGCTTTCGACCGCCCCTGCTTCAATCGCAGCTTTGGCCAAGGGCGTAGCCACAAGCTGCTTCAGGGCATCGGTCTCATCGGGCGTCAGCGGCGCACGGATGATCAGCGTGCTGGTCTTGCGGTCAAAATCCACTTTGTCATTGATGGCACTGCGCAAATCCTTGGGCAAGGCCTTCAGGTCAGGTGCCTCGTGCAAGCTGACCACCACCGGACGCAGTTCCACACGACTGCCCATGGCCTCGGGGTCAAATAGCTGTTGCTCTTGCCGCGCGGCGGTCACAAACTCGGCTACGTCCTTGCGGTCAAAGCCAGCGCTCTCCACCAGCCGGTCGCGCAGTGCAGAGGCCGTCTCAAAAAAGCTGCGCGACACCACCAGCGCGTAGGACTGGTTGAGTTCTTTTGCGGCGCGGTGCGCGGCACCCGGCTGGCGCAACACGCGTCCGAGCAACTGCTCTACCGAGGTAGCCGATTGCAGCGAAGCCATGCTAACCAGAACGTAGGCAAACGGGCAGTCCCAGCCTTCGGCAAGTGCTTTTTGGGTGATGACAAATTTGACCGGACAGGCCGGGTCGCTGATGCCGAGTTTGTAATTGGCATCCACCGCCTCCAAACCCTTTTCGTCGCTGGTGGCCACAATGATCTCGTCTGCCGGAATGCCGTGGTTGCCCAGCAGTTCCTGGCGCACGCGTTCAAAGTCCAGCTTGTCCAGCCCTTCACGGCGCGGCTCAGACTGGATCAGCACAATCGGCCGCAGGTAGGGCGCGCCCAGGCGCTGCTCATCGTCGGCCAGCTTTTGCAGCGCGTTGCGCCGTGCAATGGCATCGCTCAAACATTGTTGCCAGTTGGGCTCGGTCTCCAGCACCACCGGCAGCTTGATCATCTGCTCGGCCTTGAGTTGCGATGCGCTCACGCTGTGCAGCACATTGCTGGGCGTGCGAACCATATCGGGCGTGGCCGTCAGCTCCATGATGCCGCTGGGGTTAAAGCGCTCCAGCATGTCAAAGGCAAGCTCGGTGCGGTTGTTGTGCGCCTCGTCCACCACCACAAACGGGCGGCGCAAGCGCAACACATTGACCAGCGAATAGGGCACGGTGTCACCGTCCTTGAGCAAACCCTGGCGTTGCACGGTTGACAAGTTTTCAAAGTGGTGCATCAGCGCGCCGCTGGACTCATACACCTTGCGGCTTTCTTCGTCTTCAACCTGAAACGCCTGCCGCGTGGCGACGACCACCACCGTGGAGGTGTCGAGCGTGGCCCGCGTCAACGCCTTGGCCTCGTTCAAATCCAGCACCGTCACCGGGCCGGCTTCGCGCAGCGCTGCGTTCAATGGATGCTTGGGGTCTTTCAGGCCGCGCAGGGTTTGCTCGCGAATCGGCTTGCTGGGCACCAACCACAACACCACGCTGTGCGGCACGCGCAGCAAATGCGTGTTCACCAGGCAAAGGCTCTTGGCCGCCAGCCAGGTCTTGCCGCCACCGGTGGGCACGCGCAGGCAAAAGTAGGGCATGTCCGGCGCAAAACCGGCCAGCGGCGTGTAGCGCAGGCCTTGGCCGTACAGATCTTCAGTGACAGCGGTAAACGCCAGCGATGCGCGACCAAAAGTGTGAATGGCCTTGAAGTAGGACTCCACACTGTCGAGCACACCGCCTTTGTTGGCGGGGTCCTGCTGGTATTTTTTCGGGGTGAATGGGATCATTGGTTTGCGATGCGATTCACCCAATAATCCGGCGCGCGGTGGTGATGCGAAACGGTGATGATAAGTATCAAGTCACCGCGCAAGGCATAACGCAGTGTGTAGGGAAACTTCGTGAGGACACAGCGCCGAATATCGCCAACCTCGATCGGGTACATCAAGGGCATCTCAGCGATGCGCTGTGTGGCGGCGCGCACCTCTTGCGAAAACGAGCGATCCAGCTCCGGGCGGATAGCCCGATACCAGGCACGAGCATCATCAAATTCGAGCTTGGAACGCTCTTCAAACCGGACGTGCATCAGTCTTTGCCGAAAACTTCGTCTGAGGAAAAGGTCTTGCTGCGCCCTGCGTCAAAACTGGCAAGACGCTGAACTGCCTCTTCGCCCCAAAGGCGATCAATTTCGGGGTCAGACCTATCAAAACTTTCATGTATCTTGTCAATCACCTGCAAGCGCTCATGCGGCTTGAGCTTCAGGGTTAACGCAATGATCTCCTGTGTATTCATCTCGATCTCCTTCAATAGTTGATTCGAACAAACGTCGCTTGTGGATTTTTCAGTCGCCGACCCTGAATAAAACTTGCCACGTTCCAAAGCGGAGAAATCTTGACGTCGGTATTCATTTCGCATTAGTCATCACCTAGCAACATTTCAACATGGAACGTACTTCTCGCAAGCAAACATAATTTACACCGCCAGCGCGTAAGGCGTTTGTTTGAATGCGATCTGCTCGCGCTGCAAGCGTGGCGCGCCCAGGCGGCAGGCGGCGGCGTAGATGGTTTTGGGGCCACTGAAGCACGGCAGAATGTCCAACACCGCAACGGTCAGCACATTGCCACCACCCACCGATTTGTCTTTCAGAATGCCGTTGTAGAGCAGGTAAATCGCGCGGCCCTCGTGCTCGCCCAGCAGCGGCGAAGTGGCAGTGCCGCTGTAGCCAGTTCCGGTTTCGGCAAACCAGACAAACTCGGCCAGTTGTGCAAAGCTCACATCGTCGCGTATATGGCCTTGCGCTGTGAACAGGGGTTCGGCAGACAAAGTACAAAACTGAAAGCCGCCACCCGCTGGCGACAGACCTGGCACTGCCTCCCCCTTGGCGTTGGTATAGCCGTGGCTGACACGCTTGACGCGCTCGGCTGTGACGTTCCTGGCGATGTTGGCATCCATCTCAACCAGGATGAATTTGCGCGTGCCGCCGTCTTCGGCGTTCTGTTTGAGCACGGCGTGACCCGTCGTGCCAGAACCAGCGAAGCTGTCGAGAATGAGGCTGTCTTTGTCGGTGGCGATTTGCAAAACACGCTGGATCAATTGGGTGGGTTTGGGCGTAGCAAAGTCAGATGCCGAAGACACGTCAAACAGCACTTCGCGCAGGTCTTTTCGGGCGGTATCGGTATGCCCGGCAAAGTCGTGTGTCCACAGCGTTTGCGGTACCACACCGTCAGCGTTGCGCAATTCATGCCGGTAGCGTTTATAGGCAGGCACCTTGCCCTTGCCATCCTTGCCCCAATAGATTAGGTTTTCTCTTACATGACGAGCATGCTCTTCTGGAGAATATGACCAAACACGCGTCCGTTTCGGCCATATTTCGTAGCCGGTGTTTGGGTTTATGACCGAGTAATACAAATTGGGACGCTCTTCTACTGACTTGCTACAGGTGTAGTTATCTGGACGAAAGAGTCCCTTTTCATCCTCAAATTTGTAAAGGCCATCTTTGCTATCGCCTCGCGGCATTAGGTTGCGCTTCCAGTGGGACGATCGCTGATAGACCAGCACAAAATCGTGCATAGGTGCAATGGTTTTGTGATCGTTGGCGACAGCGTATTTTTTTTGCCAAAGCACAGTGGCTACGAAGTTCGCTGTTCCGAAAATCTCGTCCATCAACAGCCGCAGCGTCGCCACCTCGTTGTCATCAATCGACACAAATATCGCCCCGTCCTCGCGCAGAAACTGCCGCAGCAATACCAGCCGCGGATACATCATGCACAGCCAGCGGTCGTGCCGGTCCAGCGTTTCGCCTTCTTTGCCCACTACTTCGCCCAACCACTTGGCAATCTCGGGGCTGTTGACGTTGTCGTTGTAGGCCCAGCCCTCGTTGCCGGTGTTGTAGGGTGGGTCGATGTAGATGCACTTCACCTGGCCGGCGTAGCGTGGCAGCAATGCCTTGAGAGCGTGCAGGTTGTCGCCTTGCACAATCAAGTTGCCGCTGGCCGCATCACCCACCGACAACGCAGGCACCGGTTCCAGCAGGCGAAACGGCACCTCTTTGTGGTGTTTGACAACGGCGTCTTTGCCGATCCAGTTCAAGCTTGGCATTCAGGCTTCCATTTCATGTCTGTTCTCTGTTGGCATCTGTCATTGAACCTATGATCATAGGGTCGCCTTCTCTTGCAGCTTCGCACCAAATCGTGCGTCCCCACTGACCGTGATCAGCAACTTCTGAGTAGCCCGCGTCGCGCCCACATAGAACAATCTTGCCTCTTCGCGTTCATCAGCCTGCGCAGCGGGCATCTGGCCCACCCCTGCCAGCGCCACCACCGCAAACTCCAGCCCTTTGCTGGCATGCATGGTCAGCACCTTGATGGTGTCGGCATTCGGCTTGAAGCTGCCTGCCGCCTTGCGCACCTGATGCGGCAGCTTTCTGCGTGCCAGTGCACTGGCGCATTCGTCCATCTCAGCGTAATGCCGACAAATCACCGCCATGTCACCCCAGGCATGGCCTTCCTGGTGGGCGGCGCTCAAGAGCTCGGCAATCTTGGCGGCCTCCTCGCGCAGCGTGGGCAGGCGGATGATCAACGGTGCATCACCTTCGCGTCCGCAGCCGATGGGCTTCACCAGGGGAATGCCGTCCTCGTCCCTGTCATCCGCCGTCAGCAACTCGGCCGCAATCAGGCTCGCGGTTTGCAGAATCTGCTTCGTGTTGCGATAGTTGATTTTCAGAATGGTTGTGCGGCCTTGCGCCTGCACGCCCAAGCTCTTGAAGCTGAATTGCTTGCTACGGCTGCGCTCGTAAATGCTTTGCGCGTCGTCATACAGCAGCAACAGGCAGTTGGTAGTCGGGTCCACCATTTGCGTGACCAGTCTGAGCCACTCGGGCGCAAAGTCGTGACCCTCGTCGATCAGAACGGCCTGGTACTGGCCGCTCGGAATTTGTTTGCGGTCCACGGCGCGGATGACGCGCTGAACAAGCTCTTCCACAAATTGCTGGCGGCTCATCTGCCCGGGCAGTGTTTGTCCAAAGGCAACAAGCTGATCGCGGCACCATTTGTGAAAGTGCCGCACATGCACTTTGTCAGCCAGACCCTTTGCCTCCATCACAGACGCCAGCTTGACGGCCAACGGCTCGTTGTAGCAAAGGATGAGAATGGGCTTGGACGCCGCGGTGTGCGCCTTGGCCAGGTACTCGGCGCGGTAGCCCAGAATCATGGTCTTGCCGGAGCCCGCCACGCCGTGAATCACACGGTGCCCATCGCCCAGGGACCGGGCCAGTTGCTCCTGCTGCAAGTCCATCACGCGCATGATGCTGGGCAATTGCGCCTCGGCATCACTGTCGTCAAACAAGGCACCCTGCGCTTGCACGCGCACTTCGGGGAACATGATCCAGCGCACGCGGTCCAACTGCGGCAGCGACATGACGCCGCGCATCATGTAGGGGAACATGCCCCACAGTCGGCTTTGCAGGTCTTCGACACCCACGGACTCGGTCATCTCGTCTGCGCAAATGACGCGGTTGGGTTCTATGGCGTGGCGCAGTTCTGCATCATCAAACTGCTTGCGGGTGATGTTGGTCAGCACCACGCCGTAGCTCCACGGGAAGGAAAGATTGCCTTGGTGCGCGCCATCGGGCTGGACCAGTTGCGGGTCGCGCTTAAGCGCATCAACCACCTGGTGAGCGTAATTGCGGGCTTGCACGAGCGGATTGGGCTGATTCTTGGGTGCGCTGCGGTCCAGAATTTCCCAGACCTCTTTGTCGGCACGCAAAATCGTGCTCAAGCGCCAGTCTTTGACCTCCAGAATCAAGATCCCGCGCCGGGGGTGCATCACCACATAGTCGGGGTGTGAATACCGGGGGCCAATCGGCACGTCGTACCAGAGCAGGTAGTCGTTGTCGAGCTTTTGTTCCAACCGCTCAGCCAGCCGGCGCTCGCCCGTCGTCATGCGCGAAACGCAAGCGCCTAGCGCTGGAATGAGGGTTGCCATATTGCCTGTTGCGCTTCTGAGATTGTTTGCGGGGGATTATGACCCCGCTGGATGCGTAGCCGAATCCATTCGCCACCAGGACGTGTGCCGCCTATTGCACAACTGCATGCACAGGTTCAGGTGCGGGCCAAGTCCCGCAGGGCTTTCGGGTTGCGCTGCGCGAGTGTGATCAAGGTGCGCGCCGAAACGCCCAGCAACTGCGCAAACTGCGCCTGCAACAACGTTGAGTTTTGCCTTGCGGCGAATACCTTGCTTATTCGCCGCACCCTTTGCGGTGAATAAACGGATAATCGGCTCATGCCGCGCACCAACACACCGCTCTACCTCTGGCAGCAAACTGACTGGCCGCACTGGCGCTTTGATGCTGCAAGCCTTGCGGAACCATTGGCGCAAGTGCACCGCGCACAAGGGCACTTGCACGGACGCATGGCCGAGTTGGGATTGGCGCAGCGGGAGCAGGCAACGCTGAAGGTGTTGACACAAGAAGTCATCAAGACCAGCGAAATCGAAGGTGAGCG
>CAIXNB010000218.1 GCA_903920695.1 uncultured beta proteobacterium
CCTCGGCGCTCAAGATTCCTGACCCACTTGTGCTCACCGAAAGCTGACCCACCGAGTGCGCGCCTGTTTGTGATCGGTCGCGCACGAAGGACTTCAAGCTGAGGTTTGGCGGCTGCATCTGCGCCGCTGTGGTACGCAGCTCACTGCGCTTTCCCGTCTGCCGCGACTTGATGCAAGTGCTGGACGACAGCACGGAAATGTCCCGCATCTACGCCCTAGCCCCCACGATGTTGGTGGCGGGCTTCCCCTGCCAGGACTACAGCGTTGCCAAGCCGAGCAGCAAGAGCGAGGGCATCGAAGGTAAGAAAGGCGTGCTGTGGTGGGGCATTCATCGCATGCTGCAAGCCCACATTGCCGCCGGTCAGCCTGTGCAACAGGTCTTGTTGGAGAATGTGGACAGGCTCATCAGCAGCCCATCCGCCTGCCCTGGCTGTGACTTCGCCGTCATCCTCGCAAGCCTACAGTCCCTGGGCTACGGCGTGTCGTGGCAGGTAGTGAACAGCGGAGAGTATGGTTTCGCGCAGCGGCGCAAGCGGGTTTTCATCGTCGCGGTGCATCAGAGCACGCCGCAGTTCCAGCGCTTGAAGCAGGCCACCACCGGCGACCTGACCGGGCTGCTGGTTGATGCAACGCCTTTGGCACAGGCACTGCCGGTGCAACTGGCCCATGCGGTCAGCAGCTTTGAGCTGGGCAAGGATGTCTATGAAACACAGGTGGGCTATCAGACTGCCGCTGGCGGCAAGTCACAGTTTGCCAACGCAGGCGTGTGCATCGATGGGCGCGTCTTTACTGGCAAAGTCCGCGCCGCGGAGCTGCAGGACTGCACAGCGTTCACCGGGCACAACCTGCCGCTGACCTTGGGCGACGTGGTGGCGCAAACCCAGGACGTGCCCGAGAGCTTCTATATCCCCGACACCGCCATTGCGCAGTGGGAGTATGTCAAGGGTGCCAAGTCCGTCCCACGCGTCAGTGCTACCGGCTTTGCCTATAACTTCAGCGAGGGGGCCATGGCCTTTCCCGATGCCCTGGACCGACCATCGCGCACCATCATCACGAGCGAAGGTGGCACGTCTGTCTCGCGCACGAAGCATGTCGTGCGGGATGCCGACGGACGGCTGCGCCGCCTGACACCTGAAGAGCTGGAAGCGCTGAACGGGTTCCCCTGTGGATTTACCAAGCTGGACGGCGTGAACGACATCGCCCGCGCACGACTGATGGGCAACGCGCTGATTACCGGTGTGGTCACCTGCATTGCGGCGGCAATGGTCGAGGACGCACCGGCCCGGCCCGTTGGCCCAACTGCTGCTGGCTCCATGGTGAACCAGTGCGACGTTGACCGCAGCCTCTCTCACGAAAGCATAGGCCACACGTATACCGACACGCTACACATAACTGATGGCGTGTCCACGGGAGACTGGACTTTCAGCCTGTACTTATACGCCGACCGTACCTGCGCGCTTCGTTTTGACGCGCGACTTGTAGGGCACTTTATGCCCACGGTGTTGTATCGATTCGCATCAGTGGCTGACTTGCGCGACAACGTTGGAAGTCGGATGCAATCCTCTCGAATTCCCTCACCCCTCCTTACCGCACTGTTTGCGGCTGTCCCCCAGTTCGTTGCCGATGCGGCGCTGGCATATCCAGCTTGAACGCAGTCCTCGCCGCCCAACTGTGGCGCTTGAGCCTGGCCAATTGGCCGACCACAGCACCATGCGGGGTGCTTTTTTTCGTGCAACGGGTGATTTTCGACACCGCACCGCCTCGCAGATCAGCTTTTGGCGCGGGCACGGCCGGCTCCACGCCAAATAACGGGCACAAAAATGCACAGCTTTGTGCAGCAATTTTGCACATGGATTACAAAAAAGGCGGGAGTCAGAAACAAGAAAACCCGCATAAAACCTAGGTTTCATGCGGGTTCCAATTTGGTGGCCTGGGGCGGAATCGAACCACCGACACAAGGATTTTCAATCCTCTGCTCTACCGACTGAGCTACCGGGCCAGAGCGGTGGAGTATAGCAGCATCTTTGCCCCGCTTTTGCGCCGTGCTCAGAGCCCATTGCGCTTGCCGCGCGTCAAGTCGACACCAAGTTGCTTGAGCTTGCGGTAGAGGTGCGTGCGCTCAAGTCCGGTTTTCTCGGCAACCCGGGTCATGGAGCCGTTTTCCTTGGCCAGGTGATACTCAAAATAGGCTTTCTCGAACTCGTCGCGCGTCTCGCGCAAAGGCTTGTCAAGCATGAAGCTCTGCAGCGACAGCGGCCCGAGATCGGCGCTCAGCGTCACGGCCGGCCCGACAACGACTAGCTGCTCCGTCACCTGCAAGACCGGCGCCGCCATCAGCGCCTCTGTGGGCTTGCGGACAAGGCCGCGGGCCAATCCCTGCTCCACTGCCTTGAGCAGCTTTTGCAAGGTAATGGGCTTTTCCAAAAAGGCCAGCGCACCGATCTTGGTCGCCTCGACTGCGGTATCGATGGTTGCGTGCCCACTCATCATGATGACGGGCATGTTCAGCGCACCACTGGCAGACCATTCCTTGAGCAGCGTCACGCCATCGGTATCGGGCATCCAGATGTCAAGCAAGACCAGATCGGGCCGCTCACGCGAGCGCGCAGCGCGGGCCTGGGCGGCATTTTCAGCAACCTCGACGTTATGCCCTTCATCATTCAAAATTTCACACAACAGATCGCGGATGCCGAGCTCGTCGTCAACCACTAGTATGTTTGCCATGATTTTGCGCGTTCCTTGGGTAGACCTGGGTTGTCCGGCTAGCCCGGTGCAACATTCTCAAGACTGAATGATAACGACACTTGCGCGCCAACCACCTTGCCATCGACGAGCCGGTTCGCAATGTCGACGCGGGTGCCGTGTTCGTCCGCGATCTTCTTGACAACCGCCAGGCCCAGGCCGGTGCCCTTGGCTTTGGTGGTCACGTAGGGTTCAAAGGCGCGCTTCAGGATGTATTCGGGAAAACCGGTGCCGCAATCGACCACGCTCAGACGCACACGTCCCACCGTCTCAAGCCACTGGGTTCGAACGATCACGTCATATTCTTTGCCGCTTCTGCCGGCCGTTTCCGTGGCATCCTGCGCGTTTTGCAGCAGGTTATGCAAGACTTGGCGCAGCTGCTGCGCGTCGCCCAGCATTCTCGGGCAGCGCGCGTCAAGGTCCAGGCGCACCGGCACCTCGGATGTTTCACTGACATACAGGTGCGCGACCTCTGACACCAGCGCATTCAGATCAAGTGCCTTGAGTTCCGCTGCCGGCAGGCGCGCATAGTCACGAAACTCGTTGACCAGGCGCTTCATGGCGTCCACCTGATCCACAATGGTCTTGACCGACTTGGTCAGCAGCGCCTGTTCGGGCGCCGCGATTTTTCCGTCGAGCTTCATCGCCAGCCGTTCGGCGGACAACTGGATCGGGGTCAGGGGGTTCTTGATCTCATGCGCCAATCGTCTGGCCACTTCGCCCCAGGCCTGAACCCGCTGTGCTGAAACGATTTCAGAGATGTCGTCAAAAACCAGAAGTCGTTTGGCTCCGGGCAGTTCTGCACCCCGGGCCACCAGAATGAGGGCATCCTCGGCCTGCCGTCCAACCAGCCGGGCGGCTGCATTGCCCAGTTCAAACGAATGCTGCCAATGGTCCAGGCCGTGTTCCGTGCGCGTGCCAAGGAATGAATCGAACTGGCGCTGCACATCCGCGCCGAAGGCCTGCAAGCCCTCAATGTCAGCCAGGCGCCGGCCCTCAAAGACCGCCAGCGGCACGCGCAGAATGCGCGTCGCGCCCGGATTGGACGACTGCACGACGCCCTGCGCATCGAGCACCATGACCCCGGCGGTGAGGTTGTCCAGAATGGTTTGCAGGTTGGCGCGTGCCGCATTCACCTGTTCCATACTGCCTTGAACGGCTCCTCTGGCGTCTGCCAGTTGTTGCGTCATGTCGGCAAAGGCACGCGTCAAGCCGTCAAGCTCGTCGTGCCCCTGCAGCGACGCCTTGGGGGTCAGGTCCCCCGCTGCCACCTGGCGCACGCCATCGGCCAGCAGCAGCAAGGGCCGCGCAATCTGGTTGCCCAGCACCACGGCCAGCAGCACGGCGCCAAAAACCGCCAGAAACAGGCTCAGCGTCAAGGTCCCGATGTACATGCGCTGCAAGCCCTGGCGTGCCAGTGCCAACTCCTGGTATTCACGATTGGCCTCGGTGACGGCCAGGGCATTGGCCACCAGCGTAGGCGGCAAGGGCTGTGTTGCCATCAGGAAACGTGGCTCTTCCAGCAATTCCAGGTTCGAACTGGCCACCAGCACCAAGGCCTTGATGCTGGCATTGCGCACAACACCGGGTACGGCGTCATCGAGCCCCTCAATCCAGGTGACGGATTTTTGCACCCGCGCGTTGCGGAACTGCTGCTGACTGGGTCGTTCCGGACTGAGTTGGTAGCGCGATTGGCCGGTGGCAGAAATCAGCTGGCCGCTGGCGCTCCAGAGCGTCAGATCGCTGACGCCCAACTGCTCGCGGGCGCGCTCAAGTGGCAGGCCGACACTGGCGTTCTGCGTATCGGCCAACTGCTGCGCCGAGGTGCGCGCCTTGCTGGTCAGTTCATTGGACAAGGTCTCGAGCGTGACCCGGCCGAGGTTGAGTCCGGCATCGAGCGCACCTTCAACCTTGATGTCAAACCAGGTCTCAATCGAGCGCGACACAAACTGGTAGGAAACAATATAGATCAGCACACCCGGCGCAAAGCCGGCCAGGGCAAAGATGGCGGCGAGCTTGACCAACAGCCGGCTGCCGAATTTTCCTTGGCGCAGGCGCTTGAGCAAGCGATAGGCCATCCACACAATGATGAGCACCAGCAGACCGGCGACCACCACATTGAGTGCAAAGAGCGACGCGTAATTGCGCTCGTACATGGCACGGTTGGTAGTGGCCTGCGTCAACAGGAACAGCAGCACCAGACCGATACTGATCATCACCGCCAGACCGACACCCAAAGACCCGCGCAGTGCGCGCGAATTGCGCAGCAGGAAACGGCCTGATTTATCCGACGCAGCGACGCGGTCCGTCACCGGATGTTCTCCAACGTCAGGGCTTGCTTGACCAGGACGTCAATATTCCAGTCGGCTTGGCCCAAAGTGCCAATCTGGAAGGGTCGCGGCAACTGGGATGTGTCAAGCCGAAACCGGAATACAACAAGATGCTGCTGCTCCAGATCGAGGTCCGCAGCGTCGGCAATTTTCCAGCGCGACAGGCGCTGCACCGCCGCCAGCGCATCGGGCAAGGCATCGAAATTCTGGTTCAGGGCCACCCCCAATCCGGCGTTGGTGATCATGCCGGAGGCGACATTGAGGCGCCAGCGGCGTGTCAGGGGCTGGTAGGCCAACCGCATATGACGCTCAGCGCTTGCCACCTTCTTGTTGGTCCAGTACCAGCGCTCACGAAACAGTTCAGCCTCGGCCACGAAGATCATCGGGACACCTTTGAGCAGCGCGTCCTCGATCACCGGAGTGAGTTCAAACTTGACGTTGGCACTGAGCAGAACCGCATCGGCTCTGCGTTCAAAGCTCAGGGAGGAGATTTCCGGCGTGATGGAATCGGCCCGCGCTGGCGCGCCAGGGCTCCAGCACAGGCACGCGCCCAGCAGCAGCCCGAGCAAGTCAAGCCGCGCGCTTTTCAAGCAATGCGTAATAAAAGCCGTCATGGTCACGGTCCCGATTGTCCGGGACTGTGCCCTGTGTTGCCCCATTTGAAGGCATTAAATGCCCCGGTGACGGCAGCAAAGCGACGTCGGTGTTGCGCGCAAGAAACGTTTGCAGCTGATGCTGCCCCTCGGCCTTGAACACCGAGCAGGTGCAGTAGAGCAGGCGCCCACCGGGCCTGAGCAGGGGCCATAGCAGCTTGAGCAAGCGGGCCTGGATCGCGACCAATTGGGCAATATCGGTCTCGCGCCGCAGCCAGCGCACGTCCGGGTGCCGGCGCACAATGCCCGACGCCGAGCATGGCGCGTCCAGCAGGATGGCGTCAAACAATTGGCCATCCCACCAGCTTGACGGGGCCGCCGCATCTGCCACCACGACCGTCGCCTGCAAGCCGAGCCGCTGCACCGTCTGATGAATCCGAAGGGCGCGCTGGGGATCAATCTCGAGCGCCGTCACATTGCAATCGGCGAATTCAAGTAGATGCGCTGTCTTGCCCCCGGGTGCGGCGCAGGCGTCCAGCACCCGCAAGGGGTCTGACGCCGCCAGACCCGACAGCAGCAGGGGTGCGGCGAGTTGCGCCGCGCCATCCTGCACTGAGACCAGGCCGGCAGCAAACCCCGGTATCTCCGGCACGGGTCGCGGCTGGTCCAGCGTGACACCTGTGGCGCCCTCGCCCACCGCGCCCAGACCCGCCGCAGTCAGCGTCTGCAGGTAGGCCGACACGCTGGTGCGCCGGGTGTTGACGCGCAGGCTCATCGGCGCATGTCGGTTGTTCGCGGCAAGAATCTGCTGCCAGCGGTCCGGCCAATCCTTTTGCAGGCGATTGATCCACCACTGCGGGTGGTTCCAGCATGCCACCGGGTTGGTGTCGGTCGCGGCGACCAGCGCCTCGCGTTCGCGCAGGAAGCGGCGCAGGCAGGCATTGATGAAGCTGGCCTGTTGCTGCGTGGCCGGACCGCGCTTGGCCGCCTCCACCGCCTGATTGACCAGCGTAAACACTTCGTAAGGCGCGTCTTGCGCCTGCCATGCCAGTGCCAGCGCCGTGCACAGCAGGGCATCGGCGGGTGGCGGCGGTGTGCGCTGTGCCAACAACTGGCGCAGCGCCTGCGCCCGCCCGAGCGAGCGCAGGACATGAAAAATCAACGCCTGCACGCCGGGACGCAACTCCGGCGCTACCGGGTTCAGCGCGGCGGTTCCAGAAACACCACCGCGGATGGCCTGCAGGACGGCGGCAACCGCCTGCAATTGGCGCCACAGGGGAATACTCGGATCAGTTGCGTTCATGAAAAAAGTTAAATTGTTTGCCCCGGCTTGAAACCGAAAAGCCAGGCCAAAAGCAGCGCCGGAAACTGGCCGATGGCGTCGTTGTAATTCGTAACCGTCCGGTTGAATTCAATGCGGGCCATGTCGGACTTGATGGCAAGCTGCTCCCATTCCAGTTGCAGACCCTGCAGCCAGGCGGGCGCAAGTGGCTCGGCGCTCAGATCATGCACGCGCCTCGACGATTCAAACAATGTCGCGTGGGCCGTTCGCAAGGCATTCATCGCCGGTCCATGCAAAGGCTGCGCCCGCGCGCCTCTGAGACAGGCGTTGAACTGTTCTGCGGCGGCCGAGAATCCAAGCCAGATCGCCCGACAGGTTTCATCACCCTGCGCATCCGGCGCATGGGTCTTGACCAGCGCCACGTATTGGCTGAACAGCCCGTCCAGAACGGCAAAGGCAAGAATGCCCTGCGAGCGACAGCGTACCAGTCGGTTGTAGGCCCCCATCGCCCAGAACAGCAGCACGGCAACGGCAAGCCAGACCATGACGGAGTTGCTCATTTCGTTCAACCTCCCTAGCCAGTCAAGCACACATCTTCAACCGCAATAAAAAGCGCCCCAAGCCGCTATCGAAGGACTTGAGGCGCTGCCAGATCAGGAGCAAAGCGCGTCTTATTCGGACACGGCTCCTTCATTGGCTTGAGCTGCAGCATCCACATCGCCGGCCAGCTCAGCCGCCTCGGCTTCAGCAATGGCGCGCCGCTCCACATCGTCCATGTTCTCGCGGACTTTGCGGGCCTCGTGATAGGCCATGCCGGTGCCGGCCGGGATCAAGCGGCCAACGATGACGTTTTCCTTAAGGCCGCGCAACTCGTCGCGTTTGCCCATGATCGCAGCTTCGGTCAGCACGCGGGTTGTTTCCTGGAAGGAAGCGGCGCTGATGAAACTGTCGGTCGACAGGGACGCCTTGGTAATGCCCAGCAGCAGGTTGGTGAAGGAGGCTGCAATCTTGCCATCGGCGCGCAAGGCGTCGTTGGTATTGAGCATCTCCGAGCGCTCCACCTGTTCACCGTTGATGTAGGTCGAATCGCCTGCATTCTCAACGACGACACGGCGCAACATCTGGCGAACAATCACTTCGATGTGCTTGTCGTTGATCTTCACGCCCTGCAAGCGATAGACGTCCTGCACTTCATCCACGATGTAGCGCGCCAGTTCTTCGGAGCCGAGCAGGCGCAGGATGTCTTGCGGATCAGCCGGGCCGTCAACCACGCTTTCACCCTTATTCACCACCTGGCCTTCGTGCACGATGATGCTCTTCTCCTTGGGCACCAGTTCTTCCCAGACAGCGCCATCCGGATCGGTGATCTGCAGACGGATCTTGCCCTTGGTCTCCTTGCCGAAGGAGACGGTACCGGTCATCTCAGCCAGCACGCCCTTGTCCTTGGGTGAACGTGCCTCGAACAGCTCGGCCACACGCGGCAAACCGCCGGTAATATCGCGCGTCTTCTGACCTTCGATCGGGATGCGGGCCAGCACTTCGCCAGGGCCGACATCCTGACCGTCACGCACCTGAACCAGCGCGCCAACCGGGAAGCCAATGGTCACCGAGTGATCGGTGCCAGGAATCTTCACTTCATTGCCGGTTCCATCGATCAGCTTGACCTGAGGCCGCACGACCTTGGCTGCGCCACGGCGCTTCGGATCGATCACGACCATGGTTGACAGACCAGTTACCTCGTCCACCTGCTTGGCCACCGTCAGACCTTCTTCGACATTCTCGAAGTGGGCCTTGCCGGCGAACTCGGTGATGATGGGGCGTGTCAGCGGGTCCCAGTTGGCCAGAATCACGCCCGACTTGATGACCTGATCGGCCTTCACCGCCAGCACCGCGCCGTACGGCACCTTGTGGCGCTCGCGCTCACGGCCGTGCTCGTCATGGATGACGATCTCGCCGGAACGGGAAATCACCACCTGCTCCTTCTTGCCATTCGTCACATAGCGCATGGTGGCGTTAAAGCCAATGGTGCCGTTGGACTTGGCTTCGACGCTCGACGCAATGGCCGCGCGCGATGCCGCACCACCGATGTGGAAGGTACGCATGGTCAGCTGGGTACCGGGTTCGCCGATCGACTGCGCGGCAATGACGCCAACCGCTTCACCACCGTTGACCAGACCACCGCGGCCCAGATCGCGGCCATAGCATTTGGCGCAGATACCGAAACGGGTTTCACAAGTCAGTGCGGTGCGCACCTTGGCCTCGTCAACGCCGGCGAGTTCGAGCTCTTCGATCAGGTCTTCGTCCAGCATGGTACCGGCCGTGGCCAGTACGGAACGGTTCTCCGGATGCAGGATGTCGTCAGCCGCGGTGCGGCCCAGAATCCGGTCACGCAGGGATTCAATGACTTCACCACCTTCAACGATGGCGCGCATCAGGTAGCCGCCATGTGTGCCACAGTCCTGTTCCGTCACCACCAGATCCTGTGTCACGTCGACCAGACGACGCGTCAGATAACCCGAGTTGGCAGTCTTCAAGGCCGTATCCGCGAGACCCTTGCGAGCGCCGTGGGTGGAGATGAAGTACTCCAACACATTGAGACCTTCGCGGAAGTTCGCCGTGATCGGCGTCTCAATGATGGAGCCGTCCGGCTTGGCCATCAAGCCGCGCATACCCGCCACCTGGCGAATCTGGGCGGCAGAGCCGCGCGCGCCGGAGTCGGCCATCATGTAGATGGAGTTGAACGATTCCTGCTGCACCCGATTGCCGTGGCGGTCCGTCACCATTTCCTTCGACAGTTGGGACATCATGGTCTTGGAGACTTCGTCACCGGCCTTGCCCCAGATGTCGACCACCTTGTTGTAACGCTCGCCAGATGTCACCAGACCCGAGGTGTACTGCTGGGCGATTTCCTTGACCTCTTTTTCAGCGCGTTCGATGATGCCGGGCTTCTCGGACGGCACCAGCATGTCGTCGATGCAGATCGAAATGCCGGCCTTGGTGGCCAGGCGGAAACCGTATTGCAGCAGCTTGTCGGCAAACACCACGGTCTCCTTGAGACCGCACTTGCGGAACGAGACGTTGATGAGCTTGGAAATTTCCTTTTTCTTCAGCGCCTTGTTGATGTTCGAAAACGGCAGGCCCTTGGGCAGGATTTCCGACAGCAGGGCGCGCCCGGCCGTGGTTTCCCAGAGCTTGGTTGACGGCAGCAGTTCACCGGTTTGCTTGTCCTTGGTGTACTCGGTCAGGCGCACGTTGATGCGCGCCGTCAAATCGACCTCGCCCGCATCGAAGGCACGCTGGACTTCACCGACGTCGGAGAAGATCAGGCCTTCGCCCTTGGCGTTGATGCGGTCGCGCGTCGTGTAGTACAGACCCAGCACCACGTCCTGCGACGGCACGATCGACGGTTCGCCATTGGACGGGAACAGCACGTTGTTCGAGGCCAGCATCAGGGTGCGGCACTCAACCTGCGCTTCAACCGACAAGGGCACGTGAACAGCCATCTGGTCACCGTCAAAGTCGGCGTTAAAGGCGGCGCAAACCAGCGGGTGCAGCTGAATCGCCTTGCCTTCGATCAGGATCGGCTCGAAGGCCTGAATGCCCAGGCGGTGCAGGGTTGGCGCACGGTTGAGCATCACAGGGTGCTCCTTGATCACCTCTTCCAGGATGTCCCAAACCACCGGCGTGCCGGATTCGACTTCCTTCTTGGCCGCCTTGATGGTGGTGGCAATGCCCATGGCTTCCAGGCGCGCAAAGATGAAGGGCTTGAAGAGCTCCAACGCCATCAGCTTGGGCAAGCCGCACTGATGCAGTTTGAGCGTCGGGCCCACCACGATGACGGAACGGCCCGAGTAATCGACCCGTTTGCCCAGCAAGTTCTGGCGGAAACGGCCGCTCTTGCCCTTGATCATGTCGGCCAGCGACTTCAGGGCGCGCTTGTTGGCGCCGGTCATGGCCTTGCCACGACGCCCGTTGTCCAGCAGCGAGTCCACCGCTTCTTGCAGCATGCGCTTCTCGTTGCGCGCAATGATCTCGGGCGCCTTGAGTTCGAGCAGACGGCGCAGGCGGCTGTTGCGGTTGATGACGCGACGGTACAAATCGTTCAGATCGGAGGTGGCAAAGCGGCCACCATCGAGCGGCACCAGCGGACGCAAATCCGGCGGCAACACGGGCAGCACTTCGAGCACCATCCACTCGGGCTTGATGCCCGATTTTTTGAACGCTTCAAGCAGCTTGAGGCGCTTGGTATTCTTCTTGATCTTCAGTTCGGAGCCGGTCGGGTCGTTGCGCAGCTTCTCGATCGAGCCTTCGATGTCGATGCTTTGCAGCAGGTCCTTGATGCCTTCGGCGCCCATCTTGGCCTGGAACTCGTCGCCGTATTCCTTGAACTTGGCGTCAAAGTCGTCTTCCGACATGATGCTGAACTTCTTCAACGGTGTCATGCCGGGATCGGTCACCACATAGGCTTCGAAGTAGAGCACGCGTTCGATGTCACGCAGGGTCATGTCGAGCACCAGGCCCAGACGCGACGGCAACGATTTCAGGAACCAGATGTGGGCGCAGGGTGCGGCCAGGTCGATGTGGCCCATGCGCTCGCGGCGCACCTTGGTCTGGGTCACTTCAACGCCGCACTTCTCGCAGATCACACCGCGATGCTTGAGGCGCTTGTACTTGCCGCACAGGCATTCGTAGTCCTTGATCGGGCCAAAAATCTTGGCGCAGAACAGGCCATCACGCTCGGGCTTGAAGGTGCGGTAGTTGATGGTTTCGGGTTTCTTGACTTCACCGAAAGACCAGGAGCGGATCTTCTCGGGCGAAGCCATGCCGATCTTGATGGCACTGAAATGCTCATCGGGCGTAAATTGCTTGAACAGGTCGAGTAATGATTTCATGACGCTTGTTTCCTTTTAATCAGTTGTCGACGAATCAGGACCGTTCCAGCTCGATATCAATACCGAGTGAGCGAATTTCCTTGACCAGCACGTTGAACGATTCCGGCATGCCGGCGTCGATCGAGTGTTCACCCTTGACGATGCTTTCGTACACCTTGGTACGACCCTGCACGTCATC